>JBDUEM010000260.1:0-10542 GCA_040002435.1 Bryobacteraceae bacterium
TCGACCGTTGGTTTGATCCTACCGCCTTCGCGGCGCCGGCGATCTATACGTTCGGTAATTCCGGACGGAACATCCTGGTGGGGCCGGGAACCAAACAAATCGACATTTCCATGTTCAAGAACTTCTCCTTTGGAGAAGCGAGACGCCTGGAGTTCCGTGCCGAGGCTTTTAATGCCTTAAATACACCGCAATTCAATAACCCCAACAGCAGCATCGGCTTCAGCGGTGTGGCGAGGATCACCAGCGCTGGAAGTCCAACCGTCTATCAGCGCACTTCGCGGCAGATTCAGCTCGCCCTAAAATTCTATTTCTGAGGCGCTCTGGAGGAAGTCCGGTATTGGCAATCAAGCGCCCGGCGTGATATTGTCAGGCTGACGTTTTGCTCTTATGACACGAAGAGACTTAGCACTCAAATTTTTTCAATTCATGGCAGCTTCACCGCTGTTGCGCGCCGACAAGAAGTACAGCGAACTGGGCGACCCGCTGCTGAAGCCGGTAAACGTCTTCGACTTCGCTAAGCTCGCCAAAGCGAAGATGGATCCGCTCGCCTGGGACTACCTGGACGAGGGATCGGATGACGAAGCCTCGCTGCGTGATAACACCCGCCGCTTCGACAACATCATTATCCGGCCGCAGTTCCTGCAGTATGACGTGAGCAAGATCGACATCTCCACCACGCTGTTCGGCAAGAAGCTGGATCACCCGATTTTCATCTGTCCGACAGGTGGCAAGAACTGCTTCTTCAAGAATGGCGAAGAGGAGACAGCCTACGCCGCGGGGATGTCGAACACGATGATGATTACCCGTGGCGGCATCGACAAGATCTCCAAAGCCGGCATGGGTCCCAAAGTCTGGTGGCAGTTTACCAGCGCGGCCGAATTGCGAACCAAAAACCAGATGGCGTCTTTCGGCGAGAAGCTGCAGGATCAGGGCTGCAGCGGAATTTCCGTCACGGTGGACATCTACCATGTGTCCCACCGCGAACGCAGCATCCACAATGGGCTGTCGCGAGGCTGGTGCGAGGCCAATGGAATTCCTCGCGACGCGGCGGGCAACCTGAAATACGGCCCGAACGATGTCTTGTGGACGGCGGGCGACTTTCCGGTGCCGCGGCCTTTCTCGACGCCAACCTGGGACACGCTGAAGCAATTACGCGACAGCACGGACCTGCCCGTCATGGTGAAGGGCGTGATGACGTCCAACGACACCGAGAAGGCAGTGAAGTATGGACTTTCCGGCGTGGTGGTTTCCAATCACGGCGCACGGCAACTGGATCAGGTGGGGGGAACAATTGAAGCCCTGCCGGAGTGCGTACAGGCGGCAAACGGCAAGATTCCGGTGTTGATCGACGGCGGATTCCGCAGGGGCACCGATATCTTCAAGGCGCTGGCGCTGGGCGCATCGGCCGTAGGGATCGGCAAGCCTTACCTGTGGGGTTTAGGGACATTTGGACGAGCGGGAGTCGCCCGCGTGATTGAACTGCTGCGCGCGGAGTTGGGCGCTGACATGGGAATGGCCGGGGTAGCAAAGATCTCGCAGATCGATTCCTCTTTCGTTCGCATTCGCAAATGAGAATGCTGGCGTTATTCTTCCTGGCTGCCTTGCTGTCGGCAGAGGACGCGGGGAAGATCATGCGGCCCGCTGACAAGGCTGCTATGCCGTCCGATCAGGTGGATATCGTCGCGACAGCGCCCGACGGCAAACTGGAACTGGACGGCAAGCCGCTGACACCGGAGAAGCCGTTTCCGAACGTCCTGCATCTGGGTCTGAAAGCCACCCCTGGAGAGCACCTGCTGGCATTGATCTGGGACGGCGGCCGCAAGGACGTACATTTCTTTGTCGGCCGGAATCCTCCGGCCGGATACGAGAAATTTCGTCAGCATCCGCCGGTAGCGGACGTGCCGTGTACCCAGTGCCACGAGCTGAGCAGCCGAGGCAGGTTCCGTTTTAAGAATGACGCGTGCTTTACCTGTCATCAGCAAAGCGGCTTCGCGAAAGTCCACACTCACCAGCCAAACGTGTTGACCGAGTGCGGACTCTGTCATAATGCCCATGGCTCGACTGTAAAGGCGCATCTCCTGTATCCGAAAGAGACAGCCTGCAAGCAGTGCCATAACTGAGCTGGAGGAAAACAATGCGTATATTTGTCTGTTCTCTTTTCTTGATGCTTCCGCTGTTGGGGCAGGCCCCTCAGGCGGCAAGGCCAACCCCGCCGCCCCGGCTGGTTTCGCCGGAGGTGCAGTCCGACAATCGCGTTACCTTCCGATACCGCGCGCCTAATGCGCAGAAGGTGACGGTGAACGGCGCAACCAGCAAACCCCTTGACATGGTGAAGGATGAGGAAGGGGTTTGGAGCGTGACTACCGATCCACTGGAACCCGATTTCTACGGCTATTCGTTTCGCGTGGACGGCGTAACTACAGTCGACACGGGCAATTCGGCAGTAGTCCCGAACCTCCTGGGACCCAGCAGCATGCTTCATGTCCCTGGCCCTTCATCGCTCCCCTGGGAGACGAATGACGTTCCGCGCGGCACCATCCATCATCACTTTTTTAAGTCCACGGTCGCCAACGACAATCGCGATATGTACGTCTACACGCCCGCGAACTACGATCCCAAGGCGAAGGCCACCTATCCGGTTCTCTACCTCCTGCACGGCTTCAGTGACGACGCCAGCGGATGGACCGCCGTCGGTCAGGCAAACGTCATCTTCGATAATCTGATTGCGCAAGGAAAAGTGAAACCCATGCTCGTTGTCATGCCCCTGGGGTACGGCACCATGGAGGCACTGAAGGCGCAGCGCGATCCGGCCGTGCGTACGCGCAGCTTCGACGGGTTCCGCGATTCCCTACTGACGGAAGTGATTCCGCAAGTCGAAAAGATGTACCACGTGTCGAAGGACCGGACACAGCGGGCAATTGCCGGACTTTCCATGGGCGGTGCGGAGTCTCTGCGCGTGGGCCTGAATCAGTTAGACAAATTCGCTTACATCGGCGCATTCAGTTCCGGTGGCGTGCCTGCAAGCTTCACGGAAACCTTCCCGAACCTGGACAGCAAGGCGAACGATAAATTGAAGCTGCTGTGGATTGCCTGCGGCAAGGACGACGGCTTGTTTGAGGCGAACACCAGGCTGGACGCCGCCTTAACGGAACGCAACATCAAGCATCAGTGGACCGTGACGCCGGGCGCCCATGCGTGGCCCGTGTGGCGCAGGAATCTGGTTGAGTTTACGCAATTGCTGTTCGGCCAGCCGAAGACTTAAGCCAAAATCTTGTGCGCGACTTCCCCGGCCACGTCGGTCAGGCGGAAGTCGCGCCCGCTATATCGGTACGTAAGCTTTTTGTGGTCGAAGCCCATCATGTGAAGAATGGTCGCATGTAGATCGTGCAAGTGCATGCGGTCTTCCACGGCATGATAGCCGAACTCGTCAGTGGCGCCGTAAGTGGTTCCGGCTTTCACGCCCGCGCCGGCCATCCACATCGTGTAGCCGTAGGGATTGTGATCCCGCCCGTCACCACCCTGCACCAGAGGCGTCCGGCCAAACTCTCCGCCCCATAGCACCAGCGTGTCTTGCAGCAGTCCCCGGGCCTTCAAATCCTTCAGCAAGCCTGCTATCGGCAGATCCACTTCGCGCGCGTTCTTGGTGTGCAGCCGGACCAGTTCCCGGTGCTGATCCCACTGGGAATTGCTGTGCCAGCATTCCACAAAGCGCACACCGCGCTCTAGCAGCCGCCGCGCCAAAACGCACTGCCAGCCGAAGTCCGCGGTTTCCGGATTGTCCAGGCCGTACAACTTCTTCGTCGCTGGCGATTCCTTTTCGATGTCGAACGCCTCCGGAGCCTTCGCCTGCATGCGGAAGGCGAGCTCCAGTGCTTGAATGCGGGCATCCAGTTCGGAATCGAACTCGCGCGTCATGGCATGCTGCCGGTTGATCTTCTGCACCATGTCCAATTCGTAGCGCTGTATCTCAGTCGGCATGCCGTTCCGAACCAGATTCTCAATGGGAATCTGCAGCTCTTTCACCGGAACTTTGGAATTGCCGATCGCCGTACCCTGATAGGCCGCGGGGAGAAACGCGGAACTCCAGTTGCGAACGCCGCCGTGCGTCATGGAAGGGCGGATGCCAATATACCCGGGCAGATCGTGATTGTCGCTGCCCAGGCCGTACAGCAGCCAACTGCCCATACTGGGCCGTGTGAAGACGTGCGAGCCGGTATGCAACTGCAGCATCGCCCCGCCGTGCGCCACACTGTCGCCCACCATGGAGCGCATGACGCAGATATCGTCGATGCAGGAGCCGATATGCGGGAAAAGGTCGCTTACCTCGATGCCGCTCTGCCCGTAGCGCTTGAACTTCCACGGGGACTTCATCAGGTTCCCCATTTCCTTGCCGTTCCCAAAGACCATGGGGCGGTCGAAGGGCAGCGGCTTCCCGTCGTCCCGATCCAGTCTCGGCTTTGGGTCGAATGTGTCGATAGCGGAAGGTCCGCCGTGCATGAACAGGAAGACCACCCGCTTGGCGCGCGGTGCGAAGTGTGGTGTCTTGGGCGCCAGCGGATCCAGCGTTTCGCCGTTGAGCAAGCCCATGAGACCCAGCGAGCCGAAGCCGCAGGCCGTTTGCCGTAGCAGTGTTCGACGGGAAAGAGGTCTAGTCAACATAGAGGAATGCGTTCGATACCAACAGGGCACGGCAGAAGCTCTGCCAGGCGGCCGCCGCATCGTTTGTCTTTGTGCGGAAGCCTGTTATATATTCTAAGGCCGCCAGAACCTGCTCCCGGTCGGCGGGCCTTCCGGTAATCGCCAGATAAGCAGCGTTCACGCGCGCGTCATCGTTTTTTTCCTGGATTGACTCGCTAAAGCGCCGCGATCGCTCAGTAACGTACTCGCTATTCATCATGAAGAGCGCCTGAGGAGCCGTGTTCGTGCGGGCACGGCCTTCGCCCGGCGTCGTTGCATCGCCAAAATCCAGCAGCGTGAGCAGACTCGGCATCCTGGAGCGGCGCAGCGGCAGGTACACCGACCGGCGAACGCTGAGCAGCGGTTCCTTGTTCGCGCTGATGTAGGCTCCGGCCTTGCGCCAGTCCACGTTCTGCCCCGGATCAGGCACTCCGCCCATCGTCAGGTCGAGCTCGCCTGAGTAAGTAAGCAGGGAATCGCGGATCTCCTCAAAATCCAGCCGGCGGCGGTCAGCGCGAGAGAACATTCGATTCGCCGGATCGATTTCATGCGCCTCCGGCGTGGTTTGGCTGCTCATCTGGTAGGTGCTGGAGAGCAGCAGCATGCGGTGCATTGCCTTGAACGACCAGCCGGATTGCATGAAGCGGCGAGCCAGGAAATCGAGCAGTTCCGGATGTGTGGGAAGTTCACCGGTGCGGCCGTAGTTGTTGGGAGTGCGGACGATGCCCTCGCCAAAGTGATTCTGCCATATGCGGTTCGCGATCACGCGCGCAGTGAGCGGATGGTCGGGAGAGGTCAGCCATTGCGCCATCTCGAGCCGTCCCGTGCCCTGCTTGATGGGTGTCTGATTCTCACCGGAAATAATTTGCAGAAACTGCCGGGGCACCACCGCGCCCTTACTGGCAACGTTACCGCGAATCAGGATTCGAGCCTCTTCGGGCTTGCCCTCCTCAACGCCGCAACTCAAAGGCAGCTCAGGAGGCGCGGTCTTCTTCAGTTCCGCAATCTCCGCCTGGAATGCGGCGACCTTCGCCTGAACGTCGGCGCCAAGCAACTTCTCGGGCTCTTTGTCCGGCAGGGTAAATGGACCTTTCCCATCCAGACAAGTCTCAAAGAAGAAGCGGTCCTCGCCGCCTTCGAACTTCGGCGCCTCGGGCGGAAGCGTGCCTTTCTCGGCGGCGGCGCGGACCGATTCCCGCCACTCAGCCATCGTCTTCCACCACAAAGCTGTCCGGGCCTGAAGCGCTTGCTGGTATTCCTGGGCGGCGGCCTCAATCCGTCCCGCGGCGACCGCTTCGTTCCACTTGATAAGATGCGGCCGCACATCGTCCGTGGACTTCAAGTATTTCGCCCATCGATCAATCAACTCCGGATCCAGACCGGCCGGTTTCTCATTCCGCGCGGCGGCCACCATGTACTGTGCGGTTTGGGCGGATAGTAGGTCGGTCCGCGCCTCAAACGCCAGTTCGACCATAGCGTCCATCTGCAGGGTTTTCGATTTGATTCGATCCTCGTGCTGCCGGTAACGCGCCGTGACGTCTTTCGGCGCAAGGGGCACCAATAGAACCGTGGAAACCAGCTTGTCTACGATATCGATGGTTCGCGTGTCATGAAACATCGCGGCCATGGAGTAATAGTCGGCGGTCGGGATGGGATCGAACTTGTGATCGTGACAGCGCGCGCAGCCGAGCGTCAGACCCATCAGCGCCCGGCCTGTCGTATCTAACTGCTCGTCGGCGATGTCGTACAACATCTGCGGCTTGTTCTGTTCGGTCAGCGGTTTCTGACCAAGCGCAATAAAGCCCGTGGCGATGATTCCTTCCGTGTTCACTTCACTGGGGTTGTCGGCGGGAAGCAGGTCACCCGCGATTTGCAGCCGGACCATCCGGTCAAACGGCATATCTTTGTTGAACGCGTTGATCACCCAATCGCGATACTTGTAGGCGTACGGGTAAAGATTGTCATCGTCATCGCCGGCGGAATCGGCATAACGGGCTACGTCCAACCAGTGGCGGCCCCATCGTTCCCCATATCGTGGCGACGCCAGCAGCCTGTCCACCACTTTGGCGAAAGCCGTCGGGGACTTGTCCGCGGCAAACGCTTCAATCTCCTCGCGCGTCGGCGGCATCCCCGTCAAATCGTAAGTGACCCGGCGCAACAGCGTCAGCTTATCGGCCGGACGTGCCGGCTTAAGGTTCTTCTTCTCCAATTCACTCAAGATGAAGCGGTCAATCGGCGACTGAACCCAAGCCGTATCCGTCACCTCCGGCGGAGCCGGATCCTTAATAGGCTGAAACGCCCAGAACGCCTTCTGCGCTTTCGTGAAGTTGTACTTGGCCAAGGTTGGCGTTGCCGGCTGCGGTTCCACCGCTCCCCCTGGCCACGCCGCGCCGGACTTCACCCAGGCCGTGATGTTCTCGATTTGATCCGCCTTCAGCTTGCCACTGGGCGGCATTTTGAAGTCGCCAAGATAGCTGATGGCTTTGAGCAAAAGGCTGTTCTCGGGGTTCGCCCGATCCACCAGCGCCCCTCGCTCCCCGCCCTTGGCAAAGCTGGCGGCCGTCGAAAGGTCGAGTCCGGAAAGACGCATTTTGGCGCCGTGGCACGCATAGCAGTTAGCGGCCAGCACGGGCCGGATTTTGGTTTCGAAAAACTCCGGGCCTGGTTGCGCGAGCAACGGCAGTGCGGCCAGTCCAAGCATCAATCGGAACATTATCCATATCATACCCATGGCCGCTTACATGATAAAATTCTGGTCGAGTGATTGATACGAATCGTTCGGTCGCTGAGTGGGCCATTGTGATGGGCGGCGCCGTCGTCCTTAACGGTGACCGGAAGCGCCTTGCGGACACTGCGGACCTTCCCGGAGGCCCCTTTGAGATCCGCATTCTGGACTTGGTCGGCGCAAACGTAGAACCCGAAGACCTTGCCCGTCTCTCCGGGTTGACCGGCCTGCGGGAGCTCTACCTGCCGGGGCCGATGTGGAACCGCAATGCCGACGGCGGGAAGGACCGCAGCACGGACCTGCGCTACCTCAATTCCACCTCGGGCCTGCAAAAGCTTACCTTCAGCTACCACTTCCTCGACCGCATCCGTTTTCACGATTCCGGCCTTGACTCCATTCAGGGCCTCGCTGGCTTGCGGGAACTGTCTCTGCGGCAATCCGGCATCAAGGGACACACGCTGGCGGCGTTCAAGAATCTGGTGGGACTCGACGTCACCATCACGCCATTTGACGATGCCGGAATGAATAACCTGGCTGGGATGGCCGGTCTGCGCCGCTTGTGGATCGGCGACACACTAATTACCGACGCGGGCCTGGGCGCGATCTCCGGCCTGCAGAACGTGGAAGATCTCGACCTGCACGGGACCTCCATCACCGATGCCGGCCTGGCAAAGCTCACGCAGTTCAAGCACCTTCGCAAGCTGAACCTGATGGGCACGGGCATCACCGATTCGGGTTTGGAAATCTTGCGCGAGATGCGCGATCTGGAGTATCTCAATCTCTACCGCACCAAGGTGACGAATGCCGGGCTGGATCGCCTGAAGCCTTTAACAGCGCTACGCGAGATCGACCTTCGGTATACAAGGGTGTCACGCGGCGGGATCGACAACCTGCGCGCCGCCCTCACGAAGACCTCGTTCGTGTTTATCGACGCCGCGCCGGTGATGGCCGGCAAGCCCGTACCTGAGCCGTCCGGGAAATCAGAGGACAGCATCGCGCGCTGGATTCGTGCAATGGGCGGCAAGGCGGTAATGGAGGAAGAACACGTAGTGGCCGTTACTTTGGCGACCACGCGGGTGACCGATGCGACTCTGCAGTATGTCCAAAACCTGGCGCACCTGAGAAAGCTCGATCTGGCCGCCACCGAAGTGAGCGATCTCGGGTTGAAGCATCTGGCCGGACTGACGGATCTGACCGACCTCAACCTCAATGGCACCGGTGTTTCCGAGAAGGGCCTTGCCCACCTCAGTGGACTCACCGCCTTTACGAAGCTGAGCCTCGAGAACACATACGTGGAAGGCCTGCGTCCCCTGGCAACGCTAAAGAACTTGCAGCAGTTGAGCCTCACCGGATCTCCGGTTGGAAACGGAACCCTGGCTCTGTTGCCTCCAGTCAAGCATTTATCTCTGGCATACACAGACCTGTCCGATTCCGGGCTAAAGGATCTCGCCACTCTGCAATCGGTGACGGAGCTGGATTTATCGGGCGTGGATATCACCGAGGCCGGACTGGCCGCCGTCGGCGGGATGCCAAATCTGACCGCACTTTGGCTCCGCGACGGCCGGTTTGGCAATTCCGGATTGAAGGAGCTGACGGGCCTGCGAAACCTCAGGGAACTGGATCTGTTTCGCGACAAAATCAGCGATGCAGGAATGGAATCCCTGGCACAGTTGAAGAATCTCCGCCGTCTGAACATCGATTACGCCGAGGTTGGCGAGGAAGGCCTGGGGAAGCTTACGGTTCTCGAATTCATGGAGGACCTCAGCCTCGACAGCACCAATGTGGGCGACGCGGCCATCCCGATCCTTGTCGGGTTTGGCCACTTGCGCCGGGTGAATTTGTATCACACCTATGTGACCGCGAAAGGAGTGGCCGAGTTGCGGAAGCGGCTTCCGGAGTGCAAGGTGATCTGGGATCCGGAATCCTCGCTGCCGAACCGGCGTAGAACATGATCGCAATTGCCGCATTACTGTTGCTCGCTGTTTCCCCGGACGCAGAAACCGGAAAATGGATAACCGCCCAGGGTGGCCACTTCACCACAGACTCCACGGGACACATCGTCACCGCAGACCTGGCGGCCAGTTGGATCACCGACGTGGATCTGGCGCGGATCGGCGAGTTGGAGCAATTGCAGAAACTGGACCTCTCGCACACACTGATCACGGACGTGGGCTTGGAACACCTGAAGAAGCTGCGATACGTCACGGATCTGAATCTGTATTACGCGGAATACTTCACCGACAGCGGAATTGCGCATCTCACGGATTGGAAGAAGCTGCTGCACCTGAACCTGCATGGCACCAAGGTGACCAGCAAGGTGTTCGACCATCTGGCGAAACTGACAACGCTTCGGTCGCTCGATATCGGGTTCACGCAAGTCGATGACGACGGCTTTGAGAACCTCGCGCCGCTGGTGAAATTGGAAAAGCTCGTGATGGGCGGCAACCGCCTGACCGGATCCTGCCTGTCTTCCTTGCGGCTGCTGCCCGCGCTGACAGATCTGGATGCCGGCGGAATTCAATGGGTGGATTCCGGCGTATGGGGCCTCCCGCTGACAGAAGCGAACCTGCAACAGATCGGAGCACTGAAACAGTTGAAGTCGCTCAGCTTAAATGGCGCGACTGTTACCGACCGCGGCGCCGATAAGCCCGGTCAGGCGGAAGCGGAACGAAAGGAACTTCGCGGGCTGGCCGCGCTATCGGGCCTGGTGAACCTGGAACGGCTGGACCTCAGCCGCACGCCGGTCTCGAGAGCAAATCTGGAGCCGCTGCGAAAAATGCCGAAGCTGCGTGACATCCGGTTGGCAATGGCCCCGAATATCGACGCCGCCGCTAAACAATCTCCGTAAGCTTCTTCTCTGCGGTGGGGAACTTCTGCAGATTCGCCTTCAGCAGTTCATCGGATAACGTGAGGTACAGGTCGCCAACGGTGCCGGTGGTGCGCGTATGTAAGCCGGTCTTCAAGCTGCCCGCGTGACCGGCAATGATCATCGCGAGGTTGTTGTTCTTGTGCGCATTGGCTTCGGCATGTTCATGCGCGAAGACCAGAACCGTGTGATCCAGCAGATTCCCGTCGCCTTCCGGCATCGATTTCAGCTTGGCGACCAGGTAAGCGAACTCCTCCACGTGCCAGCGGCAGAT
>JBDUEM010000261.1:0-10468 GCA_040002435.1 Bryobacteraceae bacterium
GTTGCGCCACGGTATTCAAGTAGCCGATAGTCCGACCGACAAGCCCAGCCGGCGGAGCGTGCTGCGAGATGGCCCAGAAATTCGAGTTTCCGATTCCAGTTGCACAAATAGAAACGATGAGGATGGGCAGCACAACCTCTTTGCCCGGCAGGACCAGCAGCAGCAGAACGATGGCGGATGTGGCATAACCGATGGCGGAGAATGCCACCCGAACGCGGAATACCGATCCCACGCGCTTCACCAACCGGTCCGCAATGGAGCCGGCGACGATGTTAAAAACCGCCATGATGAACAGCGGCGTCGAAAGAACCCGTCCCATCTCCAACGTGGTGAAGCCCCGAGTACTTGTCAGGTAAGTGGGAACCCAGGTCAACAAAAAAAACCAATAATACGAGGACAGGAAGATGCTGAGCGTCATCCCCCAGAACGCTCTGCTCAGCAGCGTAATTCTCCACGGCATGCCCGATTGGGCTTCCACCGGCACGGCCGCCTTGACAGGTGCCACGCGGTCCGGAGGAGCAAGGAACCACCAGAAAGGGAGCCATACCAGCGCGCCCAATCCAGTGATGGCAAACATCGCACGCCAGCCTAACTGGTCGATCAGCATGGTTCCCAGAAGCGCTCCAATCGCAGGACCGGCGTTTTGCCCCGCGATGTATATCGCCGTGGGCAGCCCTTGTTCGGCTCCGGAGAAATTGCGCCGGATGAACGACAAGCTGGCGATAGGCCCAACTGCTTCCGCCAGTCCCAACACCAGCCGAAGACCCAGGATATCGGGCAGGCCGCGGCTTAAGGCAATGGCCGCGGAAGCAAGAGACCAGACCAGGAACGCACCGGCATAAACGCGGCGGATACCGATGCGGTCCACGATGAACCCCGCCGGAATCTGGAATAGCGCGTACGTCCAGAAGAACGCCGACAGCAGCATTCCCATGGACGAGGGCGGGAACTGGAAGTCGCGCATGATCGAAGTCGCGGCGATTCCCAGATTGCCGCGGTCCACGTAGCTGATGAGAATCCCGACGAAAATGAGCGCGACAACAACCCAACGGCGGCTCATACGGCAGCCGGTCCGCCACCGTAAACCGTCTGGCCATCTTTCAGAACGTGCACGATGCCGAGCGGGTCCAGGGCCGGTGTGTCATAGGTAGACCGGCTGGCGACATGGCTCGCATCGAAAATGGTCACATCAGCGAAGTAGTCCTTCTTCAGGAGTCCACGATTTTTGAGCTTTAAGCGGGACGCAGGCTTGCCGGTGATTTTGTGAATCGCTTCCGGCAGCCCTACCCAGGCCTTCTCACGCACCACCGTTCCCAGCAGTTCCGGGAACGTTCCATACAGACGGGGATGTGCTTTGCCTTTCACGTAGAAACCATCGCTGATGATGGAGCAGAGTGGATGTGCGATCAGTTCGTGCAGGTTCTCTTCGCTCTGATTAAAGGAGATGACGTTGATCTTGGCCTGTTCCTCCGTAAGCAGATTGAAAACGGTTTCCGCCGGATCGGCGTTGCGCAGGTCAGCGATCTGCTGGATGTTCATCCCTACGTAGTCGGCGTTCGCCTCGGAGCCTACGGCCGAGATGGTGACGTCGCTCCATAACTGCGCCAGCATTTCCGCCATCTCTTTCAGCAACTGTTTCCGAACGCTGGGATCTACGATTCGTTCCAGCAGCTTCCCGGTCCCGCCGTCCATCGCCCACTGCGGTAGCCACTGCGTCAGGACCGTGCTTCCACACTGGTAAGGATAGATATCGAACTCGACGTCCATCCCCTGCGCCCGTGCCGCTTCGATTTCGGCGAGTGCAGGTTTTTGTAATCCCCAGTTGGCGCGGCCGGCGGCCTGCAGGTGCGAAATCTGCAGACGGCAGCCGGTGGCGCGAGCCAGGTCCAGTTGCTCGCGAACCGCGTCCAGCAGCCCGGACGAATAGCTGCGCATGTGCGTCGCGTACATCTTCCCCTTGCGCGCGACTACTTTGATGAGATGTTCCAGCTCGTCCTTCGCCGCGCTCGATCCCGGGGCGTACATCAGGCCCGTGGAGAAGCCGGGGCAACCCGCGTCCAGGGCGTCTTCGAGTAAACCCGCCATCTGGTCCAGTTCGCTGGCCGAAGGCGCTTCCTGTCGCATGCCCACAACGGCGATCCGCAAGCTGCCATGGCCGATCAGGGGAGCAACGTGCAGCTTCGTAGCCGTCTTGCCGGCCTGTTCCAGGTACTCGCGAGCCGTCGCCCAGCCCCAGTCGTCTGCCTTGCCCAGAATTCCGGCGCCAAACTCGTGCAAAGTCTTGGGATCGCCGGCCTGAGGAAACGGAGAGAAGCCACAGTTGCCAACCACTTCCGTGGTAACACCCTGCTTCACCTTCTCCATCCGGTCTTCCAACACTTGCAGGTCGGAATGGCTGTGAAGATCAATAAAGCCGGGGGCTATGGCAAGCCCCGTGCAATCCAGTGTTTGGCAATCCTGCGGGTACGACACGGACCCAACATCCACAATTCGATCACCGTCTATCAATAGTGTTCCCGGCACCGGTGCTTCACCGGAGCCATCGAACAGCAGTCCGTTCAATAAAGCGAGCATTCGCCTCCGCAATGTAACAAGGATACTGCGGCGAGCTTAGATGTCGGAGAGATATCCCAGTTTGCCGTTGCTGTCGCCCATGGATTCCACGGGAACACCCATGCGGTCAAGCAGCGCGACGTAGAGATTCGTCATCGGCGTTTCGTCCGCGTAGCGCACGTGTCGCCCCGGACGAAGTTTGCCGCAGCCTCCACCGGCCAGCACCATCGGCAGATTGCTATGGTCGTGAGTATTGCCTTCGCTCAGGCCGCTGCCATAGGTGATCATGCAGTGGTCCAGCAGCGTGCCATCGCCATCAGGAGTAGCTTTCAGCTTTTCCAGGAAGTAGGCAAACTGTTTCACGTGGTGGCAGTTGATCTGGGCAACTTTCTCGATTTTCTGCGTGTCGCCCTGATGATGGGTCAGTCCATGGTGCGCTTCAGGGATGCCGATCTCGGCGTACGACCGCGGGCTCTGTTCGATTGCCAGCAAGCCGCTGATGATGCGGGTCATGTCGGATTGGAACGCCAGTGTCATCAGATCGAAAATAATACGCGCGTGTTCTGAAAAATCCGCCGGAATACTGGCCGGCGGCGCACCCATTGACGGAGCCTTCCGTTGAACGTTCGTACGCTCCGCGTTCGCGATTCGTTTTTCGATGTCGCGAATCGAAAACAGGTACTCGTCCAGCTTACGTTTATCCGCGCCGCCCAGGCTTGCCTGCAACTGTTGCGCATCGCTAACCACGCCGTCCAGAATACTCTTCTCGTATTTTTCCAACCGCGCCCGCCGCGCAGGATCGCGTTCTATATCGCCGCTGCCGAAGAGTCTTTCAAACACGGCGCGCGGACGAATCTCCGGCGGCATCGGCGAAGACTCCGATCGCCAGGAGATGCTGTTGCTGTAGGCGCAGCTATAGCCGTTGTCGCAGCTGCCGCCCTGCACTCCTTCCTCGCATCCCAATTCCAACGAAGCGAACCGGGTCTTTCCTTCCAGAGCGTGGGCCGCTACTTGATCAACAGAGATGCCGACGTGAATGTCCTTGCCGTATGTCTTCTTCGGATGAACTCCCGTCAGATAACTGGCTCCCGCGCGGCCATGGTCGCCCGGTCCGTCGCCTAACGCGCGTCCGGTGTTGTGAGTCAGGCCGGTCAGCATCATCACGTTTTCCCGAAATGGCGCCAATGCCTGGGAGATGCGCGGCAACTCCCGCGGCAGCGCCGAAACGCCAGGCTCTTTCGTCGGCGTCCACTGGTTCATCACGATGCCGTTTGGCACGTAAAGAAATGCCATCCGGCACGGCGAGGCCGCTTTCACTTTCGCTGCGCTGGCGAACGCAGGCACCATGGCATCCAGCAGGGGCAGAGAGAGCGCAGTGCCCAGCCCCCTCAGCAGGGTTCGCCTGGCGAGATGTTTACCTGGAACCATTGCTTCCTCCCTCCCCTCTCCGCATTTGGAAAGGCTTACTATTCACAATCTCCATCACATAAGCCGAGAAACGATGATCCTTGGCCGCGGCGTTCTCCACAATCTGATTCACCGCCGCCCGGTCGTAGGGCTCCAACCCGCGGCCCAACGCGTAGGTCAACAGCTTCTCCGCGAAGTTTCGCGAAAAGCCATCGGATCTGCCGCGCAGGATCTCTTTCAGATTCTTCGGCCCATTTACCGCCGTTCCGTCCGGCAGCACTCCGGAGCTATCGATAGGGAACTTGCCGTCGTGTGTCCGCCATGCGCCGGCCGCGTCGTAGTTCTCTAACCCAAACCCAATTGGGTCCATCTGGTTGTGGCACACCGCGCAAGTTGCATTCGCACGATGCTGTTCCAGGCGCTGCCGCAGGGAAGCCTCGGTGCCGAGGTTGGCTTCCTGCAGCGCGGCTACGTCCGGGGGAGGCGGCGGCAGAGACGTGCCCAGCAGGTTTTCCAGAACCCACTTGCCGCGAATGACGGGGGACGTCCTGTTGGCATAGGAAGACAGCGTCAGAATTGAGCCCTGTGTCATCACTCCACTGCGCTGGTCTCCATCCAAGTCCACCCGTTGAAAGGCTTCTCCCTTGATTGCCGGGATCCCATAGTGCCGTGCCAGAATGCCGTTCACAAACGTGAAGCGGCCGTCCAGAAAATCCAGGATGCTGCGGTCTTCGCGAACCACGGCTTCGGTGAAGAGCGTTGTCTCCCGTCGCATGGCATCCACAAGTTCATCGTCAACGGTAGGAAATTGTGCGCCGTCCGGCCGCTTGCGATCCAGCAGGCGGAGATTCAGCCACTGCGATGCGAAGTTCTCCACGAGCGCGTCCGATTTTGGGCTTGCCAGCAGGCGCCGGATCTGCCCCTCCAGCACGCCCGGCTCGCGTAAAGCGGCCCTCATCAATTCGTCATCCGGCATGCTGCTCCAAAGAAAATAAGAGAGCCTCGATGCCAGTTCGAAATTGCTGACCGGATAAGCACCTGCTCCGTCGTGTTCAACGCGGAAAAGAAATTGCGGGGAGACCAGAACGCTCTGGACTGCGATCCGTACTCCTTCTTCGAAGGATTCGCCGTCCTTCTGAACCATCGCCACAAGACCGGTAAGCCGGTCCACTTCCTGCGGCGTGGCAGGACGGCGATAGGCGCGGCGCGCCAGATTCTCCACGACACGGCGCGAGCACTCCGGGTTATGACCACCGCGCTTATGTCCGCAGACGAAGATCCGTCCGTAGCTCGCAGGCGGGTCCGCTGTAGGATTATATGGGCCGACGATGTCCAGGTATTCCACATAAACCTGCCGCCGCCCATCGGGATTCATGTTGTTGCGCGGATCCGGCAGATCGGCGAATTCCGGAAACGACGCCCGCAGGTCATGCCGTCCCGCGCGCACCCTATAGCGAACCGTGGACTCGGCGCGGGTATAGCGGTAGTCGATGTTGCCCTCCACCACATCGGTCTTGATAGGTTCGCCGTCCAGCTTAAAAATCATCTCGACCGGCGGATACGCCTTGCGGTTGTCCTCTTCCGTTGAGGGTTTCCCCCGGCCGCGGGCCCGGTAGTTGGTCAGGCGCATCCGGAACTCGTACTCGGCATCCACCGGAAAATTGAAGCTCCCGTACAACGCGCCTCGCATCGAGAATGGCAGAACGCTCGGTCCGGAAGCAGTGTCATCCTGATTTTTCTTTACTAGGAACCGTGCCAGCTTCGTTGCCTTCGGACTATACTGCTCGCCGAATACCGCCACGCTCGACAGTTTCCGCGCGGCGTTGATGTACTTCTCCATTAACATCGGCGAGAGCGACAGCACGTCGCCAATGTTGTCGAATCCATAACCGGAATCATCCAGCGGAAACTCATCCGCGGGCTGCAGAGAGACGCCCAGCAAATCGCGAACCGTGTTATTGTATTCCGCGCGGTTTAATCTCCGGGCCGTAACTCGTCCCGGATCCGCGCCCGGCGGCCCCAGGAGGCCCTCGATCCAATGCGTAACCGCGGCAATTTCGGTTTTTGGAGGCACCGGCAATCCGGGCGGCGGCATTTTCCCGGTGCTCAGCCTGTCCAAAACCTTCTCCCACACAACGAGATCTTTCGGCGTTACGCCGGAATCAAAGCTCAAATTCGCCGTTTTCAGCTTTGGATTGTGACAGGAATAACAATTCTTTGCCAGGAATGGCGCGACTTTCGCCCGAAACTCCACGTCCTCCGCCCGCAGCGGCAGACACCGGGTGGAGATTAGGACAAGCAGGCACACGTATCGCCGAGTCACAGCCATGAAGCTATCAGGAATGAACGCCCGGTGCAATCGGAGGCCAATGAGCGCATTTAGCGCGTCAATTCCGCTTACTTAAGTGATGGCCCGCAAACTGATCGTTTCGCTCTGGCTCGCCGCCCTCGTAGCGCCGGCCCAAAATCTGACATTCCATACGGTGGCGGAGGCGACTGTCGGAGTGCCCTTCGCCGGCCCTATATCGGTTTCCAGCGGCGACTTCAACAACGACGGCGTCGTAGACCTGGCAGTCGGCGATTATGATGGGGCAGCCGTGGAGATCGTACTTGGATCGGCCGGCGGCGCCTTCCAGCAGCATCGCAAGACCGTGGTCGGCTCCTCCGTTCGCCAGATTGCCGTTGCCGATCTCGACAGGGACGGCAATCTGGACGTGATCGCCGTCTGCACGGATCCGAACATCACCGTAGTGCTGAAGGGGAAGGGCGACGGGACATTCGCAGATGCAGTGCGGCTAGGCTTCGGGGCAAGGGGACTGGCCGTATTGGCCAGCGATCTCAACGGAGACGGAATTCCCGACCTCGCCGTCGGACAGGACCGAAGCGTCCTGGTTGCGTTCGGGAACGGGGACGCCACCTTTGCGCCCGCCACCGCTTACGCTGTGAACGGAGAGCCGGTCGCTATCCGTGCAGCCGATCTAAATGGCGATGGCATTCCCGACCTGGTGATCGCCGCCGTTGACTCAACCAATTACGGAACCGGCTCGGTCTCTATCCTGCTGGGAACCGCCGCAGCCACCTTTCGATCGATCACGGCCGTCCCGGTGGGGCGTCCGGCCGACCTGGCAATCGGCGATTTCAACAACGATAAAGTTCCTGATGTCGCCATCGCGAGCGGTTACAATTCTGAATACTATGTTGCCCTCGGCAATGGCGACGGCAGCCTTGGAATACCTGCCAAATTCGAGATGAAGGAAGGTCCGCTCTCGGTCGCCAGCGCCGACTTCAACGGCGACGGAATCGCCGACCTGGTCTTTGGGAACTACTACGGCGGCTCGGTTGCGATCCTGCTCAGTAAAGGAGACGGCACTTTTCAAAGGATGCCTGACATCCTGCTGAAAGGCGATACGTACGCGATCGCCGCCACCGATATGAACGGCGATGGGGTAGTGGATGTGATCGCCGCAAATCACTCTTCGCGATCCGCGGCGGTCGCCTACGGGGGAGGCGAAGGGCTGTTCCATCCGGCCCTGACGATCGGGTCCGGCCCATCCATGGCGGCAACTGGAGCGTTCGATCCCGATGGCAAACCCGCGCTGGCTGTACTCAACGCCATCGCCAACAGCGTCGTGGTATATCGCGCAGGGCTACAGACCGTTGATGCCTACGCGGTGGGCGATACACCTCTGCAAGTGGTGACCGGGGATTTCAACGGCGATGGAATGGCCGACATCGCGACGCTCAACAGCGGCTCCGAAGATGTCTCGGTGCTGTTCGTCAAAGCGGATGGAAGCCTGGAGCCGGCGCGGCAGATCCCGGTGGGCAAGAATCCCGTTTCCCTGACGGCGGCCGATTTCAATCACGACGGTCTTACCGACCTGCTGATCACCTTTGCGGCTGAGGACGGGCTCCTGCTGCTCAGCACGCCCTGTGGCGGCTTTGAGCTGCCCAAGCGCATCTCCGGAATTACCGGCAACCGTCCGGTGGCCGCGGCGGACTTCAACCTGGATGGAATTCCCGACTTGGCCGCGACGTCCCAATCCTCGGGCGCCGCCTTGCAGATATTGCTAGGCAGGGGCGACGGAACATTTCAAAAATCGGCCACTTACCAAATGGACGGATTCCCCGGCGCACTGTTGACGCCCGACGTCAACGGAGACGGCAAGCCAGACCTGGTGATCAACCTCGGCATCGCGATAGCGGTGCTGTTGGGGAAAGGCGATGGGACCTTCGAAAATGCCTTCCGCAGTGACGGCCTCGCGGGCGGAACGGGTACTTTCACGACGATGGCCGCCGCTGACTTCGACGGGGATGGCAAATTGGACGTAGTGGCAGGGACCGGACGGGCCTTGCTGCTGCTGGCAGGTAATGGCGACGGAACATTGCGCAGCCCCGTCGCTATCGGCATTGATGGGCCGGTTGTGTCGCTCTCGTTGCTCGACTGGAATCAGGACGGACGCAGCGATCTGATCGGGTTAAATCCGAAATCGGGAACGGTTTCTGTTTACGTCGACGCCGCGATCGAATGAGTGATCTTACAAGTCGATACCATCGCCCGGCCCATCGCTTCTGACTCAGCGTAACCGGTCCTGCTTGGAGTAGGGCTCGCCGTATTGGTGGTCTTCGATAATCCGCGCAAGCGGCCCGACGAGTATACGCGAACATGTTCCAACTCTGTGGATCACTCGCCCCCCGGATACAGGATCGACTGAAGTGAACCTCCCCTGCGCCCCCGACGTCCCCACATCACATCCCTTTCCTTGCCGGTAAACTTCAACGTCATCCCCACCGCCCCGGCATACCCCGCCCACCCAGGTGAGCGGGACCATGTATCTGGCGACGGATCGGGCGGGGAGCACGCGGGTAGTGATGGGGCGGGACTATATGCCATTTGGGGGGAGATATGGTGGTTGGCGGTCAATGGGCGGTCGGGTCGGTTCTTCCAGAACTCGCTTCTTCTCTTCAACCTTAACGACGCGGCAAGTGTCTCATCGATATTTGCCTGACACTTTGAGCGGAGAGATAACGTCTCTGTTGCACGTGCGGTGAAGACGGACTGCAAGCGGGGTATTTAGCTAGCGGACCGAATGGACGACCGCAAGCGTATGCTTGATATCTTCTTTCAGAACTGGGCAAACCTCGGCCGTATTCTGGTTGTGGGCACTGCGGCGTATATTGGGCTCGTCCTCCTGTTGCGGATCTCAGGGAAGCGAACCCTGTCAAAAATGAACGCATTTGACTTGGTAGTTACGGTCGCCCTTGGGTCCACTTTCGCATCTGTACTGCTTTCGAAGGATGTTCCGCTTGCCGACGGCCTCTTTGCTCTAACGCTGTTAGTAGCACCAGTTTTTGGTAGCGTGGCTAGCCGTTCGCTCCTCCTTCGTTCGGCGGATGGTCAAGGCCGATCCCCGACTACTCGTCTGGCAAGGTGTGTTTCTCGAAAGCGGTATGCGTGACGAACGGGTTAATCGGGACGAAGTCCTTGCGGCAATTCGTGCACAAGGGATTGCGAGGCTTGAAAAGGTTGGGGCCGTAGTGCTTGAGACTGACGGTAGCATGACCGTAACCGAGGGCTCACCACTGGGCGATTCATCGGCGCTATGCGATGTCAAGGGCACGCCGGGGAATTCCGTGGTGAATGGCCAGTGAGCGGCACTCGCGGCGTAGTGCTGAGGGCTCTAAAATGGCTTTCTGCTGCCATCGTGTTCCTGCTGTTCGGCCTTTGCCTCTGGGGGCTTTTAATCGGACCGCGGGTCCTGGTCGAAACAAGAGAGGTCGGGTCGGTCGCTAATCTTCCTCCTGAGTGGGAAGGGAAACGTGTAGCTTTCATATCTGACCTGCAAATCGGCATGTGGGGGAATAACTCGGCTACCATTCAGAGGGCAATTGAACTGTTAGTTCGCGAGCGGCCAGACATCATGCTCATCGGTGGGGACTTCACCGAGAATCCGGCCCAGGACGAGGAGCAGATATCAGCCTCCGTCAGGATGGTGGCTCCGCTCGTCAAAAGCGGCATCCGTACCTTTGCAGTACTTGGCAACCACGATTACTCCATGGTGGAGAGGGAGGACTCGAAGGAACTGGAGACCGCGGAACGTCTTTCCCAGGAATTGACGAAGATCGGTATCGTAGTCTTTAACAACGAGGCCCGCTCCGTGACACTTCGGGAGGGTGGCCCCCCAATCTACATCGTAGGATTGGGATCTCATTGGGCGCACGAAGATCGTGCTGAAAAGGCGCTGCGGAATGTTCCACAAAATGCTCCGCGAATTGTATTTATGCACAACCCTGACTCGTTCTTAGCCTTGCCTGCACACTCTGCTCAACTGGCCATATGCGGGCACACTCATGGTGGTCAGATTAGATTACCCTTTACGCCGCAGTGGAGCTGGCTGACTTTTGAGAAGGAGGGCAAAGTACACGCGGACGCTTGGGCGCCAAACTACGGCGCAGTAGGGAACTCCCTTTATGTCAATCGAGGACTGGGAATGAGCGTCGCCCCTCTCCG
>JBDUEM010000262.1:0-10415 GCA_040002435.1 Bryobacteraceae bacterium
GGTACGGACGCCCGGCCATTTCAGCCGGGCGTCCGCTGGTGGTCGTGTTAAGCGGTCAGTCTGAGGCGATCCGCCAGTTTCGGAATCAGCGCTTCCAATACCTGGCCGATGCGGTCGGCAAAGATGAACTCCGTGTCGGCCCGGACTGCGTCTGGAATTTCCCGCAGATCCTTCTTGTTCGCCTTCGGCATCACCACTCGCTTGATGCCGGCGCGTCTGGCTGCCAGCACCTTCTCCTTGATTCCGCCGATGGGCAGAACCAAGCCGGTTAGCGTCATCTCGCCGGTCATCGCCGTATCGGATCTGGCCGGCACTCCGGTGTAGGCGGACGTTAATGCAACCGCCATTGTCACACCGGCCGAGGGTCCATCCTTGGGAATCGCGCCCGCTGGTACGTGTACGTGAACGCCATTCTTGTTGAAGACCTCGGGGTCGATGCCCAGTTCGGAGGCGTGCGACCAGATGTAACTCTGTGCCGCCTTCACCGATTCCTGCATCACCTCACCTAACTGTCCGGTCAGAGTGAGACCCTTTCCGTTCGGCTGCAGCGACGCTTCGATGTAGAGAACGTCTCCGCCGGTTTCGGTCCAGGCCAACCCGGTGGCCACGCCGGGAGGTACGTCGCGTCTTGCTTCTTCCGGAGTAAACGGCTCCGGTCCAAGCAAGTCTTCCAGGTCATCCGGTCCGATGACAACCGATTGCGTGTTGCCCTCTGCGAAGCGCAGGGCTATCTTGCGTGTGAGCTTCCCAATGGCCCGCTCCAGTCGGCGAAGACCAGCTTCCCGCGTATAGCCGGAGATCACTTTCTGCAGCGTTCCGCTCGACAGCACCAACTGCTCGGCCGTCAGGCCGGCTTCGGCTAACTGCCTCGGGATGAGATAGCGTACGGCGATCTCGATCTTCTCTTCTTCACTGTAGCCGCGCAGGTTAAGGATCTCCATGCGGTCCAGCAAAGGCCGTGGAATCGTGTCTAACGTATTCGCCGTCGTAACGAACAGCGTCTTGGATAGATCGAACGGCAGGTCCAGATAATTGTCGCGGAACGTCTTGTTCTGCGCCGGATCGAGCACCTCGAGCAGTGCCGCCGCAGGGTCGCCGCGGTAGTCCCGTCCGAGTTTATCGATCTCATCCAGCATCAGCACAGGGTTGTTGGCCTTGGCTCGCCGGAAGGCCTGAATCATACGCCCAGGCATCGCGCCGATGTACGTTCTACGGTGGCCGCGCAGTTCGGCTTCGTCGTGCATTCCACCCAGGCTGACGCGTTCAAATTTGCGGCCGAGGGCCCTGGCGATCGACTGACCCAGCGATGTTTTACCAACACCTGGAGGGCCCACGAAGCACAAGATTGGAGCCTTCGCCGTCGGATTCATCTTCAACACGCCAAGGTGTTCGAGGATGCGCTCCTTTACTTCTTTTAGCGCATAGTGGTCCTCGTCAAGGATCTGCCGTGCGTGCGAGATGTCGAGCTGATCGTCTGTGCCGGTGTTCCACGGCAATTCGAGAATCATCTCGATATAGCTGCGCACCACATGATGCTCCGGCGAAGCCGAAGGCAGTTTTTCGAGGCGCGAGAGTTCGCGCTCGGTCTCTTTGCGCACCTCTTCCGGAAGGTTGGCCTTTTCCACCTGCTCACGAAGCAGGTCGGTATCGGCCTGATCGGATCCCTTTTCTCCGAGTTCCGTTTGAATGGCGCGCATCTGCTGCCGGAGCAGGTAATCGCGCTGCTCCTTTGACATTTCGCTGCGCGCGTTGCTGGCGATCTTGCTGCGCAATTCCAGCACCTGAATCTCATGACTCAGGTAAGAGTGCATCAGGCGCAGCGCATCTACACGCGTCTGCGATTCCAGCAGCGCCTGTTCCTTCTTTACGTCAAGTCCTAAAACGCTGGCGAGCAGAAACACGAGCCGCAATGGATCGTCATTGCTTGCCAGGAGCGTACGAATCTCCGGTGGGGCTTGCACCTGGGTTAGCTCAATGGCTTTATTGGAAAGTTCAATCAACGCACCATGAAGAGCTTCGACTTCGGCGCCGCCATCTTCAGGAAGGACCGAAGGGAGAACACGGGATTGGAGATACCCATCCGCTTCTTCCACTTTCAGTACGGTGACGCGCTCTACACCCATCACCAGCACTTCCACCATCGATTCGTTTGCTTTGGACATGCGCCGGATCACGGCGCGGGTGCCGACGGAATACAGGTCGGCCTGCGTCGGGGATTCTACATCCGGATCACGCTGCGCGACAAGAACTATCTCTTTGTCTTCGGTCGCCAGAGCCGCTTTCACGGCGGCCAATGAAGTCGAGCGGCCAACCGAGAGCGGCATCAGCAGATTTGGGAACAGCAGCGCATTCTTTAAAGGTAGAATCGGTAGCACTTTTACGTTTTGTTGGTCGCTCATGTATTTGCTCCTCTTACTATCTGATTGGATGCAGCATGCTGTTCCCGGTCGCAAGAAAGCTGAGTGCGGTGCGCTTAACTCGGCTCCACGACGATGAATTGCGATTGGCCGCCGCGGTTTACCAGCAGCACTACCGAATCATTCCCGGCCTGGTGAATTGCGTCATTGAATTCCGACAGGTTCGAGACTGGTTTCCGATTCACATGTTGAATCACATCACCTTGACGAAGCCCGGCGGAGGCTGCCGAACTTCCCGGATCCACATCGGTCACCACAACGCCGGAGCTGTTCGCCGGCAGCTTCAGTTCGCTGGCCATCTCAGGAGTTAAGGTATCCAGTGAAAGGCCCTTCAGTGCCGTTGGCCTTCCATCGGCCGATTGCGAATCGCCGTTCGCACTGGCAACTGGAGTACCGGGCCGCTTGCCTGGAGTAATGGACATCTCGCTGGAATTTCCATCGCGCAACACCTTCAGTGACGTAGCGGTGCCTGGGGCAGTTCGGGATATCCTCAGCTTAAAGTCGTTCGAATCGACAACAGGGACGTTGTTGACAGCGGTGACCACGTCGCCGGCCTTTAATCCAGCCTTGGCGGACGGAGAACCTGGTTCCACTTCGCGAATCAACGCACCACCCATGGGAACCTTAAATGCCTTGGCGAGTGCCGGCGTCACATCTTGAATGCCAGCGCCGATATAGCCGCGGGAAATCTTGCCGGTCTTCGTCAATTGGTCCATTACCTCGCGGGCCATGTTGATCGGGATTGCAAAGCCGACACCCTGATTGCCGCCGTTGTTTCCAGCGAGAATAGCCGTGTTAATCGCGATCAACTGGCCATTCGCATTCACCAGCGCGCCGCCGGAGTTGCCGGGATTGATCGCGGCGTCGGTCTGGATGAAGTCTTCATAGTCCTCAATGCCCAGGCCGCCGCGGCCTTTGGCTCCAATGATGCCCATGGTGACGGTCTGTCCGACACCAAATGGATTTCCAATGGCAAGCACGACATCACCGATCTGGGCAGTGGAGGAATCCGCCATTGGGAGATACGGGAAATCCTTGCCGTCGAGCTTTAGGAGGGCGATGTCGGTTTGCGGATCGCTGCCGATCACTTTGGCGTTCATCTCGCGGCGATCCGAAAGGGAAACCTTTAACGTGGTCGCACCCTCGATCACGTGATTGTTAGTGAGCACGTAACCGTCTGCGCTAACAATGACGCCGGAGCCTAGACCTGAAGAGCGCCGCTCGCTTGGCTGTTGCGGGCCGCGGCGGGAACCATTTCCGAAGAATTGCCGGAAGAAATCGTCGGCCGACGATCCGTCTCCAGCCGAGGTTTTGATTACTCGCGTCGAGGCGATGTTCACCACGGCCGGCGTAACGCGCTTGACGACTGGTGCAAAAGTTGTTGTGAGACCGACTGCGGTGCGCGAGTCGTCCGCGCGGACCGAGGGCGTTTGTGCGGTGGGCAGCTGATTATGGAAAATCGCCGCCATAATTAGGCCGCCGACGATTACGCCGGCGCACGAGGCCATAAAGAAAGATCGTTTCATTGATAGCTAAGCTCCTGTTAAGTTGGACGTATGAGACTCGGATTTGGCATTCACAAATGCCAGATCCCCATTGATTACCTCCACCAGAATGTCTTGATTGTCACCCAGTTCCCCGCCAAGCAATTTACGGGCGAGTGGGGTTTCCACCTCCCGTTGGATGGCTCGCTTTAGGGGACGGGCGCCGTAGGCTGGATCATACCCGCTCCGCACCAAGTGTGCGCGGGCCTCATCGGTCAGGATCAGGTTGATGTGCCGCTCGGCGAGGCGTTTGCGCAGGCCGTTCAGCTGGATCTCCACGATCTTCTTGAGGTGATCTTCCGTTAACGAGTGGAAGTTGATAATTTCGTCTATGCGATTCAAGAACTCCGGACGGAAGAAGTCTCGAAGATCGCCGGCAATATTGGACGTCATGATGACGATGGTGTTCTTAAAGTCCACCGTTCTCCCTTGCCCATCCGTTAGACGCCCGTCATCCAGAATTTGCAGCAGAATATTAAAGACGTCCGGATGCGCTTTCTCAATTTCATCGAAAAGCACGACGCTATACGGCCGTCGCCGTACCGCTTCCGTCAGTTGGCCGCCTTCTTCGTAGCCCACATATCCGGGAGGCGCGCCGACGAGCCTCGCGACTGCATGTTTCTCCTGATACTCGGACATGTCGATGCGGATCATGGCGTGTTCGTCGTCAAAGAGGAACTGCGCCAGGGCGCGTGCCAATTCGGTTTTGCCCACACCCGTGGGACCTAAGAAGATAAAGCTGCCGATCGGGCGCTGCGGATCTTTTAATCCGGCGCGCGCCCGTAGGACAGCGTCAGCCACCGCCGTAACCGCCTGGTCCTGCCCCACGACACGAGCGTGCAGTTCTGTTTCGAGATGCAGCAGCTTCTGCATTTCGCCTTCCAGCAGCTTGGACACCGGAACACCAGTCCAGCGGCTGACTACATCGGCGATGTCCTCTTCGTCAACTTCTTCTTTGAGCAGGCGTTTGCGGCCCTGTTTCTCGGCCAGCCGCTCCTCTTCCTTCTGCAGGTTTGTTTCGAGGTCGCGCAGCTTTCCATACTTCAGTTCCGCGGCGCGGTTCAGGTCGTATTGACGCTCGGCGGTTTCAATTTCGCGCCGGGTCTGATCGCGCTGCTCGCGCAGATTGCGCAGCTTCTGAACAGCCTCTTTCTCAGACTGCCATTGAGCCTGCAGAGAACTGCTGTCTGTTTGGAGGTCGGCCAGTTCCTTTTCGATCTTGGCGAGGCGCTCCCGCGACAATGCATCCGATTCCTTCTTTAGAGCCTCGCGCTCAATCTCCAGTTGCATGATGCGGCGCAGAATCTCGTCCAATTCAGCGGGCATGGAATCGATCTCGGTGCGCAGTTTCGCGGCCGCTTCATCCACCAGGTCAATCGCTTTGTCGGGCAAAAACCGGTCCGATATGTAACGCTGCGAAAGCACGGCTGCCGCTACCAGCGCGGTGTCTTTAATGCGCACGCCGTGGTGCACCTCGTACCGCTCGCGAAGTCCGCGAAGGATAGAGATGGTATCTTCGACGCTCGGCTGATCCACCAGTACGGTTTGGAAACGGCGCTCCAGCGCGGCATCTTTCTCGATGTTCTTGCGGTATTCATCCAGTGTGGTCGCCCCGATGCAATGCAGTTCGCCGCGCGCGAGCATCGGTTTCAGCAGATTGCCGGCATCCATCGATCCTTCGGCCTTGCCTGCGCCGACGACTGTGTGCAGTTCGTCGATGAAGAGAATGATTTCGCCTTCCGCCGTTTGCACTTCCTTCAGAACGGCCTTCAGGCGCTCTTCGAATTCGCCTCGGAATTTCGCCCCGGCGATGAGGGCCCCCATGTCAAGAGAGACGACCCTGCGATTCTTGAGGCCTTCGGGAACGTCGCCGCGAACAATGCGCTGCGCGAGTCCTTCGACAATCGCCGTCTTGCCGACGCCGGGTTCGCCAATCAGTACCGGGTTGTTCTTGGTGCGCCGGGAAAGCACCTGGATGACGCGCCGGATCTCCTCATCGCGGCCGATCACCGGGTCCAGTTTGTCCTGCGCGGCCATCTTCGTCAGGTCGCGGCCGTAGCGCTCCAGTGCTTCATACGTTACTTCGGGGTTTTGCGTGGTGACGCGCTGGCTGCCGCGCACTTCCTGTAAAGCACGCATCAGGCGTTCGCGCGTGATGTGGAACTCCTTGAACAGCCGTCCGGTGGTTCCGGTGTCGTCTGTCATCGCGAGGATGATGTGCTCTACCGAGACGTAGTCGTCTTTGAGGCGCTTGGCTTCATCCTCGGACTGGGTAAGCAGGCGCTGAAGACGGGCTGTCAGGAAGATCTGGTCCGGAGTGCCGGATGGAGTGGATACCTTCGGCAAGCGGGCGATTTCCTGCTCCAGGCGGCGGTGCAGCGTCTCTGCCGGGAAATCGGCTTTGAGCAACAGCGAAGAGGCAAGCCCTCCTTCCTGCTCCAATAACGCGGACAGGAGGTGCTCGACGTCGATTTGTTGCTGCCCATTGCGGACGGCCTTCGACTGAGCGGCCTGGAGGGCGGCTTGTGTTTTTTCAGTGAGGCGGTTGAAGTCCATGCGTTCAGTCTATCAGATTAGCAAGCAGATGTCCACTAATCTTAGTCTTCAATCATAAGATTTTCTTCCTCCCGTATGAGTATGCCTGCTCAATAAAGAATACCGTCCTAGGAAGTCCTTAGGTATAATCTTTGGAGACAATACACCGGAAAATCAGTGTTCCTTTAGGAAGTTCGTGCCGAAGTAGGTATGTAGCCTCATACGGCAAGGAAGATCCCGTTGCTTCAAAGAATCCTCGTTCTATTCACACTCTCATTTGTCTCCGTCGCCTGGGCTGGCCGCGCCTTTCTGGAGACGCCAGGGGAAACCAGCGTCCCCGGTGAAGTCATTCTGCAGGTCAAGCCGGGAGCGGACATCACCTCGATCGTGTCCGGCTTGTTGCCCGGCGGATTCGCACGTGCTCTGGGCAGACTCAATCTGCACGTGGTGAGTCTGCCGCCGGGGCGGCTGAAAGACGCGGTGATCACGTTGCTGGCGTCCCATCCCCTGGTGGAATACGCCGAGCCGAATCACGTCCGGCGGATCTCCTTGCAAACGGCGAATGATCCCAGCCTGGCGAGCCAATGGGCGCTGCAGACGGTGCAGGCGGCGCAGGCATGGGGCCTGATTCCGAATCAATACCTTACGTCAGCGACGGCGGGTCTGGGGCGCGTGAAAGTCGCTGTTCTCGACACCGGGGCCGATTGCACTCATCCGGATTTTGCGAATGCCGGAGGATCAAGCACGAACTCGGCACTGGGCGGCCAATTCCTGTACCTTTCGAGCCAGGCGTTTGTGGCGACAACAAAGAGCAGCCCAGCCTGTTCCTGGCAGGACGATCACGGCCACGGAACTCATGTGGCGGGAACGGTGGCGGCCGCTACGCACAACAGCATAGGAGTGGCCTCGCTGGGGTATCCCGTGCAGTTGATTGTGATGAAGGTGTTGGACTCGCAGGGTTTGGGGAGCGACTCGACGATTGCTTCGGCCATCACGGCGGCGACGGATGCCGGGGCACAAGTCATCTCCATGAGCCTGGGCGGTGACGGGTATTCCCAGACGCTGCAAAACGCCATCACATACGCATGGCAGCACAACGTGCTGGTGGTCGCTGCGGCGGGAAACAACAACAGCAATACTCTCACCTTTCCGGCGGGCGCTCAATTCGCCATGGGCGTGGCCGCTACTGACAACCTCAACGCCAAAGCCGGCTTCTCCAATTTCGGCCCCTCTGTGGATATTGCGGCTCCGGGCGTCAACATTCTGTCCACCGTGCCCACCTACACAAACGCTCTCGGCGGCACCAACTACCTCAGTCTGTCCGGAACTTCCATGGCTACTCCGCACGTCTCGGCTCTCGGCGGCCTGATTGCCGTGGCTTCCCCCGGCACGAGCGCGGCGGCAATCCTGGGGCGGATCCAGCAATCGGCCACCTCGTCCAACGCAAACGGCGGGTGGGATCAGAACTCGGGTTTCGGCATCATTAATGCATGGAATGCGATCTCGGGAACCTTGCGGCCCGCATCGGCGGGCGGCGTGGTGGGACAGATTGTGGACACCAGTGGATTCCCCGTCAATGGCGCGCTGATCACTCTAAACGGCCAATCGCAGACAACAGTTTCTGACGGCCTTTATCGTTTTGCCAACCTCTCCTCCGGTAACTACAACATATCAATCGCTAAGTCAGGATTTTCCACCGCGAATCTCTCGGTGACGGTGCCTGCGGGCGCCGACACAACTTTCCCCGTGAATATGGGCGTGAGTTACGGCAAGTTTACCGGTTCGGCCACAGATCTCGGACAAGCGGCGGCGGGCATCACCGTGCAGGCGCTATCGGGCGGTTTGATCCTGGCGACTACGTACACGGATGCCTCCGGCCTGTACACGCTTTGGCTCCCCGGCGGCACCTATGACTTGAGGGCATCCGCTGTCTCTCGTATTTCGTCGACGGTGACGGGGAAGACGGTGGCCGCGGGCGGCACCACGTCTGTGAACCTGTCGATCGCGCGCCTGGGCAATATCGCGGGTGTAGTGAAAAACGGTAGCGGTCAGCCTGTCGCCGGAGCACAGATCGCAATTTCCTCGGCGGGTTTCACCGCTGGAGCTACTACCGACTTATCCGGAAATTACACAACGGCCGGTTTGCCCACGGGAACCTATACCGTTACCGCCTCCGCATCTGGTTTGTCGACTACTTCCGCGGCCAATCTCTCTGTCGCGGGCGACGCCACGACAACAGCAAACATCATCATGTCCGGGGGAGCTTCCGGAACAGCAGCCATCCCGATTTTTGGGACCGGCCAGACTGCGGCCGGCCTGCTGGCGGCGGACGCTTCGGTGGATTTACACTACACCCTGCTGAACAGTCCAGACAACGCTTTTCCGGGCCCCAGCACGTTTGTGGTGAATTCAACCGTATTTCCCATCGGGCCGTGGATGACGGACGGGCCGAATTCGAAATGGATTGCTCCACAGACGCAGGCAGCCAATAATAACTCGGCCGGAGATTATACCTACCGGACGACGTTCAGCCTCTCTGGTTTTAACCCGGCGACCGCGGTCTTAACAGGCAAATTTGCCAGCGATAACTCAGCGGTGATCAAGCTGAATGGAGTCACTCTCGGCGCCAGCAGCCCGTCGTTCGATGCCTTCACGTCCTTCACAATCAGTTCGGGCTTCGCGGCGGGCGTAAACACTCTGGATTTCGTGGTGACCAACTACGGGCCATCGGCCAATCCCACGGGGTTACGTGTCGAAGTGGGCGGAACGGCGCAACTGAGTGGCGCGGCGCCGGTGTCCGTCGCGGTCACGCCGGGAACGGCGACCCTCAGCGCCAGTGGACAGCAGACATTTACGGCCACCGTTACCGGATCCGCAAACACGGCGGTGAACTGGAGCGCCACGCTGGGCAGCATTAGCAGCGCGGGCGTCTATACGGCTCCAGGGGTCATCTCCTCCACACAGGTCGCTACGGTAAAAGCCACCAGTCAGGCCGATGGCACGGCCTTCGGAACAGCTTCGGTGACACTCAATCCCCCTGTGGTGGCGAGTCCAGGCGCAATTGCGATCTTCCATACCGGTGTTACGGCGGGAGGCGCGCTGGCTACTGATGGATCCGCCGACCTCCATTACACGCTGATAGCCAGCGGAGATCCGGGTTATCCGGGGCCGGCTGCGTACATCGTTACTTCTAATGTCTTTCCGATGGGACCCTGGCTTCCAAACGGACCGAACTCCAAATGGATCGCGCCGCAGGCGAACCAGGGAGCAGGCAATGCCGTGGGCGATTATACCTACCGCACCACGTTCGATCTCTCCGGCATGATCCCTTCCAGCGCCAGTTTGTCCGGCCGCGTGGCGGCGGATAATTCCGTAGTGGTGAAGCTAAACGGAATGGCAATCGGGTCCGCCAGCAGCTTTAGTTCATTTACGATATTCTCCGCCGCCAGTGGGTTTGTGGCAGGAGTGAATACGCTGGATTTTGTGTTGACGAATACCCCCTGGACCTCCGCGAATCCGACAGGGTTGCGGGTCGAGGTCAGCGGAACGGCGACGCAAAGCACGACCGGAGTGCTGGTGAGTCCCGGTACGGCGACGCTTACCCAATCGGGAACGCAGCAATTCTCGGCGACAATCGCGGGGACGGCGACCACCGCCGTGAACTGGACCGCGACAGCGGGCACCATCACAAGCACCGGCTTCTATTCAGCTCCGGCTTCCATCTCGTCGACCCAGATCGTCACCGTGAAGGCAACCAGCCAGGCCGACAGTAGTAATTTTGGGACAGCGACGGTCACCTTGAATCCTCCTCCTGCGTCGGGTCCGTCGGCGATCACGGTATTCGGAACGGGCGTCGCCGCCGCGGGCGTTCTTGCATCGGACGGCGCGGCTGACAGCCACTACACAATCGTCTCGAGCG
>JBDUEM010000263.1:0-10357 GCA_040002435.1 Bryobacteraceae bacterium
TGAGTACCAGCTCGCTCAGAAAGTAATCATTCTGCGCGAGGTGCTGCAGCGGGTTGGCAAGTTGGCCGTGGGTGAAATCGAGACCGTTTCCGGAGAACCGTGGGGATATCGGAACCGCAGCCAGTTTCAATTCCGCGACGGGAAGCTTGGTTATTTGGAAGCGGGCTCCCATACGCTGGTGCCGATTACGCATTGTCCGATTTCATCGCCCAAGATGAACGAGGCGCTGCTGGTGCTGCAGCAGATGATGAAGGACCGGCGGTTCCCGCAGTTCATCAAGGCCATCGAGCTATTCACCAATGAAACGGAAGTCCAGGTAAATGTTTTAGAGACGGCCAAGCCGGTGGCGAAGCATTTCTTCGAATGGTGCGCGGAACGGATTCCCGGGGCAGCCGCCGGGGCTCTCGACTACGCTGCCGGTGGAGACGTTTTCCGCGTGAGCCACAATTCGTTCTTTCAGGTGAACCGCCATCTGGTGGACCGGCTGGTGGCGGTGGCGCTGGATGGTGTTTCGGGGGATTCCGCATTGGACCTTTACGCGGGCGGCGGTCTGTTTTCGCTAGCATTGGCGCGGAAATTCGGCAATGTGACGGCCGTCGAATCCGGGACGAGCGCTACCGAAGATCTGAAGTTCAATGCGCAGCGCGCGGGCGTGACGCTGACAGTGGTGAAGCGGTCCGTAGAGGACTATTTGGGAACCCCTGACGGCGTCCCCGATTTTGTGCTGGCCGATCCGCCGCGCGCGGGCTTGGGAAAGCGGGCGGTGGCGGATCTAATCCGGCTGAAGCCGCGCGCGATTACGATCGTTTCCTGCGATCCGGCTACGCTGGCACGGGATCTGAGCCCGTTGGTGGGAGCCGGATATCAAATCGGCAAGACCACGCTGGTGGACCTGTTCCCGCAGACATTTCATATGGAGACGGTGGTGCAGCTTCAGATGGAGGGCTAACAGAAGGTTTCGATATACTTGCAGTCTATGAACGTGAGACTCGCGTTAATCGGCTTGCTCTGCGCCGCCTTTCTTCGTGGGGAGAGCACGCTGCTAGTGCTATCGAAAGCTGAAAGGACCCTTGCCATTGTCAACCCTTCGAATTTGAAAGTGATGGCGCGGGTTCCGGTCGGTCCGGATCCACACGAAGTGATCGCGTCTTCCGACGGTAAGCTCGCTTTCGTCTCCAACTACGGAGGCGGAGCTTACAACACGCTGACAGTGATCGACCTGGTGGAACAGAAGGCTCTGCCTTCAGTCGATCTCGGCGCCCTGCGCGCTCCGCACGGTCTGATATTCGCCGGCGGTAAGGTCTGGTTTACGGCCGAGGCGGCGAAGGTGATCGGCAGCTACGATCCTGTATCAAAGAAGGTGGATTTGGTGCTGGGTACGGGACAAAACGGAACGCACATGATCTTCGTGACGGACGATCTGAAGCAGATTGTGACGTCCAACATCGGCTCCGGAACTATGACGTTCATCGATAAGGCGGGTAACAACTGGGACGAAACAATTGTGCCGGTGGGACGCCGTGCCGAAGGTTTTGACGTTTCGCCGGACGGAAAGGAACTCTGGGCGGCGAACGCTCAGGACGGGACCATTTCTATTATCGATATGGCCACGAAAAAGGTGACGCAGACGATTTCCGCCAATGTAGAGGGCGCGAACCGCTTGAAATTTACTCCGGATGGGAAACTGGTGTTTGTCTCGACGCTTCGAGGGGCGGATGTCTCGATTTTTGATGCCGCCACGCGCGCATTGAAGAAGCACGTGAAGATTGGAAGCGGCGCGGCGGGAATTCAAATGCAGCCGGATGGCGCGCGCGTTTTTGTGGCTTGCACGCCGGACGGATACGTCTCCGTGGTGGACTTGAAGTCGTTGGAAGTTTCGAGTCATTTGGATGCCGGCAAACAGCCGGACGGTATGGCGTGGGCCGTGCGCCAGTGATCTGGAAGATAGCGCTTTTCCTTGGAATTGGAACCGCATGCGCCTTCGCGCAGACCGCGGCACAGGCTGCAGGCGGCCGGGCATTGTATCTCGCGCACTGTGCGGGCTGCCATTTGCCGGACATGGCCGGCCGCAATGAAGCGCCAGCGCTCACGGGTACTAACTTCCTGAACGCCTGGGGCAAGCGCACCATGGGCGATCTGATCACGTATATGCAGACGACCATGCCACCCGGTAATCGCGGGGGCCTGGGCGCCGATGCATACGGGGACCTGGGCGCGTTCATTGTGGAAGCGAATGGCGGCAGGGCAGGGAATGCGGCTCTCACTGCGGCGTCAGTTACGCTGGTCGGTTCATTGGTGGACGGGCAGATGCCCTCGTCTCTTCGCCAGGAACTGATCCGGCTTGCGTCTTCGCAGGCGGGAGCGCCTCCACCTACGGGCCTGAAGGGCCTCACTGTGTCGGGAGAGGTGAAGAATTACGTTCCTGTCACCGATGAAATGCTGCGCAATCCGGCTGCCGGCGACTGGCTGATGATCCGCCGGAATTATCAGGCATGGAGCTACAGTCCGCTTACGTCCATTACGAACAAGAACGTAAAGGACCTGCGGCTGGCGTGGGTTTGGGCGATGAATGACGGCGGCGCCAGCGAGCCGACGCCGATTGTTCACAATGGCATCATTTACCTTTCCAACACCAGCAACACCGTGCAGGCATTGGACGGGCGAACGGGCGACTTGATTTGGGAAAACCGCATTGGGCCGGAATCGATGCGGGCTTATGGCGCGACGCGCAGCCTGGCGATCTACGACGATAAAGTGTTTGTGCCGACAACGGATGCCCGGCTGTACGCACTGGATGCGCGAACGGGCAAGATCGTCTGGCAGACCGCCATCGCAGACGGTAAGAAGGGCTATAGCAACACTGCCGGCCCCATTGTGATCAATGGGAAGGTCATTATGGGACTGACCGGGTGCGGGCAGTACAGGAAGGACGGCTGCTACATCAGTGCGTACGATGCCGGGAACGGCAAGCAGCTTTGGAAATTTCAAACAGTGGCTCGTGAGGGACAGGAGGGCGGCGATACGTGGGGCAAGCTGCCGGATCTGTTGCGTGCCGGGGGCGACACCTGGATCACCGGCAGTTACGATCCCAGCCTAAACACCACGTACTGGGGCATTGCGCAGGCCAAGCCCTGGCTGCGCGTGAGCCGCGGAGCGAAGCCGGGAGATAAGGGACTGTTCACAAACTCCACGGTCGCACTGAATCCGGACACGGGCAAGCTCAGATGGTATTTTCAACACGTACCCGGCGAATCCTTTGATCTGGACGAAGTGTTTGAGCGGGTTCTCGTGGACATTGGCCAGCAGAAACTGGTGTTCTCTATTGGCAAGGCCGGTGTGCTGTGGAAGCTCAATCGAGAAACGGGAAAGTATATCGACCATAAGGAGACCGTCTTTCAAAACGTCTTCACGCACATTGATCCCAAAACCGGAGAGCCGACTTATCGCAACGATATTTTGGAACAGCAGATTGGGCAGTCGCTGTACATTTGCCCAAGCACGGAAGGCGGCCACAACTGGCAGGCGATGAGCTACTACCCTGCCGCAGAGGAGCTGATTATTCCGCTGAGTCAAAGCTGTATGGAGATGTCCGGGCGCAAGGTGGAAATGAAGGAGGGTTCCGGCGGCGGCGGAGGCGACCGGAAGTTTCTTGCCATGCCTGAGGCCAAAGGGATGATTGGAAAGCTTGCGGCGTACGATGTGAACACGATGAAAGAGAAATGGTCGATTCTGCAACGCGCGCCTTTTCTGACGGCGGTGCTCTCCACGGCGGGCGGCGTCGCGTTTGTGGGGGATCTAGACCGCTACTTCCGCGCGGTGGATGTGAACAATGGCGCGGTGTTGTGGGAGACGCGTCTGGGGACATCGGTGCAAGGTTATCCGGTTTCCTTTTCCGCAGGAGGGAAGCAGTATATTGCAGTGACTACGGGTCTGGGCGGAGGCAGCCCGCGGGATGTACCCCGCGTGATTGCCCCGGATATACATCATCCGGCGAATGGAAATGCGTTGTACGTTTTTGCATTGCCGGAAAACCAATAGTACGGAGGCAAGACTTTCGATGGCGAAAGTAAAGGATCAATACGAGAGGCCGCCGGTGGTCCCGATCGCGAGATATCTGGATGGGACATACCGCATGCCGAGCATTGCTTTGAATGGCGGCAAACCCTGGTACCTATACCGGGTGAAGGACAACGATTCGTGGGTCTCCCTGGCGACTGCCGATGGCGCCGCCAACCCTTGGGATCTGATTGAACCCAATTTTGGAACTCGATCACCGGAAGAGGTGAACTGGTATCTACGCGAGTATCTCGGCTGTAACCTGGTGACGCCGGACGAGCACAACTACCGCTTCAGTTTGAGCGCGAAGCCCGGACTGATTTGGACGCGAACGCCGCTTGCAACGAAACACATCGAAAATTTGCCGCAGGTGGTCCTGGGCGCCCTGAACTTTAGCAAGTTCGACTCTAATGTGTTTGATTTTAGAATCCGCCTGTGGAGTTTTGAGCCCTGGGTGTTCCATCGCGTGCGCGACTACGTCCGCAAGGGCCTTATCCGCGTGCGCCATGTTCCCGGCGCGACCTTCGACGGGAAGTACGTTTCGCCTGAGAATACACTGTACTTGAAATCGTTGGCTTCCAGCGCCAACAATCGATCTCTGATGGTTCACGAGTGCGTTCACGCCGGGCTGGACTTTCAAGGGCACAAAGACGCCATGAAAAAGGCACACTCGGAAGCGCTGGCCTATGTGGCGCAGTGTGTCTACTATCAATTTGCCGATCCCGGTAATGAACTCAAAGGCGAGCCGGACGAAGCTTTGATTTTCCAGTACGCAAACGAAGCGGCGGACGAGATTATCGACAAGGTCGGTTTCCGCCAGGCAAACAAATTGCCTCATGAAAAATGTACTGTCAGTTCCAGCGTGGCGGGAAATCTGCTGAATGCAATTGATGCCAGCAAGCTATATGCGCACTCACTTCATGAGTCCACGGAGCACGACGGCATCCCTGATGAATACGGAGACCATTATTAAAGCTGCTATGCGGATACTATTCACTCTTCTTCTGATGTGCGCGGCGCAGGCGCAGCAGCCGCAACTGCAGTGGCTGGAGCTACCGAACAAGCAGTTGGAGATCGACGGACTGCCCTGGTATGGGGAGAACGGGAACGAGTGGATTCGCCTGCCCGCGGCGCATCATGAGAAATTTCCGCCAGCGGTCTGGAACCTGGCGAAGTCGCCCAGCGGCGGACGTATCCGGTTTCGGACGGACTCGCAGGTGGTTGCTGTGCGAGTGGAATATCCGTCGCCTCCTGATATGCGAAACATGCATGCTTTTGGGCAGACTGGTGTGGACCTTTACGCGGATGGGCTTTATGTTGGGACTACGATTGCCGACAAAGACGCGGCCCCAGGCAAGGTCTATGAGCACATGTATTTTCAGTTGCGGGAACGGCCCCGGGCCATGCGCGATGTTGTCCTCTACCTGCCTCTCTACAAGCCTGCCAAGGTGATCAGTGTTGGTGTGGACAAGGACGCTAAGCTGGAGCGCGCCAGCGGTTTTGCGGCTGCGAGGCCGGTGGTGTTTTACGGTACTTCCATTACGCAGGGCGGCTGCGCCAGCCGGTCCGGGATGAGTTACCAGGCGATCCTTGGACGAAAGCTGAATCTCGATTTTGTGAACCTTGGCTTTTCCGGTAATGGTAAAGGGGAAGCTGAAGTTGCGAATGCTGTAGGGGAGATTGACGCCAGTGTTTTTGTCTTGGACTTCGCGCAAAACAACCCCACTGTGGAGTCGCTGCGCGCGGTCTATGCGCCGTTTGTGGACACCCTTCGATCCAAGCATCCGGGTACACCGATCATCGCGATCACGCCAATCTATGCCGCGGCCGATGACTGGAGCAAGGAAGCGCTTGCTAAGAAGACGGGGATGCGGGAACTGATTCGCAAAGTGATTGCGGATCGGATTGCGGCTGGAGACGGGAATCTGCAACTGGTGGAGGGGACTGACTTGCTGGGGCCGGCGCAAGGCGACGGGCTGGTGGACGGCGTTCATCCGAATGATCTGGGGTTCCAGTGGATGGCCGACGGTCTCGCTGCACGCTTGCGCCAGGTGTTGGGAGTGAAGTAGTGCCGAAGCTGCCGGTCAAGCGGTTGCGGCAGATCGTATCCAAGATGCCGTTTAATAGCCTGATCGGGATCAGGCTTGCCGGCGTTCATGCGGATGGCGTCACTATTGAATGCAAGTTGAAACCGGAGATTATGAATGGCTCCGGTATGCTGCATGGCGGGGTTACGGCTACCCTTGCGGACTCGGCTGTGGGGATCGCTATTATGCGGCATTTCAATGGCGAGCGGAAGATTACTACGGTGGAGTTAAAGGTGAATTACTTTCGTCCTGTGATTTCGGATAGCGTGAGTGCGCGGGCTAGTTTGCGGCGGATCGGCAATCATCTTTGTATCGGCCAGGTGGATATTTTCGATTCGGAGAAGAACCTGGCCGGGATTGCGATTGTTACGTATATGTTGCTTTAGGCGTTTACGTCGATCACTACGCGTCCGCGGGTTTTGCCTTGCAATATTTGTTCGCCGAGCGCTACTACACCGGTTAGCGGTTGTACTTCGATGATTTCGTCCAAGGCGTGCAGGGGCAGATCAGTGCTCAGACGCGCCCACACTGCGCGGCGCGTTGGCTGCCTGGTTCGCACCGAATCGATGCCCAGCAGGCTGACTCCGCGGATGATGAAGGGGATCACGGTGGTGTTGAGCGCTGTGCCGCCCGCCAGGCCGCAGGCTGCAACGCTTGTGCCTATCGCCATGCTGCGCAGCAGGCCGGCTAGCGTGTCCCCGCCAACGCTGTCCACTGCGCCGCCCCAGCGCTCCGAGTCGATTGGCCTCTTCGAGGGCGCCGAAAGCACAGCTCTGTCGATTACTTCCGCGGCTCCTAACTGTTTCAGATAATCGTGCATCTCCGCGCGTCCGGAAGAGGCTACGACTTTGTATCCGAGCTTCGCGAGGATGGCGACGGCGACTGAGCCCACGCCTCCCGCAGCGCCTGTGACGGCGATTTCGCGGCCTCCCGGCACCATGCCGCGTTCTTCTAATGCCATCACGCACTGCATTGCCGTAAACCCGGCAGTGCCGACGCCCATTGCCTGCTGCAGGGTGATTCCCGCGGGCAGCTTCACGATGTACTCGCTGTTGATGCGGGCTTTTTGGGCGTATCCGCCCCAGAACGTTTCGCTGGTGCCGCATCCCGTGACGACTACTTCATCGCCGGGGAAAAAATCTTCTGAACTCGACTCCTCTACCGTTCCGGCCAGATCGATGCCGGGCACCATAGGCCATGTACGGACTACGCCCGGTTTTCCCGTTACCGCGAGTCCGTCTTTATAGTTCAGGCTGGAGTACGCAACGCGGATCAACACGTTGCCGGGCGGCAGGGAATCGGTATCCAGATCTTGCATGTTGGCGACGGTCTTGCCGTCGGTTTGTGATAGGAGGAGGCCTCGAAATGTAGACACTGCCCACAATTCTAGTCCGTGGCGGGAACTTTCCGCTTGACACGCGAGTCAAATAGTACTAATTAATTAGTATGCGACCGCCGAGCGGAACACTTACCGAGCAAGAACTGGAGATCATGAAAATCGTCTGGCAACTGGAGACGGCAACCGTGCGCGACGTCTACGAGGAGTTGCTGAAACACCGAAAGATCGCCTATACGACGGTGATGACGATGATGAAAATTCTTGAGACGAAGAAATACCTGAAGAAATCCCAGGAGGATCGTGCCTATGTTTACAGGCCGGCGAAGCCGAAGCAGCAGGTGTTGAGCGGAATGGTGCGGGAGTTCATCAATCGGGTGTTCAACGGATCGGCGGAGCCACTGTTGATGCACCTGGTGGAGGACCGGAGCCTGACGGAGAAGGACCTGGATGAGGTCACCAAAATGATCAGGAGGGCCAAGTGAACAACGCGATCGCTTACTGCGCGCAGGTGTTGCTGTTGGTTTTGGGCGGAGGCGTTCTGGTGTCGATTTTCCGGCTCCGGGCACCGCAAGTGCGGCTCTGGTTCTGGCAGGGCTTGCTGGTGGGGTGCCTGTTGCTGCCGTTTGTGCAACCGCGCCGCGATTCCGGTGTGACTGTCACAGTAGCAGAGGGTGCCTTACGGGCGGGGACGCCGGTGAAAATGCCCGCCGTCCGGCAGTTCCCGGTGGCAGACGCCCTCAGGACTGTCTATGTTATTGGATTGTCGCTCCGCGCGGTCTGGCTGCTGCTGGGTTGCTGGCGCTTGCGGCGCTACCGGCGCCACTCGGAAGCGGCGTATTTCGAGAGCCCTGCCGTGACAACTGCGCAGCGCCGGTTGAGAACATTTCCCGAGATTCGCGTTTCGCAGGAAATCACTACGCCTGTTACCTTTGGATCACTCATTCTTCTTCCGCCAAGTTTCGCGGAGCTGGACGAAGGTGCGCAGCAGGCGATTGCCGTGCACGAACTGATGCACGTGAAGCGCGGCGACTGGCTGTTTTGTCTTGGGGAAGAAGTTGTGCGCTCCGTTTTCTGGTTTCATCCCGCTATCTGGTGGCTGCTGGCGCAGATCCAGCTTACGCGTGAGCAGGTAGTCGATCGCGCCACCGTTGAATTCACTCTGTCCCGCGAGCAGTACCTCGAAGCGCTGCTTGCTGTCGCCAAAACAAAGGTTCGGCCGGACCTGGCGTTGGCTCCACTGTTCCTTAAGAAGCGGCATCTCGCGCGTCGAGTGGCCGCTGTTTTGAACGAGGCTCGAATGTCTAAACGTCAAATCATTTCATCACTCACTACTGTATTTACCCTTGCAGCAGTCACGGCCGGGGTTGCGATCTCATTATTTCCGCTGGAGTCTTCGGCGCAGACCGCCGGGGCGCTTCAGCCGGTCACGGTGGATGTGGACACCCGGGGCCACAAGCTTCTGCACGCCGGTACGCTTGATTATCGAAGCTTATTGCACGGGAAGCGCACCGAGGGAACAGTGTTCCTCCAGGTAAGCACGAATGGGCAGGGGGAAGTCTCCGAGGCGCGTGTTGAGAGCGGGCCAGAGGAATTACGTGCGGCCGCGCAATCACTGGCGCTGCAGTGGCACTTTGTGAACAACACGGGACAGCCCGAAACGATAGAGGCATCCGTTACATTCAAGAGCGCTCTGCCAGTCAAACCGTTCGTGCGTGCCCCCCTCACTCTGAAGGCGATTGCGTTCGGCGCAATGCCCGTCTCTTTAGTGGAAGCACTCAAGGGCCGCATCAACGTGCGAGAGGGAGACCAATTAACCGCCGAGACGATCCAACAGGTGGTGGACATTGCGCAGAGCGTTGACAGACACCTCTCGGTGCACGTCACGCAAAGCACAGGCGACGCCTCCGCGGTAATGATGATTACTCTTGGTGAGACCTCCGCTGGCCCGGCGCCTTCGCCCGCTTCGGCTTTCGATCCGCCCACAACTCCCGGAGTGAGGCGAATCCGCGTGGGCGGCAACGTCCAGTCAGCGAAGATTATCTCTAAGGTGACACCTTCGTATCCGGCCTTGGCGAAGGAGGCGCGGATCCAGGGCACGGTTCGGTACAACGTGCTGATCGGCGTGGATGGATCCATCAGGAATATGGAACTCGTGGCCGGACACCCGTTGTTCGTAGAGGTCGCGACGCCTGCCGTTCAGCAATGGAAGTATTCGACAACGCTGTTAAACGGCGATCCGGTGGAGGTGATGACCGTGATCGATGTGAACTTTACGCTAAGCCAGTAAGGAATCGGTTATAGTTTCTGTAATCGGACATGAGCGAAACAGTACAAACACTCTTGAGGATTACAGCCCCGCCGGCATTCCAGACGCTGGCGGAAGAACGCAGGCACCGCAAGGAACAGCTGGCAGGAGCATTTCGGCTGTTCTCGAAGTTTGGGTTTGACGAAGGAGTCGCGGGCCACATCACGGCCCGCGATCCGGAGCGGACTGACCACTTCTGGGTGAATCCGTTCGGCATGCACTTTGGGCATATCCGCGTCTCGGACCTGGTGCTGGTGAACCATCGCGGTGAGGTGGTGGAAGGGGACCGGGCGGTGAATGCGGCGGCTTTTGCCATCCACGGCGCCATTCATGATGCGCGGCCCGATGTGATTGCCGCGGCCCATGCGCATTCCGTTTATGGCAAAACGTGGTCCACTTTGGGCAAGCTGCTGGACCCGCTGACGCAGGACGTTTGCGCGTTCTACCAGGATCACGGTCTCTTTGAGGAGTTCAACGGCATCGTGTACGATTCGTCCGAGGGGCAGAGAATTGCCGAGGCTTTGGGAGCGATGAAGGCGGTGATTCTGCAAAATCATGGGCTTCTCACCG
>JBDUEM010000264.1:0-10356 GCA_040002435.1 Bryobacteraceae bacterium
GGGAATTCGGTGAAGACGATACTCGCCTTCATCGGACGATGCAGCACGTTCGCCTCAAGCGAGAAGCGGTCAGAGAGACGGCCCTCGATCGCAGCTCCGAAGATGAAACTACGCGACCCAGTCACGTACTGAAAGTGGCTCGCCGGATTCCCAAACGCGTCGGCCGGAGTGAAGTAGTCGGTAGTGGGAAAGTTCACCGCAAGATTGGTTCCTCCCACAACTCCAAAGTAGAGCCGCTGACCAAAACAACACGAAGCGAGAACAAACAGCAAAGTGAAGCGCATGATGAAAGGTACTCACTTGCAGGTCACCAGCCGCGCAGGAATTCATGCCTTCACACGCACAACCGCCTCAACACGAGTGCATTCCAGCCACAAGTGGCTCTCAAACTCCACACCGCAACCCGCCGTGATAACATCGGCCCTGATGTACGCCAAAACCAATCGCACCGTTTCTGTTTTGCTGACAGCGTTCGCCCTTGTCAATGCTGCCGCAGCCGCCGAACCCAAAGCACTCTCCCCCGACCGTCTCGCGCGAATCGACCGTCTCCTGCAGCAATACACGGACGAAAACCTCATCCCCGGAGCAGTGGCTCTGGTCCTCCGCGACGGCAAGCCGGTCTATGAGCACGCCTTCGGCTGGAGTGACAAAGAGGCGAACCGCCGCATGACCACGGACGCCATCTTCCGCATCGCCTCCCAAACCAAAGCAATCACCAGCACCGCCGTAATGATGCTCGTGGAAGAAGGTAAGATCGGCCTTAACGATCCGGTTGGCCGGTTCATCCCCACCTTCAAACAGACCACCGTAGCTGTAACTGGCACCGGCGGCGTCAAGATCGTTCCTGCCAATCGCCCCATCACCATCCGCGACCTGCTCACTCACACTGCCGGCATTTCCTACGGCAGGGAAGCACAGATCTCCGCGCTGTATGAAGCCAAAGCGCTAGGTCCGGCCGCCGGCAACGGCTGGTACACCGCCGACAAAGAGGAGCCGATCTGCGAGTCCATGGAACGCCTCGGTACGTTGCCGTTTGTCTCGCAACCCGGCGAGGCGTTCGTTTACGGCTACAACACGGATATTCTCGGCTGCATCGTGGAGAAGGCATCCGGGACCCCGCTGGATGAGTTCGTTCGCACGCGGATCACCGTTCCTCTGGAGATGAAGGATACCCGCTTCTTCGTCACTCCTTCTGACGCGGCGCGCCTTGCCGCCGTCTATGCCAGCGGACCCGATGGAAAAATCGTTCGCGCGCCGGAGGGCTCAAGAGGGCAAGGCTCCTACGTGAACGGCCCGCGTAAGAGCTTCGCCGGAGGAGCGGGCCTCACCTCCACAGCCCATGATTATGCACGTTTCCTTGAGACAATGCGCAACGGCGGCACAATCGGCGGAAAGCGAATTCTGGGGACGCGAACCGTCGAACTGATGACCACCAATCAATCGGGCACGCTCCACTCTACAACCGGCCTGGGCTTCGGATACGGATTCGAAACCGTGGACCGCTACGGCGCCAGCGGCATGGCTGCGGTCGGAGCGTTTGGTTGGGGCGGGGCATACGGAACCATCTACCAGGTGGATCCTAAGAGCCACATGGTGATCGTGCTGATGCTGCAACTGATGCCGAGCTCCAGCGACGTCCAACAAAAATTCCTGACCTCGGTCTATCAGGCGCTCGTCGATTAAGGCGCTTGGGGCCGGCGTCCTTGACCCGGTGCCGGTAGCGGCGGTTGACTCACAAAGGCGGCGACATCCTTGGCGGCCTTTGTCTCCACGCCCGGCTTTTGCAGAAAGCCGAGATCGCGGAACCAGTCGATGAAGCGGACCTGCCAGGTTCCAAAGGGAATATCGCCGCGGTCCGTCAACCCTCCGGTCATCCGGCTGCCGTCACTCAAAGGATCGCCGGGATGCCGCCCGTTGCCGTAAATGTGCATCTCGATATTCGGCACGCCCAGCATCAGCATCGCGTTGAAGTACTCCAGCGCCCAGATCGCGTGAATCCGGTCGCCCGAGCCGCCGCATATCGTGAACGCCGGCGGAACATTGCGCGGAATCGGCGGCGCCGTCCGGTTTCGTGCGAAAGGCGACGGACCGGGATAGATGATTCCCACGAAATCCGGACGCGAAGTGGTTCCAGCCAGCGGATCGCCCGCCGCGGCGTTCTTCTTATCGAAATCGTCAAACAGCACCGCCGCCGCCGAAGTCAGCTCTGCTCCCGCCGAAAAGCCCATCATCCCGATTTTGTTCGGATCGATGTTCCATTCCTTTGCATAGGCGCGGACCATCCGGATCGCCTGCAGAGCATCGTTGACCGCATCCACTTGCGGGTTATATCCATCGCGCCGCAGCCGGTTCCGCAAGATGATGGTATTCACGCCGTAGTTGTAGAAGAACGGAACAAAATCCGCGCTCTCTGATCCCACGTTCAGCGTGTTATGCCCGCCTCCGGCCACCAGAATCACCGCCGCACCGGTGTTCAGGCTCTTGTCGACCACATGAACCTCAATCGACGGATTGTGAATATTAACGATGCTGTTGATGCGGCCCGGCACCGTCTGGCTCATGTTGTATTGCTCCGGTTCCCGAACCTTGTCCATCTTCAGGAACGGCGACCCGGGTGGATAGAGCGCCACTACAACCCCGCCCGGCACAATCGCCTGCGGTGCGTACGCAGCCTCAGTCGCAGTCCCCGGCGAAGGCAGCGAAAGTGGTTTTGGGAGCGGAGATAATGCAGTGTTCTGAGCAACGGCAAGAGCCGCTGTCAATGTCACTACACTCAGAGGCACAAACATGAGACGGAAATAGTTTGGTCGCATCGGTTCAGAATTCCATCATATTCGACCCCATTTCCTAAAGAGGAAAGGGCATCACCGGAAACCCGGTGATGCCCTTGGTGGTAAAACGAAGCTAAAGCGTCGGACCTTAGAACGTGAAACGCATCGCCAGCTGGATGATGCGCATCGGTTGAATGGTTCCGGTGATCTGACCAGGCTGGCCGCTATCCTTCGCGCCGATATTCTGCACGGGATAGCTGCCGCCAGGTGTTGACGGAAGGTACGCCGGTCCCGTCCGCAGCGTGCGGTTCGGGATGTTGAAGTTCGGATGATTGGCGATGTTAAAGAACTCAGTCCGGAACTGAAGGTTCATCCCTTCATGTACGCGGAAGTTCTTCATGACGGAAAAGTCCAGGTTCTTAAAACCAGGACCATCCAGAATGCCGACGCCGGAATTGCCATAGTGGCAGAGTCCGGGGAATCGGGTGTCCTGGCAGGACAGGACGGCGAATGCGGACGGATCGAACCAGCGGTCCGTCGTGGGGCTGCTCGCTGTGCCGACGCCGAGACGATCCGGCAGTGCCGGGGAATTGGCGGTGTTCATCGTGTTGCCCTGATTGACGGTGAATGGGAACCCGGTGCGGAGAGTGAGAATTCCGTTTACCTGCCAGCCGCCAAAGATATGCTTGGCAAATCCGTTCTTCATGGCAGCGAGAGTGGGAACTTCGTAGATGAAGTTGGCCACCATGTTGTGCCGCACGTCGAACGGATAACGACCCTTGCCCGCAGCGCGATTACGCGGGTCCTGCGTGTTGTTCGTTGTGCCGCCGAACGCCTCATTGCGGCCGTAGCCTTCCCCTAAAGCCTGGCTATAGGTGTAAGCCACACCCGCCTGAAGACCCTGGCTGAAGCGCTTCTCATAGTTCACCTGCAAGCCGTGATACCAGGAATTCGAACCGTTGGTGAGGAAGCGGGTCCGCGTCAGCGGACGGAGCGGGCCGCCCGGGCCATCGACCACAAACTGAATTGGGCGACGGGTCTGGGTGGTGGAAGTAGGAGTATCAAATGCCGGATCCGGATTGTTAAGTTCGATCGTCGAATCGATGTTGGTTCCCTTGCTGCCAACATAACCCACGCTCAATACTTGGCGGCCAGGCAGTTGGCGCTGCACGTCGAAACTCCATTGCGTTACGTACGGCTCGAGATTTGTATGATCGAGCGTATTGGCGCTGATGGCGCTGGTCGCATTCACCGCGCCGAACGGTTGAGCGAAGGTGAGCGGACTGGCTAGCAGCAACTTGCCGGTCGCGTCCGCACCGCTGTTGAAATTGCTAGAACCCGATAACGGTGGGTTCAGATTCAGAATCGTATAGTTATTCAGCTGGTGAACGTTGTAGTAGATTCCGAAACCGCTGCGGATCACCGTTTTTTCGGATAAGCGATAGGCAACGCCGACGCGCGGCATGAAGAGCGCTTTTTGCGGATCGTAGAAGTTAAACTGCTGCCGGATCAGCGGCACCAGGGTTGGGAATCCGTTCACTTTCTGCGTAAAATCCAGGGTACGCCAGAGACCATCGATGTCTTTGGCCATGGAGTTGTACTCGTAGCGCAACCCGAGATTGACGGTGAGGCGCTGCGTGGCCTTCCAGTCATCCTGCGCGTAGCCGGCGTAGCGCTGCTGCCGCGAGCGCGTGAGAGGCAAGCCTTCCGGCGAGTTCGACGAAGACGGCAGGCCGAGCAGGAATGCCGCGAACGCGTTGCGGGCGATGTTATCTGAGAAGCTCAAGTCACCGCGAGCCGTGTTAGCTGCGCCGCGGAACAGGCCGACCCAGGTATAGTCGAAGCCGAATTTCAGATTGTGCTTGCTGAGGTTGTAGGTGACGTTGTCGTTCACCTGGTGTACATCGTTAAAGTCGAACCCATTACCGCCGTCGCGGTCGCCGATGGAGGCGAAGCCATTCACGTTGAAAGTGGGCAGTCCCGCTTCACGGCTCGTGAACTTGCGGTTGTTGTCCGTTAACAGCCGGAAACCGGTAAGGCCGAGCGTATCCAGATCGAAAGAGGTATTCGAGCGTGGATTCAGCGTGTTATCCACTGAGCGGTTGTAGCCGTACCGCAGTTCGTTGATCAACGATGGAGAGAAGATATGCAACCACTGCGTAGCAACATTTTGATTACGGCCGGCGACGAAATACTGGAAGAGGGGATTGTCGGCCGGCGTGGTCACGTAGCGAATGTCCTGGAACGCGTAACGGCCAAAGATCTTGTCCTTCGCCGAAAAGTTGTGATCGCCGCGGACAAACACCTGATCTTCATCCTGGGCCACTCCGCCTTCCCCTACATAGTTATTCCCGCTGATGGGATCGGCCTTGGCGAACTGCGCCGTGGGCCAGTAAGGAAACAGTGCCTTCGCGGTGGGGCTGATGCGGGAAGCCGGAATGATATTTCCCGGAAACGGCACTCCTGTCAGCGGATCGGTTACCGCAACGTTCTGCGCCGAATTGGGGCGATTCAGAAATGCGCTTAAATCGCCATTCTTCATCGCTTCGGTAGGTACGTTGGCCGTGCCTGTCAAACCCGGTTGCCGCCTGGCGCGCCGTTCGTAATTGACCATGAAGAAGGTCTTGTCCTTTCCGTTGTAAATCTTCGGAATCCAGACAGGCCCCGTCCACACGCCGCCGAACTGATTCTGGCGCAGCTTGTCTTTCGGTCTCCGCGCCGCCGTGGCGGAATTGAAATAGTTTTGGAAATAGCTCTCAGCATCGAACTTGTCATTGCGGACAAATTCAAATAGCGATCCGTGCATCTGGTTGGTACCGCTCTTGGTGATGATCATCACCTGCGCTCCGGAATTCGTGCCGTATTCCGCCGAATAGGAACCGGACAATACCTTGAACTCCTCCACAGCTTCTGTGGAAGGCGAAAACGGAATCGTGTTTACGCGCGGCTCGGTGGCGACCACGCCATCGAGAGTTCCGTGCTGATTGGTATCACGCTGTCCGTTGGCGGAAATAGAAATCGATTGTCCGGGGATGGGAACACCGCCGCCGCCACCGGTCAAACCGTCAAAACCCATGCGTCCACCAAATTGGACACCCGGTTGCATTACGGCAAGTCCGGCGAGGTTGCGGCCGTTAAGAGGAAGTTCCACGACGCGGCGCTGTTCCACCACCGAACCAAGCGAGGCTTCGTCGGTCTTCAACTGGGCCACTTCGCTGGTGATGGTGACGGACTCCGCTTGAGAGCCGATTTGCAGACTCTTGAAATCCACGCGGGCTTTCTGGTTGATCTGCAGTTCGATCCCGGTCTGGGTTTCGGTCTTAAACCCTGCCATTTCAACGGTGACAGTGTACAGACCTACGTCAAGCAGCGGAAAACTGTAATTGCCGCCAGCCGTTGTGGTTTCCTCGCGCTTGATGCCGGTGTTGACGTTCGTCACAGTCACCTTGGCGCCGCCAATGGATGCCCCCGTGGCGTCTGTAACGGTTCCGAGAATTGTGGTGGAAGTTGTCTGCGAAAACACATGTAGGCAGAAGAAAAGAGACACTACTAGTACTGAAACAATACGGCGCACGATAGCCTCCTGAAGCTGGATTGCGATTCAATTATGCTACCCAGTTTCAGAAGCTTATGTCAATCAGGTAACACCTGGAGGGATTTCCCGAGAGCGTAAGACCCCCGGGAATCCCTTCGCTCAAAATGGCCGTCCCCGCTCAGAAGAACAGCTTCAGTCCGAACTGCATCCGCCGCATCGGGTTCCGGATGCTGCGAATTTCGCCGTCCCGGCTGCCATTGGGTGTGATCTGGTTGGAATTGGAAAAACTGATACCACCCGGATCACCGAACCACGGCGTATTCGTCGCATTGAAAGCTTCCCAACGGAACTGCACTTTGAAACGTTCCGTGAGGGCAAAGTTCTTGAACATCGAGAAGTCGACCCGGCGTTCACCCGGGCCGCGCACCGTGTTATAGCCGGTGCTGCCCAAATGGCAAAGATCGGGACGGCTGGCTATCTGGCAGGTGACTCGCTGAAAGGCGGATGGATCAAACCAGAGCTTACGATTGGGATTGCTGAGGTTCGGATTTCCAACGAGGTCCGGACGAACCTGGCCGTTTGGCAGGGACAAGTCGCCGGAACTTTGTGTGATGTTGATCGGGAAGCCGGAGGCGATGCTGACGATGCCGTTCATCTGCCAACCGCCGATCAGGTACTTGACGGGGCCACGCAAATTCTGGCCCGGCAATTCGTACACCCAGTTGGAGACCAGCCGGTGCGTTTGGTCGAACCGGAAAAGCCCGCGGGATCCGCGGCGATCCCGCGGATTTTGTAAGGCGGCGCCTTCCTGCCCGCCATTTTCGCCGTCGCCGTGCGCCTTGCTGTAGGTATAGGCAACCCCGTAGGTCAGGCTCTTGGCGCTGCGCTTATCCAGCTTCACTTGCAACCCGTGGTAGAAAGACTCGCCGTACGAGTCCAGGTAGCGGATACGGCCCATGGCTTGTACGCCGAGATTCGGTGTGGCCGCGTCGTAGAACTCCGGATAGGGCCGGTTCGCCTGCACGAACGAGGTAGCCGGACTAAGCGGGTCATTCCAGTTGATTACGCTGTTGCCAACGTTCGTGCCTTTGCTGCCGGCGTAGCCGACCGACAAAGCCATGGTGTAGGGAAGCTCGCGCTGCACGTCGAGGCTCCACTTCCAGACAGCCCCGTCCTTGTAGTCATCAGGCAGATAGAGCAGGTCGATGGGTCGTACCGTCGTGGTGCCGCCGCCGCGCGTGAGGAATGGATCGTCGAGAGTAAGCACGTTGGAGCCGGGCACGTACGTTTGAGAAGCAATCGAAAAGTTTTGCCCGTTGGCGCCGGTTACATTGTAGGTCTGGGCCGGCCGCATGGACGTGTTGTAAACCTGGCTACCGGCTTTAGGCGGCATCAGGTTGAGGATCGTGAACGTGTTTTGGTGCTGGATGTTATCGAACCAGCCCACGCCGGTCCGGACAACCCATTTGTCGGTCGGACGGAAAGCGATTCCAATCCGGGGCATAAAAAACCGGAAGCGCTGCTGTTGCGCATTCTTGACGGCACCCGCCTCGCCCAGGACGGCGGGGAAGATGGTGGGAATGATCGTGCCGTCGGGTTTTTTGTAGCCTACGCCGCGGCCGATACTGGCTCCCAACCCTGGGATGTTGAGGGTCCGTTGCAGACCCTTCCCGTCCACCGGCCAGCCATTGTAGTCATAACGCAATCCCAGGTTGACGGTAAGCTTCGAGGTGACTTTCCAGTCGTCGTTGATGTAGGCGCCGCCGCGCTGCGCCTTGGGAAAGGTAAGCGGCAATCCTTCGGGTGTCTGCGTAGTGTTGGGCCGGCCCAGCAGGAACGAGGCGAACGCATTGCCGGTCTGGAGGGAGCTAAAGCCAAGCAGGCCCTCTTCCAGGTTAGCTGCACCGCGCTCGATGGTTAAGCCGTAGTATTCCGCACCGAATTTAAAATTGTGCTTGCCTCTGAACCAGGAAAGGTGATTACCGAACTGATACGTATTCATCCTGTCGTAGCCGTTTCCGTTGGTTTGTTCCTGGAGAGTAAACGGCAGACCCGTAAACTGCGGAATGCCATGTTCACGCGGCGTCAATTTCCGGTTTCCATCCGAGGGGATGCGGAACTGGCCAACCCCAAGCGCGTCCATGTCAAAGCTCGTATTGTCCGTCCGTGGATTGGAGGTCAAATCATTGGAGATCTGGAAGCCAAACCGCAGTTCGTTAATCATGTTCGAACTGAACGTGTGAATCCATTGAGTGGCCAGGTTCGTCACTTGCGACGCGGTAAAGACAGGTATATTCGGGTTGATGTTGGTGCGCGTGAGGCCCGAGCGGTCCCAGGCGAGACGGGCAAAAACACGGTCTTTGTCTGAGATGTTGTGATCGACCCGGGCGAAGAAGGTGTTCACGTCGATCGGCTGCGCTACGGCTGCGCGAGCCGTGAAGTCTGTAGGATCTTCCTGGATAAACTGCGCTCTCGGCACATACTTTTCAAGGACGTTGAGGGCCCCGGGATGCAGTCGCGAGCGGGGAATGACGTTGTTCGGAAACAGGTTGCCGGTGTCAGGATCCCAGATCAATGTCGGTGCGACGAAGCGGCCGTTTGCAGTGTAGCCTTTTTGCAGGCGGCTGAAGTCGCCGTTGCGGAATTCGTCGATGGGAAAATTCGCCGTGCTGACGATGCCTTCCCGCGTGCGGCGCCCTTCATAGTTGAACGCCCAAAAAGTCTTGTTCTTGCCGTTGTAGAGTTTCGGGATAAGAACCGGACCGCTGACCACGAACCCGAACTGGTTCTGGCGGAGCGGATTCTTCTTCAGCCTTTCCAGGCCCGCCGCCCGTTCAAAGTTGAGGAAGTAATTCTCGGCATCGAACTTGTCGTTGCGGAGAAACTCGAACAAGGTTCCGCGGAACTGGTTGGTGCCGCTCTTCATCGTGATGGTGACCTGCGCGCCGCCTCCGAACCCGTATTCCGCTGTATACGCGTTGGTCTGGATCTTGAACTCTTCGATCGCTTCGATGGACGGAACGAAGTTCATGATGTGGATCCGCGGGTCCTTGGCGTCCACGCCGTCGAGTGAGGCGACTTGGTTCGTTTCACGCTGTCCATTGGCGCTCACCGAGAAGCCTTGCCCGGGTATCGGGAAGCCGCCGGAGCCATCGCCGCGTCCGGTGCGCTCGCCGAATTGGACACCGGGAACAAGCACCGCCAGGCTCTGCATGTTGCGGCCGTTGAGGGGCAATTCTGTAATCCGCCGGTTCTCAATGACCGCGCCGACCGTCGCATTTTCAGTCTGTAGGCTGACGGCATTGGCCACAACTTCAACCGACTCCGACACGCTGCCTACATCGAGTTTGAAATCCTGGCGAACCTGCGCCGCAGTCTCCAGGCGCAGGCTCTTCACAACATCGGATTTGAATCCCGCTTTCTCGCACCGCACCGTGTAATCGCCCACGGGCAGCAGTGGAAACGTATAGTTACCGGTTTCATTGGACGTTAATGTCAGGGCGATGTTAGTGCCCTGATTGGTTGCGGTCACATTGGCGCCGGCTATTACGGCACCGGTCGAGTCGGTCACACGACCTTGGATGGATTGCGTAGTGGACTGGCTGAACGCGGTCGTACCCGCGGCGACGGCCAACGCCAATAGAAAATTTCCTGAGTGCTTCATTTGCCCCCCCTCCTGATGGGTAATTCTGGTAAGTACCTAGCGCCCAACTACCCTCCGTAATCACCGGTCGACATTGGTGGATCCTGGTCCTCAAGCCTTGCTCGCGCAGCAGCCTACGCCTGGCAAGGGAAGTGAACGGTTTCTGGAGCCAAGGGCAACTTTGCCTTACGCTCATGTGGAACTGCTCCAGGAATCGTTGTTGAGGGTGTCTGCGAAACACGTGTCCGCAGAAGGGAAGAGAAGCGACACTAGAGTTGCTGTCCTCCTAAGACTGGATTGCGATCCAGCAATCCTACACAGGTTCGGAAGGTCTTGTCAATCAGGTAAACAGACTGTCGCCGCCAAATGATAATGTCCTAAGTGTGCCAAGTAGAAATGTCCTATTG
>JBDUEM010000265.1:0-10318 GCA_040002435.1 Bryobacteraceae bacterium
CGCTCGCTGGGCCAGTGCTCACCGCTAAGCACCCTGGGTTCGCTTGACGCTTACGCTACGGCCGTCATGGCAACGTTCGGCTACCAGACGGCCATTCGGGGGGGAGATCTATGTGCTCCTTGAGATGAACGGGTTGCGTGAAGGCGCCGGTGCCGGCAGAATTCCAAACTGCGAAACGAACCCATTTCTCGCCCGTCGAAACGAAGGTTACGCGAAACTTGTGAGTCAGGAACGGGCCATTGTCCGTTAGGCTGATCACCTGCCGTTTACCCTGGTTCCCTCGCTCCAGAGCAGTTCCGCGAATTCGGGCGGGAAAGTCCGACGATGAAGACGTGCCTAACGACGGCTAACCCGCGCGCCGGTGCGATCGTTCCAGGTAATAGTCCCTCGCTGAAAGCGCACAATTCGATTGGTTCCGTCGCGGTCAATCGCATCGTCTGATATGGGATACCCTAACTCTCCCGTTTCGGCTCCCCGGTTGAGCCATTCTTCGCGGATCTGACTTAGCACTGCATGCGCACCCGTGTCCGCCGACCAATAGATCCCGCCGTTGCGGTACTCGCGGTAGAGCCCAACTCCGTCGGCGGTCGTTCGAACGTCACCCATCGGATCACCTAGAAAATTTCGCCCTAAGTCTTGCGCTTTATTGTCAAGGGCCGACTGAGCCTCCCTGTTGTTATACCTACGGGAAGATGAGTCACCTCGAGAGCGGTTGCTCTGATACGTGCCGTTCTGATCCCTTTCATTCCGATTGCGGTCAATCGCATACCGGTCGTTTTGGTTCGCATTCTCTTGAGAACGGCGGTCGTTGCCTTGTTGTTGGGAGATATTAGACCCACCGTTAGTGACCGTAACCTGAGCCGTCCAGGATCCCGTGTTATCGGCGACGTAGTTATCATTTATTCCTAACAATAGTTCGCCGGACCCGTTGCGGCCGCCAGCCTGAAATTCCGCTCGTGCTCCGGCTTCCAGAACCGGGCCATTGCCGATTTTCGCCAATAACACAAGTGCGGGCATTTCCGGCTGGGGCTTATTGCTTTGGCGTTCCGGTCTTCCAGCTGGAGGGACTTTATGAAAGAGCGCCCGTGTGTCTGCGGCGGACACTGCCTCAATGGCTCCGCGCGCTTCGATCAGTACGGTGCTGCCCGGATTCAGGTAGACCCCTGTTTTTGTCCACACTTGATTCGCTGGGACATTCACTGTGGTCACCTGTTGTCCGAATGCCGTCGCGACCCCGGCAAATAGGATCGGAATCCAATAAGGTTTCATGGTGCGTGCTCCTTGCATAGATTCTCTATGCAGGAGGATGGCCAATTCAGCTTGCAATGATTATTAGCAGATTGAGCATTCGAGGCAGCACCCGTTTGTTGACGACCCGGGCCATTTTCCGCCTTCGCATCTTTCTTACGATCCGGGGTTTAGAGTGTAGGTAAATCTTACGCACCTAGGACAGCAGGGAAAGCACATTCCTGATGCAGTGGATATTTGCTACGAGCCTGGCGAAGGCCCAGGCCAAAGTCGGAGGAATCGCCGTTGAGGTTCCTTAGTTTGACAGGGGGTATCCGTTTGGCCCCCCGCTCAAGGCTGGTGGCTCTCGCCCTTGACAAAGAAGGGCTCCATCTCCCTGTACTCCAGAATCTTCACGGTCGCCTCCTTGGGAGCGTTGCCCTGCGCCATCGCGAGGTACGCCTGCTCCGACTGCGCCACCATCGCACGCGCGAGGTCGTTCTTGTGAATCGAGTGGTATTTGGACGGCATGGCCCAGTGCAGCAGCGGCATAACGTAGCCCAGGACGCCCGGCGTGTTGGAGTTGCCCAGAATGACAGCCGGACGGTACATTCCAAGGAAATCGAACTTGACGGACTCCACAGCCTTCTCCTTCTGGCCAATGATCTTCGCGTATTTCATCCCGGCCTCGGGGTCGGCGCCCGCTGCTGTCATGACCGCGCACACACGAGCGCCTCCAGCCTTGGCGGCGCGGCAAAAGGCCCGCGGGTAGGCAATTTCGATTTTGCGCACCTCCTCGTCCGGCATCTTCGCGCTGCCTTTGCCTACGCCAAACGCGGCAAGCGCGACGTCGACGCCGTGGGCGTGCGGCGCAATCTCCTCCTCGAGTCGGTCCATGTTGACAACCACCTCGGAGACCTTGGGGGCGTCGAAGGCGTCCGTCTTGCGGCGCGTCACCACTACCACCTTCTTGCACAGCGGGTTATCGATCAGAAGCTGCACGATGCGTCCGCCTACGTTCCCCGTCGCGCCCAGCACGATCGCCGAGTACTGCGGCTTCGCCTCTGCCATCGTCACCTCACGTACGCGCGAAACCAAAAATGCTTGCAAGTCCGAAGGCGAGCGAAGTTTGGTTTGTCGGGCGATTTCTCCACATCATTCTACTTTCACCCTCATCTTATGATGTTTCGCTTGTTTTGCTTCCAAAAGGTTTGACGAGAAACGCCCAACCCGCAGAAGTGGAGCGGCTCGACCGAGACAATGGCTTGCGGTATACAATACCTATGGATTTCAAGGAGAAACGTCGATGCGCGCACTCTTGCTGATAGCCTTAGCCGCTCTGGCCTGGCCGCAGACAGCTCAGGTCCGTGGGAGATCCACCGATGAACAAGCGGTTCGCGGGATGGTGAAGCGTTATGCGGATGCTCGCGACTTGAGCGATCCGAAAGCAATTGGTGCGTTATTTTCCGATGATGCGGATCAGCTCGTTTCTAACGGTGAGTGGCGCAGGGGCAGAGACGCACTGGTGCGCGGCATGCTCGCCAGTTCTGCTCGCGAGACGGGAAAGCGAATTCTTGCAGTCGAAACCATTCGCTTCGTTGGCGATGACGTAGCAATCGCAGACGCGCGTTATGAGATTGGCGCCCGAAAGATGTGGTCAACTTTCGTTATGAAGCGCAGTTCGGGAGGATGGCGGATCGAAGCAATCCGTAACATGTTACCCACTGCGCAGGCACGATAGACATCTCCGACGGAAGGCTCAAACTGCCCGCCCCCGCGTGTTACCGAGATAAATGAGTTCACTTCTGGGTCAGCCGCGCACTCCGTTCAAGGCATGGTGGAGCAAGCTGCGACGTGTAAGCAGCCGGAGTTGAGATTGCACCGGCGGAAGTGGACTCCGCGCGCGTGATCGTTTGATTGTACGAGAAGCCGCTTCTGCTGGCAGCCCATTTGAGGCATTAACCAAACGCCTGCTTGATAAGATGGATTCCATTGTGATTCGACCCCTGTCCTTGCTACTCCTTCTCAGCCTCATCCTTTGCGGTTGTAAACCAAAGGTCCTTGAACCGGTCCCAAGCTGGGCTTACCCGACCAATCCGGCGCAACCGCCGGGTCAGGCGGCTCCCGCTCCCCAAGGGCCGTTCCATATCGAGACGAGCAAGCTTTTCTTTACGCGGCCGGAACTCACCAATCTGTTTAGCGCGCCCGACTGGCGTCCGGAAGATCATCCCGCAATGCCGGGGGTCGTCTCTCATGGCCGGCAGCCCGATGTGCGGGCCTGCGGGTATTGCCACTTGCCAACGGGCAACGGGAGACCCGAAAACGCGCGGCTAGCGGGTTTGCCCGTCGATTACTTCATCGCCCAAGTGAAGGCGTTTCGCGATGGGAAACGAAAATCCTTCGTCGACGGGAGAGGCCCTGCCATCAACATGAGCAACACAGCAAAAGCGATCCAGGACGACGAAATCGTTGCCGCCGCCAGATATTTCGCCGGTCTTCGGCCGCAGTCGTTCCTCCGCGTGGTTGAGGCTTCCATGATCCCCAAGGCGAAAATCGCCGGCTGGCTATATAAGTTCGACCGCGAGGGTGAACAGGAACCGCTGGGCCAACGGATCCTCGAGGGTCCGGAGGATTTCGATCAATTCGAACTGCGGGATCCGGCCACCCCATACGTCGCTTATGTGCCGGAAGGAAGCATCGCTTTGGGCAAGCGCCTGGCCGAGACATGGGGAGACGGTAAAGCGCTTGAGTGTTCCAGTTGCCACGGGCCCGGATATAAAGGCAAAGAAGATGTACCCAACCTTGCGGGGCGTTCTCCGACATCAATCGTCCGTCAGCTTTATGACTTTAAGTCCGAGGCCCGGCGGGGCGGCAAGAGCTCAGAGATGGACAAGGTTGTGAAGTACATGATGAACAGCGACATGCTGGCGCTCGCGGCTTATCTGGGATCGCTGACGCCATAAGTGCTGCTTCATCGGGGCCGTCAGGAAAATGCCAGATTACGGGATATCATCCCGGTAGGCGACGCGCGGCGGACATGAGGGGACAAAGCCAGACCACCGGATAACGTGGGGCTGTTCCCCTGAAGCATGGAAAACGACGCCTCCCTTGTTGCCCGGGATACGCACCAGCTAATTTGAAGATGGTCAAACAGATATTGCGACCGCAGACTGAAGCCTTTCTATGCCGCAGAGAACGCACTGATCGTAACGTAGTATCCGTCCAGGTCCCGGAGTGAGAACTCCTTGGTTTGCGTGTTCGGATTCACGTGTGGCTCCTCGTCGAGCTGAGTGACCAGAGAGTGTGCCCGTTGCAGCGCGAGGTCGAAGTCGTCGACACGAAAGAACAACAGGAGGCCATTCCCGGGTTTCCCGTAATCGGGGCTCTTCAATGAGGGATGTTCGTGGGAGCCCCACTGGTGGAGGCAGAGCAAGACGGTTCCGTCTGCATCGAGGATCTGCCCAAAGTAGTCATGGGCAGGAAGCGTAGCAGGCTGACCGAAAAGCGCCTGGTACCATCGGAAGCTGCCCGGCACGTCGGTTACCCCTATGATCGTCCAGGTACGCTTCATCCGGTCCCCTCTGCGGCCTACGTCTAGCTTAGACCGCCCTGGACACAGCCGGCATGGACGTTCTTTCGTTCCCGATTCTGCGATGATAATACCTAAATGAATCAGCGAGCTCTTGGACTCGTTCTTCAAATTGCGTTCGTGCTCGCGCTGCCGTTAGCGGCTACGGCTCAGATCACAGTGCTTACCTCTGGCGGTTTCGTTGCCGCATATCAGGAATTGCGACCCACATTCGAGAAAGCGTATAACCTATCCATTACCACTCTGCGGGGAGCGTCGCAGGGAACAGGCCCGGATACGATCGGTGCGCAACTCCGGCGCGGCGTCCATGCGGACATAGTGATCATGTCGCGGGATGGTTTGAACGAATTGATCGCGCAAGGGAGAATCGCCGCCGGCACACCGATAGATCTCGCCCGTGTACCCTTAGGGGTTGCCGTGCGTGCCGGCGCACCGCGGCCCGACATCAGCACCGTCGAGGCTTTCAAACAAACGCTCCTTCGCGCTAAATCCATCGGGGTTCAAAGCACCTCCGCAATCTACATGACTACAAAATTGCTTCCGAAGCTCGGTATCGCCAAAGCCGTTTCGGGGAAATTGAACAACGGGGGTGCGGCCGCCATCGCCGCTGGTGAAACGGAGATCGCGGTCTTGCCCGTCAGCGAGCTTCTGCGCAAAAGCGGAGTCGCCTTCATCGGGACCATTCCCGCGGAGATTCAACTCGTCCAGATCTTCAGCGTCGCGGTGCTGGCCGACTCAAAGGAACTCCGTCTATCCAGACAACTGATCGCTTTCCTCGCCTCTGAGGACGCGCGGGCGGCCATCAGAAACAGTGGGATGGAGCCGGTTGGCTCGCGCTAAAACCACTCCCTAGCCGCGAGTAACGCCGGTGATAGGCTTTTGCCACTGAGCATGACGGTGCCCGGCGTCCGTCTGTCACGGTGTTTGAAAAGCAATAGGATCGGGCGCGGCGAATTTCAGAAAGTGGTAGGGTTATTGGCCAGACAGTTCCAAATCTCAATCAGCCGGCTAACCGGCCAGGGCGCCGCAATGCTGGCTCAGCTTCAATTTTGCGCGGTCTAGCGCCGTGAGCGTGACAGACGCCCTGAGGTTGTTATCTGCGCCGATTACTAATGTCATGTCGTGTTGTGCGCCGGGCCGTCTTACTTCTTGCCAGGCAGTGATGAGATTCACCACTCTGAACCGCAGCATCAAATGGAGGAGCGGCCCGCGACAGCCATTGCATTGGGGAATGTGCCGAAATCGGAATTCAGCTGCCTTTGACCTCTCATTTACGACTCGGTAGCCGGAGGAATGGGACCAGTGTTGAAAAGGGATTTCTTCGGCGCACGATATGCAATCTGAAGGTGCGGTGTCTCGACTCGGCGAGAACCTTCCACACTGGAATCCATCAGTGACGCCAGCGCTCCCGTAGTCAGCAAGGTTCGTTCGACCGGGTAACCCGTCCGGCGGGTCAAATACAACTCTTCCATTTGATACGTGAGACCTGCGGCGTGACTCCAGGGTCTTTTCATGCGCGACCAGAACCGGGTGCTGGCAATTTCGCTGCGGCCTCGGACTCTGGCGGCGAAAGTCCACCCCTCGATGTATTCATTCAACATGTAGACGGCACCTTGGAATCCATCGACGTAGTCCAAAATGAAGAGGATCGGTTCCTTCGTATTTTCCTCCGGCGTACCCGGTTTGCGGATTGCCGCCCGGCTCAGGGCGGCGTTCAGGAGTGGCTTGGACCAGCTATTGCTCTCGGTCCATTTCCATACTGCGGGACCTTCCAGGCACTGAACCGCGGCGATCCCTTTCTCGCCGCCACCACGCCGCTCCACCATGCATTGGAGAGTTTCTAAACCATGAAATCCATACGATTCCTTGGGTCCGTAAGTTGCCACCACGGCTTTTTCGATGGGAGTACCCAAATCAAATTCCAAGGCCGGTTGACGCCATGTAAACGGAATGCTCGAACCGGCCATCAGGGGAAACTTCAGTTCTCGCGATTGATCATACATCCACTTGGCCTTGTTCCAGTCGTACGACAAGTGTTTGTCGCAGAATATGGGAACCGCTCTGCCGCTTTTTCGATAGACATCGATAATCTGCTGGTAAAGTTCGTACCGCGGATAGAGAATCTGCCCCTTTTCATTGTGCTTGTAATTCCCCTGTTCCACCATGAGCAGAACGCCATCGACTGCCAGGCGACCGGTACTCAGGGTGACGGCTTCCTCGACGGTCGGATAGATTTTGAAGCCATGTTTGGCAGACATGGAGCGGCTCAAATCTTTCTCCGGGACCTGGTCGGTGTACATAGAGGCAATTTCCAACCGCGGAATATGGGGTTTACCGTTGTCATATCCTTCGAGTAGGGCGGTTATCCACACATCGGCATGCGAACCTGGCTGGTACACCGAGAGGACTACGGCGATCTTTGGACGACTTGCGGCGGATAACGACTGGCCCGGCATGGTCCCCAGCGTTCCTGCAACGGTCCCGAGGAAACCCCTTCGCGAAATCATAATTCAATGATTTTGCCACAAGCGCCTGCCATTACACGAGGGCTGTACATTCAGATTCGCAGTTACTTTGGGAGCTTGGGAGCCCTGCCATCCTTCTCGTCCAGGGACCGCGTCGATCAACGGGCTTGGACCCATGCGAAAATCGCATGACTACAGAGCCGGCCTATTTACTGCCGGGCGGCTTTCTTCCTCCGTTCCACGTGTCAGGTTTCGGAGTATCAGGCGGCCAGTAGCCGCTCGGATCTTCTTTCCACTCCTTTCCGCACAGACGCGAAATCACTTTCCATTCTGCAGCTCCAAGGTTCAAATCAGGGTGGAAGACGAAGCGTTTGAGTCCGGCCCGATGGGATGCAACCAGAAGACGATAAAGATCGTGAGCCGGCATGGGATCGCCCGCGTGAGGATTGCGCCCGGTAGAAACCCATGCAATGACCTTATTGGGGTCACCTGTGGCATCCAAAGCGCGTTTCGTTTCAGTGAACACGATCTGGTCGAAAAACTCGTCGGGGAAGCCCATCTCCAGGTCCGCGAGTTTGTGAACGCCCGGAAACTGCAAGCCGAACAATACTTTCACCACGGCAAAGCAGTCTTCTTCGGTCAAGCTTGGATTCCACGAGTTGAGCGTCTCCACCCAACGCGCAACGGTGCCGTACATACCGTCGAAGCCACGATTCCAGTAATAGTGCTTCGGGAAGATGTAGTCGAAGAAGCCATGAGTTTTCTGGTAATCCTGGGTTGTGAGTACCGAGAACGCGGCGGACCTTGGAATGGTGCCTAGTTTGGGCTTCCTTGGCAGCCCGTCGATTTCTTTCCGTATGGCGGCCATATTGCGCAAGGTCGATTCCTGACGCATGCGCAGCCAGTACAACGCATCTTCGTTTAGATCGAAGAGCGACAAACCGCCGAGCATGCCTCCGCTCTGATGAAAACGAACAAGCGACGGGGTGAGCGAGTGGAACCGTGCATTTAGATGATTCATGCCGCGCTCCATGCGCGCAACGTCGAAGCCCAGGTGGTTGTAAATCGCGCGATGGTGATCGCGGATCTCGAAGAGGTTGCCCCCATGGTGAAATGCGAGTTCGTAGTGATGCTCGCCCGCCCCATCGATGATGACTCCCTCTGCCTGCGGAAAGGCGCGGCAGGTATCCTCTACGCCGGCCGCGAGCGCGTTGGCGCCGAAGGGATCTTGCGCGGCGGACTTAGCGCGTCCGTAATGGCCGGGTCCGAACAGCATGATCTGCCAGCCGCGCTTTGCGATGCTGTCAAGCAAGCCGTGAAGCTGCTTCTCCTTCGCGGGATCAAGCCGGACGTTTTCAGGGGGGTCCACGCCATGCTTGCGATAAATGGCTGCCTCTGGCGCGAAAGTCTGGATCTTGGCCCCGGCTCGTGCGTAAGTAAAGTCAAAACTGGGCGGGCCATCCCAGAAACGCAGGGGACCAATCACAACGCCCCGGACGCCGCCCTCCTCCCAGGCGTCCAGCGTGCGGGAGTAATCCGTGAGCCACTGTTCCAGCGGCCAGATCATGTACATCCACGACACCAGACGGGGAGCGGGAAGAGTTTGAGCCTTGATTTGCGCCGCTCCGCCCGCTGCTGCTAACAACGTCTTGGCCAGGGTACGCCTGTCCATCGAGAATGAGGGATGCCGCGAATCGGTCATGAATGTTAGAAGCTGATCTTCAACCCTAATTGCATTACTCGCATGGCGGCACGCAGTGTGCGGATTTCGCCGACGCGCGGGGCGTCGGGAGTGATGGAGTTCAGCGAGACGAAACCCAGATTGTTGGGCTGGCCGAAGAACGGCGTATTGAAAGCGTTGAAGGCCTCGGCCCGGAACTGCACTTTCACGCGCTCCGTGACGGCGAAGTTCTTAAAGAACGAGAAGTCGATGTTGCGTTGTCCGGGCGAATCCATAATGTTGCGGCCGGAGTTTCCGTAGTGGCAGAGGTCAGGGCGGCTGGCGATATTGCAGTTGACACGCTGGAAGGCAAGCGGATTGTACCAGAGGGCGCGGCTGGCATTATCCAGACGACCGTCCTGAAGACGGTCGGGCCTGATGGGCGTTCCGTCACCGCCGGTGTTAAGGTCGTTGAGGCCGACGGTGGGGGTCCAAGGGAAGCCGGAGCGGATCGATAGAATCCCGTTCGTCTGCCAGCCTTTCAGCAATGCACCTGTGACGCCGGTAAAATGCTGGCCGAAGGGTATTTCGTAAACGTAGTGAATGACGGCATTGTGGGTAAGGTCAAATGACGTACGCGCGCGGGACCCCGCACGATCGGCGGCGACTTGGCGCATGGCTCCTTCGTTGCCGCCGTCCTCTCCGTCCCCATTCGCCTTGCTGTAGGTGTACGCAACACCAAAAGTCAGTCCGTGCGAGTAACGGCGTTCGAGTTTGGTCTGCAGGCCGTTATAGTGCTGGTTGGAATAAGAATCAAACGCGAAAATCCTGCCAAGCGTTTGAACACCTTTCTGGGGCTGGGAAGGATCGTAGAATTGTTGCACTGGACGGCGTGCCTGGAAGTTGGTATCAGGCGATGGCAGGGCGCCATTGTAGTTCTCATACGAGTTAGCGGAGTGGCTGGTTTTGCTGCCAACGTAACCAACGGTAAGCGACATTGAGCCGGGAAGTTCGCGCTGAATGTCGAAACTCCATTGCCAGACGTCACGCTCCTGGCGGTCTGGTTCCAGGCGCCACACGCTCACGGGAGGATTCGCGACGTTTCCACTAAATGGATCATCCAAAGTGAGGATTGGCTGGCCCGCGCGGAAGCGCCGTGTGGGTGATCCCGCTACCGCATCGGTGACAGAATCGTATTGCTGAAAGCCGGATAGTGGCGGCATTAGATTGGCTGTGCTGATTTGAACGAAGTGCTGCGGACTGGTGTACTGTCCGGCTCCCGTGCGAATTACCCATTTGGGGCCGGGACGGTACGCGATGCCAAGGCGCGGCTGCCAGAAAGGCGCCACCTGCTTCCAGAACTTCTGTTTGGCTTCT
>JBDUEM010000266.1:0-10279 GCA_040002435.1 Bryobacteraceae bacterium
AATCCTTATTCACATCCCAACGGAATGTCTATTCTCATCGACCGGAATACCCACCTGAAGAAATTAGGATTCCGGAACGCGATCGACACCTCCGTGATACGGCAGCCCGGGCGCGAGCTGGCTGATTCCCTGCGTGCTGGTCTTCGGCGCCTGGGGCATTCAGGCTTACCTGATGAAGTTCGCCAAACACCAACGAGACGATGCGCGCTGAAAGCAGCTTCTTCTACAGGGCCGCCACCGCACTGCTGCTCATTCCCGGTGCGATCGTGATGACCGACTTCTCGAAGCCCATAAATTGGGGCCTTCCCGGCGCGTTGCCATGCGGATGGAAAAGCGATTATCGTTGGATCTGTATCGGACGTTGCCGCTGCTGATTGGTGAGATGGTGCTGGCGTCGGTTCCGATTTATTTGATGGCCGAATAACGGGCGTCCCGCGCCATTTTGATGCGGTGCAGCTGACACCGATTTAACATTTTCCGTAAGAGAACACAGCCGGCACACCGAGGGCGAAACTGGATTCTAAGTCCGACCAAATATGGTGCTAAGCTGCTCTTACCGCAATCCGGGATGGAGAAACGAAAGATGGTGATCCACCTTGTACATGGCGCGTGGCACGGCAGTTGGTGTTGGAAAACTATCATAGGCGAGTTGGAACGGCACGGCCACACCGTTGTGGCACGCGATCTTCCGGGAATGGGCGAGGATAAAACGCCTGCGGAAGAGGTCACTCTGGAGCGATATACAGACGCGGTTTGCGAAGCGCTGCTAGCAGTACCCGAACCCGTCTTGCTGGTCGGGCACAGCATGTCGGGAATCGCGATCAGTCAGGCCGCTGAACGGCACCCGGAGCGAATCAGAGGTCTGGTGTACGTTACTGCCTATCTTCTCTGTAGCGGCCAAGCGCTCCTACAAGTCGCGCAGGAAGACGAAAAGATGGCGCGACTCGCATCGTGGGTGATTACCGATGGCCCCAGATGCGTCTTACAGGCTGATAAGCACGGTGAGGTCTTCTACAACTGTTGCACTAAGTCGGACGCCGAATGGGCCTCCTCGATGCTTGTGCCTCAACCACTCGCACCGTGGGTGACGCCGATTTACGTGACAAATGAAAGGTTCGGAAGCGTTCCGAGGTTTTATGTGAAGTGCCTTCAGGATCATGCAGTAGTTCCATCTCTTCAAGAGCGCATGCTTGCTGCGACACCCTGTGAAACAGTGGTCTCAATGGATACGGACCACTCACCTTTCCTGTCAGCACCCAGTGAACTGGCGGCGCATTTACTGTCATTCTGCTCGTAGAACGGCGTTCACTTCACGGGAAGGCACACGAACAGCGACCCTGAACCTCAGATTCTAACGAAGGTGCGGCCATCGCCACGCGAACGGCATACCGACAAGATCTCGTGGGACCCGGCACGGACCCGCGCGTCGAATGTTCTGAACCAGACGTTCAGGCTCTCGCGACGAATTCCCCGCCTTGCGCCTGAAGACAGGCCGCCGCTTCCGCTTCAGTCGCCTGGGTAGCAGTGCCGCCCAAGCCACGAGTCGATAAGGCTCCGCACGCAGAAGCGAAAACGAGGCAGTCCCTCAATGCTTCGCCCCTCAACCATTTGTGCAGAAATCCGGCATTGAAGGAGTCGCCGGCCCCAGTGGGGTCCACCGCGTCGATTGGGAACGCCGGCACACGTATCCACTCACCCTGGTAGCGGGTCATGCATCCCTCTGCGCCCAACTTTCCCACCACCAGCGTATGAGAATTGTCGAGGTTGGCCAGTCCAGCCCTTACGTCCTGGAGGCCTGTGATTCCGCGTATTTCTACTTCATTTGGCAGAAAGACGTCTACCTCCTGCAGCACGTCAATCAGATCTGCGGACCACTTCTCTGAGGGATCGTAACCGGGGTCGAGCGAAGTCGTAAGCCCTGCCTTCCTGGCCATCGCGAACAGGTTCCGCAGCCCGGGCCGCAGCGCGTCCTGAAGGAAATAGCTGGAGACGTGAAAATGGCGAAAGCCTGCGAAGGCCGTGTTCGGCAGATCCGCCGCCGAAAGGCAGCCGATCGCTCCGGGATACGTCACCAGAGCACGGTCGCTCGAAGAAGTGATCGAAACTGTGATACCTGTCTTGAGGTCGCTCCGGTGCTGGACCAGCGAAACATCAATGCCCGCCCGTTCCAGTGCGGCGGTGCAATAATCTCCATACGCGTCCGTGCCGACGGTGGCCGCGAATGTGACCGCATCACCCAGCTTCGCCAATCCCACCGCGCAGATCGCCGACGAACTCCCGAGCGTCAAATCGAGATCCTCCACCAGGACCTCTTTCCCCAGCTCGGGGAATTTCTGATAATTTCGCAGGACCAGATCCGGATTCAGCTCGCCGGCGATCAGAATCTTCACTTCGCCACTCCGGCTGGTGAGTGAATCTGGAATTCGCCGACAACCCTGCTGATGACGCCGTCTTCAGAAGGCGAGTCCGGCCGCAGACCCTGCTCGCGGCAGCGATGGAAGCCGAGGATTTGCGCGATCATCACGTCGAGCAGCGCCAAACCAGCATCGTCCATGCCGCGCCCGGTCTCATACGCGATCGCGAGGTCATCTCCCGCGCATAATCCGGTGCCTGGGTTTTCAACGCCCGCGATCAGTTTCCGCGCCCCCAACTTCTTCGCGTCCAGTTCCAGAATGAGATCCCTCTCGTAACATCGTGTCAGCGGATCGGAAGAAAGGAAACACACGAGTAACGTTTTGTCATTCAGAAAAGACATCGGGCCGTGGCGGAGGCCCAGGTAAGTCTCGGCCATTGTCACCACCTTACCCGCCGTCATTTCGAGCATCTTGAGCGCTGCCTCGCGTGCCGCTCCAAAACGGCACCCATGGCCCAGGAAGACGATCCGTTGGATGTCGCCGGAAACGAAAGCGGCCAACTGGTCGGGCCACTCCAGCAGCAATCGCTGCCCCGCGTCGCAGAGCCGGCTCGCTCGCGATAAGAACTCGCTGCCTTTGTCGATCCAGCCAAGATATCCCGCGCTCAGGGCCAGGTTGGTAAAACTCCCGGTCATTACAAGGCTTCGGTCGTTGACGCGATCGCCCAGCGCGACCACTCGGACTCGCGGATTATCGGCGAAGCACCGGGCCAGCCGACCGGCCGGATTACAGGTGATGATCAGGTGGCGTGTGTGCGGCTCCGTCGCGAGCAAGGATTCTACTGCCGCCGCGCTTTCCGGGCTGTCACCCGAGCGGGCCAGCGACACCACCAGGGTCGCCTGTGCCGAGGCCGAGGCGCAGGCGTTCACCAGAATGTCGCCGCCGCTGGACACTCCCACCGGAATCCGTAATTCTCTTTGCAAATCGGGCGCGGCACATTCCCCGGCGTACTGTGAGCTGCCTGACCCCGTCAATACCAGCCGCTCGCAGGAATAAAGGCTCTCGCGGAATATAGGCTCCAGGGCCGTCAGATCATTCGCTGTTTCGACCCAAGTCGGCGGCTGCTGGCAGATTTCCTGGATAGTGTGCTCAAACCCTCCTCTTTCATCGTGTTCCGCGGCCGCCAGCAGCGCCGAAAAATCACTCCGCGAGGCGGTCATAGTCCTAAGCCACTCACCAACCAAAGAAGACGACGAGGTCAAGCAAAGACTCTCCTGAATCTGAATGGAAGTTACAGTATAAGTATAATTGCATTTTGATTCTTTGTGCTTGCTATGTTTTTCCCTTTCTTTGCTGGTGGTGGCGCCTTAGAACGACAAGCTGCCGGGTGCCGGGCGGACTCCACCGGCGGCGGCCCAAAGCCATCATTAATCGTCACTTTAGAATCGTCCCGCAATCATTTAGACTAGAAGTCCTTGGAAGGTGTATCGAACGTGTCACAGAAATACCAAATGCTGGCCGAAGAGCGGCGAAACAAAGTGCAGGAGATTGTAGAAGAGAACGGCCGGGTTACGGTGGAGGAAATTGTCGCCAAATTCGGTGTTTCGGCTGTGACCGCCAGGGCCGACCTCGATATCCTCGCCAAGCGCGGTTCTGCCATGCGCTCCCATGGCGGTGCCGTGCGCCAATTGAATCCGGTAGTGGACTATCCTCTGCGATTCAAAGCGGCCATCCACCACGCCGAAAAGACCCGCATCGCGCACGCGGCCGTCCAATTGATCAAACCGCACCAGACGATCCTGCTCGACTCGGGCACGACCACAGCCCAGGTCGCACGGCAGATCAAGGCCAGCCGGATCCACCCGCTGACCGTGATTACAAATGCTTTGAACGTTGCATATGAACTCACCGAAACCGATGGTATCTCGCTGATCATGCTTGGCGGCATCCTGCGGCCCTCTTCCAGTTCTTTCGTAGGCCCCCAGGCGGACCACATGCTGCGGGATCTGCATGCCGACCACCTGTTTCTCGCCGTAGATGGGCTGCACCCCGATATCGGCTTCTCAACGCCTGATATCCTCGAAGCCCAACTGAACACGGTCATGATTCGTGTTTCGAGCGAAGTGACCGTTGTCGCCGATGCCAGTAAGTTTGGCCGCCGCTCCCTGTCCCTGATTGGCAAAATTGAAAGCGCCAGCCGCATCATCACCGACAATCGGGTGGATGCGGAGATGGCGGAAGCCGTGCGGGCAAAAGGCGTCGAGTTGGTCATTGTCTAGCAGCCGAACCAAAAAAGACAGCAAGCGAAAGATTGCGATTGCTTGTGACTGCCGGCATGCCGCGTTTCGCTTAGAATGTGTGCATGACGCTCGTCCTGCTCCTGATCCTCGCCTGGAGCACTTCGCTGCGCGCACAGAGCCCCGACGACACAGGCCGTCTGGTACAACTGGAACGAGCCGTCTCTCTCACGCCCGGAGACTGGAGAGCCTGGAAGGCGTTGGGCACTTTGTCGACGTCGACCGGGCGCCTCGAACGCGCCTGGCAGGCGCTGAGCCGAGCCTGTGAGTTGGCTCCCAACGATGAGGAAGCCTGCTACTTCTTCGCACGCAACCTGCACTTCGCCGGGCAGTACGAAGCGGCTCGCGATCCGTTCGAGAAGGCGCTACGCGCCGCACCGAAGCAGATACTGTCCAGGGTGCATCGCGCTGTGGCGCTGAATTTCTCCGCCCTGAGCATGTCGGCGGAAGCAGAATTCCATTTCCGCAAGGCGATCGAGTTGACCCCGCACGCATCGCCCGGCGGCGAAGATCCGAAGATCGACTTCGGCGCCTTCCTTTTTCGCCAGGGCCGCACCGAAGAAGCCCTCGGTCCGCTGGAAAAAGCAGTTCAGGCGGCGCCGGCTTCCTCGCGTGCCAACACCGAGCTGGGACGCGTCCTGCTGCACACCGGCAAGCTCGATGCCGCCGCTGCCCATTTGGAGAGAGCAGTCGCCGCCGACCCGGGAAATTGGAATGCGCACCTTCTTCTCGGCAGCGCGTATCTGCGTCTTGGTAGAACAGAGGACGGCGACAGGGAAATGCGCCTGGGCCAGGAAGGTTGGGCCCGGAAGAAGTAACAGTGCTCCGGCACGGCTGCGCAGCAATATCTCGCGGCCTCGCGGTGAGGCGTTATGTAGCTATGATTGAAGTGTGGGCACAGGTATTCGGGAATTGAAAGACAACCTCAGCAGGTACATCGGGCGAGTCGAGTCTGGGAAGCCTGATGTAGTAACTGCGCACGGGCGGGACGTGGCGGAGCCTGTTCCGCCAACTGCCGAGAGGCACGGCCTGACCAGCCAGTTCGACCGGCTCATTGCTTCGGGCGTGATCACCGCTCCTGAGGAGGCCGGCGACCGGCTGGAAGACTGCCCGGAGATTCGTCTCCCTACGGGAACGGCCGCGGCCCTGATTGCCTGGGACCGTCACGAAGCGTAAGGCGGCACCGCCACGGCGCGCGGCCGAAATGCTGCTATCAGGCGCCACATAAAACTCAAGCTCCTTAGTGGCGGCCGCGTCTGAAAGGTGATACGGCGGCTAAGGCCTCAATTCGTGGCCAAGGGTAGTAGGTCACTGACGGTGGCCGCGGCCAGCCGGGCCGTGCTTCGCGCGGCTCTCGGAAGGTTCACGGCCCAGCAGGAGCGTGCGGCAATGCGCAGCGTTGTCACATCGTGCGGGTAACGGAAGCGATCCTCACTCATGTCGGAGGACCTTCCCGGTCGAGCCGATTCGCACGTTAGACGCTATTCATCTGGCGACGCCGGAAGCCTTGGGCGATTCTCCCGCGCTCCTGACAATCGTCACACGAGACCTTCGCGTCCGTGACAATGCCGCCGCGTTAGGCCATCCCGTTGAATGACGCGGTGTCACGCATACTGGTTGCGCACGGCAGATAACTTGCAGAGTAACTACGGTTCATCGATCGTCACGTAGCGGTCAGTCTTCGGGTTGTCAATCCTCTGCCGGACGCCGCCCGGCCAGGAGATTTCGATCCATTTTGCCGACGCTTCTTTCCCCAGCCCGAAGAAAACGGTGCGGTCACTCGATCCGCCGTAACCTGTCGTCGTGGTAACCCGGTTCCACTGTTCGGTTCCCGAAGCGCTCACTAGATGAATTAGGGATCCGATCCCCTCCCGATTGCTCTTCCTTCCATGCAACTGAATGGCGAGCCAGTGATTTGCCACGGGTGAAACGTTGTGGAACACCTCGGCACGCTCGCCGATGCGGCTCACGACCGCATCGACGCGTCCGTCGCGGTCAAAATCTCCAAATGCCGCGCCACGATGCGCGCCTACTTGCTGGAAGTCCTTCCCGGCCGACGCGCTGACGTCTAGAAAATGAAGTCCGCCGAGATTCACCAGCACCTTGTTCGCCTGCTTCGATTGGCGGCTGGAAAACGTTTCCGTGTTGTCATCGATTGCCCCGCAAGCGGCGAACAGATCCTTCTGCCCGTCATTGTTGAAATCGAAAATGCCGTTGCTCCAGCCTGTCGCCGTCATGGTCTGACGGCCGATTCCACTCGGATAAGTAACATCCATCAGCAGCCCCTTACCCAAATTCCGGAACAGCGGAAAGGTTTCGTTCCCATTGGCGGCCACCCATAGATCCTCGCGCCCGTCGTTGTCGACGTCGCCCGCGCTCACACCCATCGAGCTCAGCGCGCGTCCGTCTTCGTTGAACGCTACTCCCGCCTGCAAGCCGGCCTGGCGAAAGCGCCCTCCGCCTTCGTTGTGAAACAGGAAGTTCGGGACCGTGTCATTCGCGACGAATACATCGAGCTTGCCGTCGAGATCGTAATCCAGGAACGCCAGCCCCATGCCTTTGCCGATATGCGACGCAATGCCCGACGAAACCGAAGTGTTGGTGAAGGTGCCGTCTCCGTTGTTATGGTAGAGCTCGTTCGGCAACCCTTCGTAATATTTCGGATGGCAGTACGTGCGCCGCTTGCCGATTGTACATGGAGGATCTTTCTCCGGCGCCCAGGCTACATAATTGACCACGAACAGGTCGAGCAGCCCGTCGTTGTCGTAGTCGAACCAACCCGCTGAAACCGACCAGGGCTTTGTCCCGGGGCCGGTAAACGCCAATCCTGCGTGTTGTGTGACGTCTTCGAAAGTGCCGTCGCCGCGATTCCGGTATAGGATGTTGCGGTTGACACCAGCGATGAAGAGATCAATTGCCCCGTCGTTATCATAGTCAGCCGCCGTTACGCCCATCGCGAAGCCGGCGCCGCGGACTCCGGCCGCCGCTGTCACATCGGTGAAAGTACCATCGCCATTGTTCTTGTAAAGCCGGTTGTAAAAAGAGGGATCGGACTTTTCGAGCTTCGGCTGTTGCGCGCCGTTCACGAAGTAGATATCAGGCCAGCCGTCGTTGTTATAGTCGAAAACGGCCACGCCAGAGACCATCGTTTCGATCTGCCGCCGTTCGCCGTTCGCCGAATTGCGCAGCACAAAATCGACGCCCGCACGGCTCGCCGTGTCTTCGAAAGCGATGGGATCGTGCGCCCCCGGTGCCGAATAGAGCCATCCAGCCAGCAAAGCCAACGCAGCGCATCCGGTCAATGCGCCAGCTACCAAGTTCACATCAGCTTCCAGGATTCGTCGAACAGGCCCGAATAAGCAGCCTCCGGATCGTCAGCGCCTTCCCTTACCTTGAATATGGCGAAGTCCCCATAGCGGGGCGTGGGAAAATCGCCGGCCCAGTCTGCCCACGCGGCGGTGAGACCGCTATTGATCACGACATACTTGCTTTGATTCATCGGACTCGGATAGATCAAAGCCGGCAGCGCCTCGCCCGCCGGGAAGCTGTGGCTACCGAGCGCCACCGTTTCCTTCGTCCAATGCAGAGGCGGCAGTTTGCCATTGAGTTTCGCTATCCAGCGATTGCTCCCCGGATCGCCGAAGAGCACTACGTGATACTTTTCAAAATCGGCCGCAGTCACATCTTTGTCGTCCTTTACGCGAATATGGCCGCGGTAGGCCATCGTATATTGCGAATCGAATCGCTTGAGCATGCGCAGCGCCTGGTCGTTGGCCGCCGCATTCCAGGGAGTTCCCGTCGGCCGCACAACCAGGAACGGCTCAAGGAACGCATCGTCAATTGGACCTTGCAAACCGTGCTTCTTGCGCAGGCCTTTTTCGCGCCCGCTAGCCACTTTCCAGGCTCCGTGCGTTTTCTCGAAAACCATTTCTGGAGCAGCCTTCACGTTCAGTTTCTGGCCGTCGATGTTGACGACCGTGGCATGATCGGTCTGCCGCAACGCCAGCCGCGAAAGGTTTTTCGTCGTGATGTTGTACTGCGCCCGGTTGTCACTGCGCGTGGCGTCCACTTCCGCACGCTCGTAATGCTTTTCCATGCCATCGATGGTGACCCAATAATCGCGGTTGTAACGCGTCGTGTATGTCAGGAACCGTATGTGATCGGGTGTCTGCCGGCCCATCTTGATCCGTTCGTAGAGGTACTCGTTCAAGGTCTTCCGGCTGTCTTTGTGCATGTCGTGTCCCGTATTGGGGGCGATCAGAAACATCATTGACGGGGCATTCGTCGCCTTCAGACTAAAGGGATCCCCCTCGAATTTGATCCCGTCCTTGATCAGTTGTTCCATCGCAGCCTTGTGCTTCACGTTGCTGCGGTCGATCTCGCCGACGTAGGAGGCGAACGGAATATCGTAGGCATTGAGCGCCCACTCGTACATGTTGTCAAAGATCTTGCACATTGCCTGCTGCGTGGGGCCGAGCGTATTTAAGATTGGGATCCGGTGCGACATGTTGTCCCCGGCTCCGACCTCCACAGCCGCCCATAGATCGGGGAAATGCAGCGAGGTGTGCCAGACGCCCGCGCCGCCCATGGAGAAGCCACGCAAGGTCATGCGCTCCGGATCGACCTTGTACGCTTTCTTTGTGAATTCGATGGCTTCGAAGATATCGGCTTCGCCGGGCCAGTGATAGGTGTTCTTGCCGCGCCCGAAGAGATCGATCTGGACCGTACCCGGAAGGTAATCTATCTCCATTCCCTGGTTACCATTGAGCGTCTCTACCTCATATAGCGTCGTGAACCGTCCGTGTTGTGCGACGTCGAGTGGGAACACTTTCGTACCGTCATACTCGGCTGGAACCGTGACGCGAACCGGCTGCACCGTCCCATCGATGGCCGAACGGAATCCGCGCGCTACAAGCCCCGTCTGCGTAGTCCAGGGAGACTTGCCTTCTTTCAACTGTGCAGCCCGTTCAAGGCCTTTGTCGAGCACCGCCAGAGTGTCGGCAACGGATTTGGGCCGGAAAAATTCCTGCGGGTACGCCATCTTCCACTGCGCCGCCGTATAGTAGATCTCCACGTCCGCCAGCAGCCCGTCATCGGCGTGCCGGGCTTTAAGGTCGCCAATAGCCTCGCCCAATTGGCCGATCTTCGCCGCAATCTGCTGCTTCTCCGCATCGGTCGGTTGATAGGGTGGATCGGCTCGATGAAACCGTGTCCAAGGCAAATTCTCCGGCGGCCTTCCAGTTTTCTTGGGCGCGGGAGTCTGCGAGACGGCCGGGATCCAGGCCGAAATCAGGGAAACGACGACAACCAGAAATCCAAGGACAGTTCTGTTCATTTTTCTACTCTACCCGTGCCGCGTCGGCCAGCGGTCAGTTCAGAATTCAAAGCGCGCCACGATTTGCAGTTGGCGCGGGTGGGAGCCGTTTGCCAGGCCGGTGACCTGACCGAAACTTCCACTCCCGAAGGCGAAGTCCGCGCGATTGAAGCGGGTGCGATTGGCCACGTTGAAAGCCTCCATCCGGACCTGGACCCTCTTGGCCTCACGAATCACGAATTGCTTTCTGAGCCCGATATCGATATTCGCGATGCCCTGCGAATTCAGGCCTTCCAGGTAGCGCGGCGTGTTGC
>JBDUEM010000267.1:0-10219 GCA_040002435.1 Bryobacteraceae bacterium
TTGGTGCGAGTGGGTTCGTTGGTACGAGTGGGTTCGTTGGTACGAGTGGGTTCGTTGGTACGAGTGGGTTCGTTGGTGCGAGTAGGTTCGTTGGTGCGAGTGGGTTCGTTTGTGCGATTCGGTTTGTTTGGGCATTGGGCCAATTTGGTTCGTTGGCGCGATTTTTGATGATCGTACAACATGGGCAGGGGCGCGGTTGCAACCGTGCTCACGACCGTATTCAAGTCTTCGGGCACTGTTCGTTGCTCCTCGCCGCTGGGGGCAGGCGTGAACCCCTGGCGATTTGAGTTTCCCCTTAGACGAACGTGGCGGCGGGGCAAGTGCCTGTTAAGTGTCTGATTTGATGAATAAGAAACTTGAACTTGGGCGGTGACCGTGGAACAGAAACATCAGGACGGCCGTGCGCGGCCGGTCTTTTCGATCCAGAAACGGTACATGGCGGTGCAATCGATTGCACTTTGCAGTGTGGTGAGTTCCTCTATGCTGACCTGCATTTTGTGACGCCAGTTGGGATACTGCGCGGTGCTGGCCGGCAGATTCTGCTGGTCCACTTCCTTGAAAAGATCCTCCTGGTTCAGAACCATCAGTTGAGATGGCGTCGAGGTGAGGAAGCCGATGGCCGCGTAATGCAGTTCGCCCGTGAATTCGCCGATGGCCCAGGCATTGAGAGGATACCCAGGCGGAAGCAGATCGAGCTTCGAAAATGCATCGACCATCTTCTGTTTGTCCCGCCCGCGATCCGTCAACTGGTTGTAGTAACTCGCGTCGTCAGGCAGCAATCCGGCATTGCGGCGCGCTTCAATGTCGCGGCCGGTCCAAAAACCGGAGAGCGTGGGAAGATCGTGCGTGCTGACCGAGACGAGAGCCTTTTCTGGATACTCGGGAGGCAACTTGAAATCGCCCGCGGCATCTTTCTCAAAGTAGAGCAACCGGTAGCTGAGGACGCTGAATCTCTTGAGGGTATCCTGCACGGCAGGCTCGACGGTACCCAGGTCTTCGCCGACGATCACCACTTGGTTGCGGACACTTTCGAGGGCGAGGATGCGGATGAGATCTTCCCAGTGGTCCTTCACATAAGTGCCCTGGGTGGCGTCGAAGCCGTCCGGAATCCAGTAGAGGCGGAAGAAGCGCATAACGTGATCGATACGGAGCGCGCCGCCATGTTTGCAATTCTTGCGGATAGACTCCACGAAGAGGCGGTAGCCATCCTGCTTGTGGCGCACGACGTTCGGGGGCGGGAAAGCCCAGTCCTGCCCATTGGGGGCGAAGTCATCCGGCGGCGAACCCACGCGGCAGCCATTTACGTAGAAGGGCCGGTGAGCCCAAAGGTCTGAGCCGCAGCGATCGGTGGCCAGCGCCAAGTCGTGGTAGAGCCCTATAGGAAGGCCGCTGCCGCGGGCATATTTCTGGACTTCGCGCAGTTGCAGGTCGACCTGCCACTGCACATACTTGTGAAACAGAACGCTGCGCCAATGTGTTCTGGAGAATGCGCGGGTGGCATCGGATTCGGGGTCCTGGTATTCGGGCGGCCAATCGGGCCAGATCCAGATATCGCGATTTTGTTTGTGAATCGCCTCGTCGAGGGCGCAATAAACGGCGAAACGGTCGAGCAAATCTCCCTCTACGCGGATGTAGGCGCGGAACTCGACAGCGCGCGCTGTGTCAGATCGCAACTCGCGCACGAAACGGCGAAACATCAGCTTGAGGAAGCGCATCTTGAGCCGGTAAACCAGCTCATATTCCACATACTTCGCAGCGCGGAGGGAGGCGAGCAGATCCTGGATCTTCGGGCTCTCAAAAATGCGATGGGCGCGGGCGGATTTGGCGAAGTCCTCAATCCTGGAAATGTCGAGGTAGAGGGGATTGCGGTAGAAGCTGCAGACCGGCAGGTAAGGGCTGGTGTTATAGGGTTGGCGGTTTGGAATGGCGTGGAGCGGATTCAAGCCGATGAAACTGACGCGGAGATCGGCAGCGGCCCAGTCAATTAACTTGTAGAGATCAGCGAAATCGCCGCATCCCCAGTTTCGCTCCGAGCGTAGCGAGTAGAGGCTGACGGCAATCCCCGCAGCCTTTCCATCGTGCGCGTAGCCTTGACCCGGGCAAACGATGAGGCGGGCGGCGCCTGAGGCGACGGTCTTGCCTTCCGAAACGAGACGCACCTGCACGCTGTGATAGCCGAGCGGAGCAGCGCCAGGGAGAGGGCTGAATTTCCGAACGAAATTCTGGCCGCGCACCGCGGCGCTTGATCCGTGCGGAAGAGCGGCGATGTCGAAGGAGGATTGGGCGACGGTTCCGTCTTCGAAGGTAAATTCCAACTCCACCACTGCCGCGCTGAGGGCTTCCGGAATCTGAAGAGGTATCCCTTCCGACTGCGGCCCGAGAACAATTGTCGATTCCACCAACTGTGACCATTGCGTCCACAGTGATTCTTCGCGGGCGTCATCGAGCAAGTCCCGCGTTCCGGTGGCGACGCCGAGCGAACCCAGAATGGACTGCTTCACCGTGTTCGTGGCACGGTGCATGTTGCCCCAAATATCGTAATATTCGGGTTCGATGTTCCAATGCACAGCGGCACTGTCCAGCGCGGAGTCATAGTCTTGGGACGGCTGGATAGATTCAGGAGGATGTTGTGGCAAGCTTCTTCTATTCTACGCATGGCATGGGCGTATGGGATAATGGCCTCAAATGAGCATGGAGCCGCGGATTGTACCTGACCAGCCGAAGGAGTTGTTTGGCCGGATTGACGATGAAAGCATTTCCACTCTCAGCGATAGTTTTCTTCTGACTACGGTGGACAGCGTGATCAACTGGGGCCGCAGGAACTCGATTTGGCCCATGGCGTTCGGCCTTGCCTGCTGCGCGATTGAGATGATGGCGATGACGGCTTCGCGTTTTGACATTTCGCGCTTTGGCGCGGAGGTATTTCGCGGGTCGCCACGGCAGTCGGACCTGATGATTATCGCAGGGCGGGTGTCGAACAAGATGGCGCCGGTGGTGCGTCACCTTTATTCGCAAATGCCGGAGCCAAAGTGGGTGATCTCGATGGGCGCGTGCGCTACCTCCACGGGTGTGTTCAGCAACTACGCGCTAGTGCCGGTGAACCAGGTGATTCCGGTGGACGTTTATGTACCGGGATGCCCTCCGCGGCCCGAGCAGTTGATCTATTCCATTATGCTGCTGCAGAAAAAAATTGAAGCGGATAAAGGCAGCACGCTGCGCACTTTGAATCTGGCTTAAAAAACCTCTCTACCTCAGCCGCAACACATTACCGCTTTCTGTCGTCTTATCTCCGAAACCTGTCTATTCCGCAGATTGGCTGCGGAACGACGGGTCATAATGATAATGGAGGTAACTCAATGCGTGATGACGGTACGAAGGTAGTTTGGTTTCTGGCTGGTGTTTCCATTGGAGCGGCCATTGCCCTACTGTACGCGCCCACTTCGGGCGAGGAAACCCGGAAGAGACTGTACGATAAAACCGGAGACAGCCGGGAAGTGCTGGCTGGGACCGGACGGGAATTCATGGAAAAAGGCCGGGAGTTATATGACAAGGGACGGCGGCTGGTAGATGACGCGGCCGAGCTGTTCGATCAGGGCAAAAAGATAGTCGGAGGATAAGCGATGTCCGTCGCCAGTCTCAACCTCGCTTCCCTGCCCGCGTTCCGGAATGAGGCTTACGCAGATTTCTCGCGTCCGGAGAATCGGGCGGCGATGGAAGCCGCGCTCGCGCAGGTGCGGACGAAATTTGGCGCGGAGTACCCGCTGCTGATCGGCGGGGAGCGAATTGAAACTGGCGACAAACTGCATTCCTTAAATCCGTCGCGGCCGGCCGAGGTTGTCGGCGTCCATCATAAGGCTACGGCGGAACTGGCGGTGAAGGCGGTGGAGTCGGCCTACGCTTTCTTTCCGGAGTGGAGCCGGACGACGGCGGCTTCGCGAGTGGCGATGCTGTTGCGCGCGGCTGAGATTCTGCGGCGGCGCAAGATGGAGTTTAACGCGTGGCTGGCGACGGAGTCTGGAAAGACGTGGCCCGAAGCCGAAGCAGAAGTGGCCGAGGCGATTGATTTCTGCGAGTATTACGCGCGGCAGATGCTGCGATTCAGCGCGCCGGAAGCGCCCGTGCAGCTACCCGGCGAGAAAGATCAGATGGTTTACATCCCGCTTGGCGTGGGGATTGTGATTCCACCGTGGAACTTTGCTTTGGCAATTCTGGCGGGCATGACTACGGCAGCGCTGGTGGCCGGCAACACCGTGATCATCAAACCGTCGAGCGATACGCCGACGATCGCGCAAAAGTTCGCGGAAGTGCTGTTGGAGGCTGGATTCCCGGCGCGCAGCTTTTCCCTATTGACGGGGAGCGGCGCGTTGGTTGGCGATGTGCTGGTGCAACATCCGAAGACGCGGTTCATTTCGTTCACGGGGTCGCGCGATGTGGGCCTGCGGATCAATGAACTGGCGGCGAAACCGCAAAAAGGACAGATCTGGATCCGGCGTGTAGTGGCGGAGATGGGCGGCAAGGACGCGATTATCGTCGATAGCGATACCGATGTGGAGCGCGCCGCGACTGGAGTGCTGCAATCGGCGTTCGGCTACCAGGGCCAGAAGTGCTCGGCCTGCTCACGCGCTATTGTGGACGCGAAGGTTTACGACCAGTTTTTGGATTTGCTGCAGAAGAAGGCCGCTGCATTATCCGTTGGACCGACTGACGATCCTGCGTACTACATGGGTCCGGTGATCAATGCGGGGGCGAAGAAGTCGATTCTGGAATATATCGAAACGGGCAAGCAGGAAGGCCGACTGGTGGCGGGCGGAGAGGCGCTGGAAGGCGACGGATATTTCATCCGGCCGACTGTGATTGCGGATATCGAGGCGAAAGACAGGCTGTTTCAGGAAGAGATATTCGGGCCGGTGCTGGCGGTTTCGAAGGCGCGGGATTTCGACCACGCTCTTGAACTGGCCAATGACACCGAGTACGGGCTGACGGGCGCGGTGTATACCAACGACCGCAGGAAAATTGACAAGGCACGGGAGCAGTTTTTCGTCGGGAATCTCTATATCAATCGTAAATGCACAGGCGCGATGGTGGGTGCGCATCCATTTGGCGGGTTCAACATGTCCGGCACCGATTCAAAGGCAGGCGGCCCGGATTATCTGCTGCAATTCCTGCAGGCCAAGTCTATTGCTGAAAAGACGGATTAGATGAAGATCACAGCGATTGAGACCATCTATCTTTCGCGCGGAATCAAAGTACATGCGGGTCCCATTCAATGGCTGTGGGTACGGATCCACACCGATGAAGGGCTGGTTGGATTAGGCGAGACGTATCCTTGGCCTGAAGCCGAAGGCGCCGTGGTCCGGCGCGCGCTTGCCCCTGTGCTGTTGGGTAAAGACTCCTCGCGCATTGACCGCTTGTGGGCGGATATGTTTGAGGCGATCAGCTACAGCGGCTGGGCTGGGGCAGAAATCCGGGCTATCAGCGCAGTGGACATGGCGCTGTGGGATCTGGCAGGGAAGCGGGCGGACATGCCGGTCTACCAGCTGCTTGGCGGAGCTTCCCGCGATTCGATCCGGACCTACAACACCTGTTACGATCATGTGGATTTTCTGACCGAGCCAGTGAAGCTGGCGCGGGAGTTGATGGACAGCGGCATTCGTGCGATGAAGATCTGGCCTTTCGATCCGATTGCACGGAAGACGCGAGGCCAGTTTCTGACGCGTGAGCAGATGCGCGAAGGCGCAGAGCCTCTGCGGAAGATCAAAGCTGAGTTCGGTGGGGATATGGAAGTGGCGATGGAGTTCCATGGCTTCTGGAATCTGACCTGCGCCATTCAGATTGCTCAGGAACTGGAGCAGTATGCGCCGATGTGGCTGGAGGAGATGCTGCCGCAGGATAATCTGGCGGCCTATGCGGAATTAGCGGCGGCGACAAGTTTGCCGTTATGCGTGAGCGAGCGGTTGATGACGCGATGGGGATACCGCGAACTGATGGACAATGGCGCGGCACGGATTGTGATGCCGGATATTTCGTGGTGCGGAGGAATTTCCGAAGCGAAGAAAATTGCGTCGATGGCCGAGACGCAGTATCGTCCGATTGCGCCTCACAACTGCGGAGGGCCCGTGCTGCACGCGGCTTCACTGCACCTGGCGGCAAATGTTCCGAACCTGTATATCCTCGAGACTGTGCGGCGGCACTACCAGGATGAGTATGGTGGCCTGGTCCATGGGACCGCGGTGGCGAGCAAAGGTGAGTTCGCCCTGCCCGCGGGTCCGGGGCTGGGCGTCACCCTGACGGACGAAGTGCTGCGGCGGGAAGACGCGACGATCTCACGCGTGGAGTGAGACACCCACCTTCAGATTGAGAGTGCCGCGGAGGGTGTTCACCATGATGCAGCCGCGCTCGGCGACTTCGATGAGCTTTTCAAGAAGATCCCGATCGGGGCAGTCAGCGGAAACGTTCAACTCAATTTGGGAGAAGCGGGGCGGCGTGCCATCGAGGGTTGCGGTGACTTCCGTTTGCACATTCGAGACCGGCGCCTGACGGGCGTTGATGGCGGCGAGGAGATTGCTCATGAAGCAGCCTCCGATGGCGGCCAGAAATAATTCGCCGCCCATGGGGCCGAGGTTTGAGCCTCCCTTTTCGGTGGGCCTGTCTATGGTGATCCCGTGACCGCGGATGGTTGCCTCCGAGGCAGAGAGAGACGTTTGGCGGATCTGAATCGTCATGGTCGTATCTTAATTCATTGCGCGGCGGCTTTCCTTTCCGCGAGTTTCTCCTCAGGATGGGGGCGCGGCCGCAGGGGCCATCAGAAGCGCGCCGAAACCTTCGGCGATGGTTGGGTGTGTGAAGATGGCATCCCGGAGCGTGGTGTAGGGAACGGCTCCGAGCATTGCAGTCTGCACGGTTGCGAGGAGTTCACTGGCATCGACGCCGAAGGCGGTAAAGCCGAGGATGCGGTCGGAGTCAGTGGCGAGCAACATCTTCATAAACCCGCGCGGCTCGGAGACGGTCCTGGTTCTGAGCACGTTGGCGATGGGCATCTTAGCCAGCCGATATGCAATCCCCAGTCTGCGTGCTTCGGATTCGCTGAGGCCGACCCGGACGAGTTCGGGATCGGTGAACATGCAGGAAGGAATCAGGCGGCCTCGGGTGGTTCGATTCCCGCCGCAGAGGTTATCGCGCACAATCCGGAAGTCGTCGAAGGCGGCGTGTGTGAATTGAGGGCTGCCGGCGCAGTCTCCCATGGCCCAGACGTTTGGCGCAGTCGTCTCCAAGCGTTCATTGACAGTGATGTATCCTCTGGAATCGAGCGCGACGTTTGTCTCCTCCAGGCCAACTCCCTTCGTATTTGGAGTTCTGCCGACGGCCACCAGCAAATGAGTGCCGGAGATGGTGCTCTCTCCCCCTTCGCCCTCGACTTTCAACGATACCTGCCCGCCGGAAAAACCTTCCACTGCGAGGACGGTGGTGTTGAGCAGGACTTCCAATCCCTCGTCTTTGAAGAGTTGGAGGAGAGCTGTCCCGACGTCGGGATCGTCGTGTTGGAGGAGTTGTGACGCTCTTTCAATTACTGTGACGCGGGAGCCGAATCGGCGCATGGCCTGGGCGAGTTCCAATCCGACATAGCCGCCGCCCATCACGATCAGATGGCCGGGCACGCGATCGAGCTCGAGCGCTTCCACGTGGGTCATAGGCTGTGCGGAGGCCAAGCCCGGGATGCCGGGTATGGAAGCGCGTGTTCCGAGGCTGAGAAAAACGCGCTCACCGGTGATTTGCCGTTCACCACCATCGTTGAGTTGGACCTGAACGGTTTTGGCGCCGGTGAAATGCGCCTGCCCCATGACCAAGTCAACGCCACTGGTTCTGAACCGCTCCAGCTGAATGGAGACTAAGCCGTCCACCATTTCCCGCTTGCGGCGGCGCACACCCTGCATGTCGGTTGACAGGGGCTCGCCTTCGAGGCCGAACTCAGCGGCGCGGTGGGCGAAGGAGGCGATCTTCGCACTATGAATTACGTTCTTCGTGGGCAGGCAGGCAATGTTGGGGCAAGACCCGCCAATGAGTTTTCGTTCTACGAGCGCGGTGCGTTGACCCGCACTGGCCAATGTCCAGGCGAGATACTTCCCGGCTTCTCCACTGCCGATTATCAGGTTGTCATACTGTTCCGTCGAAGGCATACTACATCCTTTGCAGGTTTGAGATCACGCCGTCAACCGGCGTCGATCAGATCGAGCGATGATGTCTTAAGCGGAGGCGTTTGATGGGACGGCTTGTATCAGTAAATGTCGGTATGCCTCGTGATGTCTCGTGGAGAGGACAGACGGTGTGGACGGCCGTCTGGAAGGAGGCGGTGCAAGGCAGGCGTGTTGCCCGGCGTCTGGATGTGGAGGGGGATGCGCAGGGGGATGTGGCCGGACACGGGGGAGAGTACCGCGCAGTCATGGTTTACCAGATGGATTCCTATCGCTATTGGGAAACCTATCTGGGCCGTAAGGATTTCGTGTACGGGCAATTCGGCGAGAACTTTACGGTGGACGGGTTGGCGGACGATGAGGTGTGCATTGGCGACCGCTACCGGATTGGAAGTGCGCTTTTCGAGGTAACGCAACCACGCGTCACCTGCTATCGCGTTGGAATCAGAATGGACCAACCGGACATGGCGGCGCTGCTGGTTTCGCATCACAGGCCGGGTTTTTATTTTCGGGTACTGGAGGAAGGCGACGTCGGAGCCGGCGACGAGATCACCAAGGTGACGGATGGCCCTGAGCGCGTGACCGTGGCTGCTATCGACGCCCTGCTTTATTTGCCGGGGCACTCGCGCGAGCAGTTGGAAAGGTCCCTGAGAATTCCGGCGCTCAGTCCCGGGTGGAAAGGTTCCTTTGAGGCGTTGTTACAGCAGGACGAAGGGCAGGGAGGAAATCCTGGCCTGTCAGGGACCGCGGTGCCTCCACCAGCCTGGCAGGGCTTCCGGCCGCTGCGAATTACAAAGGTGGATCGGGAGAGTTCCAGCGTCATCTCGTTGTCTTTTGAGAATGCGGACGGGTCTCCGCTGCCTGCGGCCCTGCCGGGACAGTTTCTGGTCCTGCGGTTGCAGGTCAGGTCTGATGGGCCGGCGCTGCTGCGGAATTATTCGTTGTCAGGAATGCCTGGCGCGGCCGCTTATCGCGTGAGCGTAAAGCGCGAATTGAATGGAGCCGGGAGTTCGTTCCTGCATAGCCATGCACGTGCCGGAGATGTACTGGAAGTGAGCGCGCCTCGCGGAACCTTCACGCTGCGGCCCGGGGAAAGGCCGGTGGTTTTGCTGAGCGCGGGCATTGGGGCGACTCCGGTGCTGGCGATGCTGTACTCGCTCGCGGCGACTGCTTCCCGCCGCGAGGTGTGGTGGCTGCAGGGAGCACGCAACCGGGCCGAACATCCGTTCGCAACGGAGTCACGCGAACTTTTAGAAAAGCTCCAGCGCGGCCGAAGCTATATTGTGTACAGCAGACCGGGACCGGATGATAGGCCGGGTGTGGATTTCGATTCCGATGGACACTTGAACGCGGAACTGCTCGAACGGCTCGGCGTTGTGCCACAGTCTGATTTCTACTTGTGCGGACCGCCACCGTTCCTGCGCGGCCTCACTGCCGGCCTGAAAGCATGGGGCGCGGAATCGAGCCGAATCTACAGTGAAGTTTTCGGACCTGAAGAGCCAGTGACACCCGGTATTGCGGCCGCATCCCGGCCTGCCGTACATGCACCCGCAGGAAGCCCGGGGGCAGGGCCGCAGGTTTCCTTCACGCGCAGCGGATTGACGGTGCCCTGGAGCTCACGGTTCCCGAGCTTGCTGGAACTCGCGGAAGCGTGCGATGTTTCGGTAAAGTGGTCCTGCCGCACGGGCGTCTGCCACACTTGCGAATGCGCGTTGATTGGAGGCGCAGTGGAGTATCAGCCGGATCCGCTGGAGCCGCCAGCCGAGGGCAACCTGCTGGTCTGTTGTTCGAAACCTTCAGGCGATGTGGAGATTGATCTCTAGCTCGCGCTTTGAACGCGCCGCGGGGTGTTGCGCCCACGCAAGCAACTGCCAGCCCCGTTTGATCGAGTATTCGATTCCAGCTCTGCCCCCATCACATCGCCTCTTTGAATTTCTTGCGAATTAACCACCAGTTCGCGGGGTATGCCGTGACGAATCCCACCAGCATGGCGATCTGCATCATAAACCAGTAGGCGGGCATGTTGGATT
>JBDUEM010000268.1:0-10146 GCA_040002435.1 Bryobacteraceae bacterium
GATGGAATCCAGATCGCCGCGAAGGCGCTTGCGCAGGCGGTTCGCATCTCCCTCGCGGGCGGCGCTCACGCTTTCGGGCGTAAGCTGAATCCGGTCGCGTCCCGAGGGCGGCGTCGAGGTGATCACGACATCGCTTGGGCGCTCCGGCTCCACCTCCACAATCACTCGCGCCATCTCGTGCAAGGCCGCGCTTAAAAGACGGTAGGGCTTGTGTCCGGTCAGCAGTTCGTAGAGAACCACGCCCAGCGAATAGACGTCGGATTGCGTGGTGATCGTCGCGCCGTTCACCTGCTCTGGGCTCGCGTATTCCGGGGTCATCATGGTCGCCAGCGTCAAGGTCTCGGCGGCTTCTCCGGCAGTCGCGGTGGAAAGCACTTTTGCAATTCCGAAATCGAGCAACTTTACAACTCCATCGCTGGTGACAAGAATGTTCGCCGGCTTCAGATCCCGATGTACAACCAGATGCTGGTGGGCGTAACGAACAGCGTCGATGACGCCTTGAAACAATTCGACCCGCTGGCTGGTGTTCAGCTTCCGTTCATCGCACCAACGATGAATGGGCTGCCCTTCCACAAACTCCATGACGAAGTATGGCCAGCCTTCTTCCGTAACGCCGGCGTCGAGGAGCTTGGCGATATTCGGGTGGTCGAGCGATGCCAGTATTTGGCGTTCCTGGTGAAACCGGGCGATCACATCGGCGGAACCGGCCGGAGGAAGTATCAGCTTGATCGCGACCTTGCGGTGGAAAGTCTGGTCCGATCGCTCAGCGAGAAAGACAGATCCCATGCCGCCCCGGCCGACCTCGCGCATCAAGGTGTAACCGCTGAGAGTGCGACCCTCCAACTTGGGTGGGTCGAAAGCAGCAAAGGTTCTCTCGGCTCCCAATACGGGCCGGTTAAGCCAGTCTGGAATATTGTCGTGTGCCTTCAGTAACCGCTCGATCTCGGCGCGAATGGTTTCCGCGTCCCGACATTCGCCCGTAAGGTACACTTCTCTGGCAGCACCGTTCATTGTTAGCGCTTGTTCGTAAATCTTACGGATCCGGCTGAGCTCTTCGGGCGTCATCGTTGTGTGCCCTCCCGTAGGGCTTAGCGCCACGCCGAGGGAAAATAGTTCAAAATTGACTTTAGTAGATATGCGGGAAGATAGCGATACCCACGAGATCACGGGCCTTCTTGAGCGTTGGCGGCTCGGCGACCCGGAAGCCGCGAATCAGCTCATGGAATTGGTCTACGGCGATTTGCACCGCATTGCCGCGCGCGAGATGCGCCGCGAACACGGCGAGCACACGTTGCAGACCACTGCCGTCGTGCATGAAGCATATCTTCGGATTTTCCGCTCCGAGCCGGTTGAATGGAAGGATCGTGCTCATTTCTATGCGGTGGCATCGCAGCAGTTGCGGCGCGTCTTGCTCGATCACGCCCGCCGGGTGCATAGCGAGAAGCGCGGCGGCCATGTCGTGAAGTTCTCACTCAGAGAATCGGACGACAGCGCGATTGTTGTAGACGAGCGGATTTTGGCCCTCGATGAAGCATTGATGCGCCTGGAGAATCTCGACGCCCGAGCCGCAAAGGTAGTTGAGTTGCGCTTCTTCGGCGGCTTAACGGAAGCGGACGCAGCAGAAGTGCTCGGCGTCTCGGTGGCCACGCTGAAGCGGGATTGGGATTTCGCTAAGACCTGGCTGGCCGCGCAACTCACATAAAGAGCTTTGAGCTATCTCCCCGCCACCTGGCGCTAGGCATGGTGGAGAGGATGGTTCCCGGCGCTTGGAAACGCTTCCGGTCACCTGGTCCCCTTCCAAAGGAGATTATTTCAATGACTATCGAGAGTTGTGTTTTCGCGCGCGTGATACGCAAGTTGTCCCTCGTTGCACTCACCTCCGCAATTTGGATGCATGCTTCGCCGGCGCAGGCCGCCTGTCAACCCGGCCCCAATCAGGCATCCTTCTACGTGGACGCCAATTTCAAGGGCGCCTGTGTGACGCGCAACTTTGGGGACTACTTGTCCTCTGGCGCCATAGGGCTACCGAATGATTCGATATCTTCCGTAATGGTGGGCGCGAACACTCAGGTCGTCCTCTGCAAGGATAATAATTTCGGCGGTGACTGCATTCTCATTACCCAGAACGTCGGCTTCGTGAATGGCAATCGAGTCGGCAATGATCAAGTGTCTTCGCTCAAGGTGCAGCCGCGTGGCACGAATCAGTGCATGCCGGCGAGTAATCAGATATCGTTCTACACCAACGCGGATTTTCTCGGCGCGTGCGTGGTCAAGGGCCTGGGCGACTATTCGACCGCAGCTGCCATCGGCCTTCCGAACGATTCCATCTCCTCGGTTCGCGTAGGAGCTGGAGCGCAGGTGATTGTCTGTAAGGACAGCTGGTTTCAGGGCGACTGCATCATGCTCGTCGGTAGTGTCGCGTTCCTTAATAGCCATGTTGGGAACGACGAGATCTCGTCTGCCAAGGTGCAAGTGCTGGGAACCACTCAATGCCAGGTGAGCGCCAATCAGGCCGCATTCTTTGTAAACGCGGATTATCTCGGAAGCTGCGTGGTCAGGAACATCGGCGATTATCCCGGCTCCGAGGCCATCGGCCTGCCGAACGACAGTATTTCCTCGATTCGCGTGGGAGCGGGGGGCCAGGCGGTCCTCTGTACAGACGCCGCCTTCAGGGGAGACTGTATTCTCCTCACGAATGACACCAAATTTCTGCAGGGGGACCGCGTCGGCAATGACGAAATTACGTCAGCCAAAATCCAGCGCCGCGGCGCGCAGGAATGCACTCCTGCTAACAACCAGGTGTCCTTGTTCATGCACGCAGACTTTCTCGCTCCTTGCGTTGTCAAAAGCGCCGGGTCGTTCGCGGATTCGGCGGCTATCGGCCTTGATAATCAGTCCATCTCCTCGATCAAGGTGGGGTTCGGAGTCCAGGCCTGTTTGTGCTCTTTGGAGAAATGGGAAGGGGATTGCAAAGCATTTATAGCAAGTAGTTCCTTTCTGAGCGAATTCAACGACTGGACATCGTCTCTCAGAGTGCAACCCATCGGCGCAGAGTGCAAGGCCGTGCAGCATCCGCAGGGATACAGTCAATTGTCCGTCCGAAACTGCAACAGCGAAGGACACACCGTTCATCTTTGGACTCGCGACGACACGCTGAATGCCGTGTGGGAAGAACGGGGAATCCTGGCGGCAGAGGTTCCAAGCGGCGGCTGCGGGGATACTGCCGTCTATAAGACTCTCGTCCTGACAGACGGCCACCAGATCGAGTTTGTTGCCGTCGATCCGGGCTTAATTGCGTGCGATGGACAGAATGATCCACAGAGGAGCGCGTGCCAGAAATCTATCTTTACTCGACCGTTGCTCGGCGCAAAGAACGGCCCGAGCCTGCAAACTACGGTCTACTAGCCGGCCGAAGACCGCCCGCACGTCTTTTGTGTTCCTGAGGAACTAAGCTTTCCACATTGTTCTTCTATCTGTGGCCTCGCGAGGAGACGGGATACCGCGCGGGCGGGTAAATTTCGAATAGCCGGGCTTCTCTACCATGCCATCGAGGTCGAATCGACCCGGCATCGGCTCTGCCGCGCCCATCCGGCGCTTGCCGGTCCATTGCCTCTTAAGCTAAAGTGGAACGCTTCTCATGCCACCCGGAACGGCTCCTGGACGACTTATTCAGTTGCATTCCGTCCAGCTCTTGAGTCGCGGGACGAACGTGGAGCTTACGCGTCCACGTCGAGTTGTCTCGCGACGGTCCCGGGGATAGGAACTACGGAACTCCGCACATCCATAAGGCCGCTGCACAAACTCCCGCGCCCGCGTTCAACGGCGCGGAGCGCGTCACCTATTGCCTGCCAGCGCTCGCCTGATGCATCTCAACCGGGTGAACATCGTCACGGCTTCGATCCCGGCCCGACGACATCGCTTTGCGCCCGCCCGCCGCGTCGGCCGGCACGGGCCGCCGTCGCGGAGGGCGGTCAACCCACCGCGAGGCTCACGTCACATGCGATTGAGCATCGGTAAACACGTGGCGAACAAGGCCGGATCGATCTGACGTGCTTAACAGTCCGTCGGCCGCCTCTCAGCCGTCCTTCGCGGGCGTGGGACGAGCTGTGGAACATCCCGCTGATATTCTGATTAGCAGCAGGTAGAGCCGCTTCGATGGCTTCTATGGTGAGGCCCGTGAGGTGGCATTTCCTCTCGGGCTTCGGTAGACCGGCGAGAGTAAATTCCAACAGACGCTCCGCGCCCGTTAGGCGGGCATAGTATTGCAGTCCAATGAAGGGACCGGTTTTGCTCGACCGGGGCCAACTCTCAAATTATCCGAGATCCCCCGGATTCGATGAAATATATCTTGTCGGTCTGAGGCGGAGCCTCGTTAGCTGTAGATTGGCTCCAGCCGGTTCACGATGTACTGGCCGCAATGTTCGTAGCTCGCACGCGGACCCTTCCGCGTGCGGTCTAGGTCCACGCAGTTCCATCCCTTGTAATTGATTTCTTTCAGAATGCGGTGGCAGGCGGGGAAGTCCACGTCGCCATCGCCCAGGTCGTAGATGCTTTCGAAGAACTTCGCCTCTGAGGAATCTTTCTTCAGCACTTTCCCGTTCGGCTGCACGAAGTCCGCGGTCGGAGTGGTCCAGCGCGCGTCCTTGTAGTCCATGAAGATCAGGCGGCTTTTGTGTTTCTGGTACATTTTCACCACGTCTGATCCGCCCAGGTGAAGGTGTCCGGTGTCTGGAGAAAAGTTGAAGAGCTTCGGATCTGTCAACTCCATACACTTATCCACTTCCGCCGGACCTTCCACCATTTCGTCCAGATGATTGTGGACGCCGGCGCGAAAGCCCATTTCCCCTGCCGCCTCGCCAATCAGGTTAAAGCCTTTGCACATGTTGCGGAACGCGGTGTCCACGTCTTCGCCCGGCTTCTTACGTCCGGGCGGAAAAACTACCAGATGCTTGGCGCCGAAGATTTCGAGGAATTTCATGGCCTCGCGCGCTTTTGCGACAACCGCCTTGTGCTGTGCGGCGTCGTCCACCGGGCCTCCAAAGGAAATGGTCGCGACGAAGAGGTTGCGCTTCGAGATCTCCTTTTCCAACTGCTGCGCGGTCATGCTGTACGTTTTCAAAATGCCGGGATAGCCGGTGAGGCGGACCCCAATGAAGCCGGTATCGCGCATCACGTCCAGGATGTCTGTGAAAGGTCCCGGCGGATAGTGCGACCACAAGCCGGCGCTCACAGCCCACTTGATGTTCTTGTTCGCCGGCAGGCGGCTGGCCGCCGATGTCAAGGTAGCCGCAAGGCCACTCAGAAAAGTTCTTCTCTTCATATTCATCACTCCGGAAAAGTTCGGCGCGCCAATTGATATTTCAGCAGCTTCTGTGGATCGACGCTGTAACCCAAGCCTGGGCCTTTGGGCATCTCAATGTTCCCATTGTGCACCTGCAGGAACGGCGAAATGATGTCATCCTGAAACCAGCGCGTACTAGCCTCTACATCCGTTGGGAAGACGAAGCCGTCGAGCGACGCGAGCGCCGCACCCTGCGCTTGTCCAATGCCCAGTTCAGGCATGGTGCCCACCCATGCAAGGATGCCGTTTGTGCGGCATAGCTTGAGCATCTGCAGCGCGTGATGAAATCCGCCGATTCGCTGGATCTTGAAGTTTGCGATGCGAAAACTTCCCAAAGCGATGGCGCGCTGCAATTCTTCCGCAGTGTCCAGGCTTTCATCCAGGCAAACAGGAGTTCGGACGGCTGCCTGCAATGTTGCCATATCGTTGAGCGCATCCTTGGCAAACGGCTGTTCGAACATCATGAGGTCGAATTCGTCCAGGGCGCGAAATACATCTAGATGCTTTAGCGAATAGGCGCCGTTCGCATCTACGAATAGCGGAATGTCGCCGAAGGTCTTGCGGGCCGCCTTCACAATTTCGATGTCGTGTCCGGGTTCGATCTTCAACTTCACGCGGTGATACCCGTCCGCGAGGTATCGCTCAACGGCACGCAGCATGTCGGACAGATCATCGTAGAGACCTACGGCCAGCCCGGACTTCACATAGGCGGCTGTCCCCCCTAACATCTCGTGAAGCGGCTGCCCTTTCTGTTGCGCTGCGATATCCCAGAACGCGGTCTCCACACCGGTCTTCGTGAAGTTCCCCGCCGGCATCTTGTCCAGCGCGGCGTTCCAATCCTCAGGACCTTCAAAAGTTTGCCCGACGATAGCCGGCAGCACGACGCTGCAAAGTTCATCCCAAGATTTCGCCGGCGTGTCACCCGAATAGAAACTACCGGACATGGGTGACGATTCCCCGTAACCGGTCAGCCCGTCCGAATGGAGCGCGACAACAATTCCGTCCTTCGCCGCAACCGCACCGGAGCTGATGCGGAATGGTTCAACTAACGGCACGCGAACATGCGTGATGACTGCACTTTCGATTTTCATTTCGGTTGACCCGGGAACTTCCAGATTCGCAGCGCGTTCTCGCCCAGGATTAGTTTTCGATCGGCGGCCGAATAAAAGGACAATGCCTTATCCACGAATTCAAGTTCCTTATCCATGGGCAATTCCCAGCGAGGTCGAGGATAGCCGGTGCCCCAAATGATCTGCTTTCCGCCGAACTCCTCGTAGGTCGCTTTGAAAAACGGGATGGTGTCGGTGTACGGAAAGTCTTTTCCAAGCGAAAGCTCATAAGGCTCGGAGGCGCTCACCCACACCTGCGGAAATCGTTTCAGCCGGAACATTTTACGAAACTCCGGCCATGGGTCGGCCAGGTGCAGGTCCGGCTTCCCCAGGTGATCAATCACGATCTTCACGCCGGGGAAGCGGCCCGCCATGTCTTCGAGCATGGGCATCTGGTGCGGAAGAATGTAGTAATTGAAAACTGCACCCAGCTTCTCTGCTTCCTTCCACAACGGGTAATGTTCTTTCGAGTTCAGCCAGCTGGACTTTGGATGATAAATGGGGCTGAACCGCATTCCCTGAAATCCCCGCTCGCGAATCCAGTAGCGCAGATTGTCTACCATCTTCGGGTCTTCGGGGTTCAGCAATCCATGCGCGACGAAAAGATTTGGATAGCGGTGCAGCGAATGGTCGATGTATGAGTTGTCCCAACCATAGAAGCGCGGGTTGATCAACACTGCGTAGCGCAGCCCGAAGTCCTTCATCTGCTGCACCTGGTTTTCGATGGGGGCCTCGACATCAACCCGCTTCAGATCGGGCCGCTCCGGGTGGTGGAAGGGGAACTTTGGATCAAAGGTCCATACCTCCAGGTGCGTGTCGATTATCAAACGGCCGCGCTGGCCTTCCAGAAGACCTGCCGCCGCTTGCGCGAGAAACATCCGCCGATTCAAAGGCACAATGGAAGCAGGTTACCAGATCGGGTATCCTCATTCCTAGCGATGCGTTTTCTAATTGGTTTTCTTCTACTCATGCAAATGGCGAATTCCGCGGAAAAGAAAGTGATCGGTCCCACGGGCGGCCCCTACAGCCCGGGCTTGCTGGTGGGGGATTTTCTCTATGTCTCCGGCCAGGGGGCAAAGAAGGCCGACGGATCCATTCCGGCCTCCACCGAAGATCAGCTGCGCCAGTGCTTCTCAAATGTCAAGGCCATTGTGGAAAGCTCCGGCTTGACGATGGAGCATGTCGTGATGGCGCAGGTGTATCTCACCGATGCCAAGGCGGAAGACACCCTGAACACCGTGTGGAAGGAATTCTTTCCGTCGAATCCGCCGGCGCGCTCCACCATCGGCGTCGCCGCGCTTCCCGGCACTCCCGTGGAAGCGAGCGTAGTTGCGGTGAAAGACCTTTCGCACAAGAAGCGAGTTGCGCCCGCCGGCTATCCCGATACCTCGCCCCTTGCACCGGGCATTTTGGTGGGCGAGCGTTTGTACCTTTCCGGCTTCCTCGGCCGCGATATCAAGACGGGACAGATTCCCGCTGACCCGGCGGCACAAGTAGAACTGGCGATGGATCGCATGCGGCAGACTCTGCTGGCAGCCGGCATGGACTATCAGAATCTGGTGTTCGTCAATCCCTACCTCACCAGTAAGATGCCGATGGGTGTGATGAACAAGGTCTACGCCAGCCACTTTGAACACGGAAATACGCCGGCGCGGGCCACCATTCACGTCAATGAATTGCCCATGGGCGCCGCCATCGAATTCAGCGGAGTCGCTGTGCGTGATCCCAAGCAGCGCCAGGCAGTGCGTCCAAAGAACATGCCGCCCAGCCCGACGGCGAGTCCCTGCGTCTTCGCGGGCGACACGTTCTATTGCTCGGCGAAGTCGGGATTCATTCCCGGACCGAAGAGCGGCATCTATGCAGCCACCATGGAGCACCAGCTGCGCCAGACGATGCGTAATTTGCTGGACGGACTCGAGGAAGCCGGCCTGGACTTTTCCAATGTAGTGGCAAGCAACGTATATCTCGACGATTTGAGCGAGTTTGCGGCCATGAATCGCATCTATACGCAGTATTTCCCGAAAGACGCGATGCCCACGAGAACGACGGTTCAGCAGATTCCGCCGGGCGAACGTAAGGCGGACGCCGAAGGCCGCTGGCCTACGCTGGAACAGATTTCGATTGTGGCAGTGAAGTAGCGGGAAGGTACCGCGGGCGCACCAGCACCACGTAGCAGAAGATGCCCATCACCAGGAAGATCCAGATCGCCTGCATCGGCGCGGTATAGCTTCCCGTGGTCTGCTTCAGCCAGCCGCTCAAGATCGGAGCCACAATTCCGGACAAGTTAGAGGCGCAATTCTGAAGACCCGCGATGCGTCCGATGGCGGCTCCGGGGATCATTGTCTGCGTCAGCGCCCAGAAGTTTGCGGTTGCCAGGCCCAGGCCGGCCAGTGAGAAGATGGCGAAGAACAGTGCCACGCCTTGCGAATCCGTCATACCGCCCACCAGCTCAGTAGACGCCACCACGAATCCCATGATGGTGAATCCCTTGCGCACTTTGATCGCGTCACTGCCGCGCCGGATCATGCGGTCCGCCGCCCAGCCGGACAGAGTTGCCACCACAGCCATGCCGCCAAAGCTGAACATCGTGTAGAGCCCCATGGAATTTAACGAGAGGTGACGGTACTCCACAAAATACGCGGGCATCCAGGTGACAAAGAAGAAAAGAAAGTAGCTGTAACAGAAGGTGCCGAGAAGGATTCCCCACATGGCCGGACTCGACAGCAGTTGTGTGACGGACACTGTTGGCGCCTCGGCGCTTACCGCGGCTGAAAGCTGCCGGTCATCGTTGTCCACCACCAGCAGCCATGCCGCCAGCCAAACCAGGCCCGCGGCGGAGGCCACCAGAAACATGAATCGCCAACCGAACGACCCAATCAACAACGCAGTTACCGGAACGCCGATGGCCGGCCCAATCTTGGCCCCGGCGAGATAGATCCCCACCGCCAGGCCCCGCTCCTGCTCCTGGCAATGGAATCGTATCCACCGCAGGCTTGCCGGACCCACAATGGCTTCCCCAGCGCCCAGCAGGAACCTCAGGCTGATCAGCTGCCCGCTGGATTGGACGAAGCCCGTCAGTCCCGAAAATATCGTCCAGAGCAGAAAACCAATTGCATAAGGGATCTTCACCCCATAGCGATCCACAATCCAGCCCGCGGGAATCTGCAGCAGCGCATAGCTCCAGAAAAAGGCCGAATTGAGAAACCCACGCTCCGCGTCTGTCGGATGAAATTCCTGGCGAAATTCAGGGAGCGCAAGAACTACGGACAGATTCGCCCGGTCCACATAGGCGATCACCATGCCCAGGCTTAGCAGGCCGACAACAGTCCACTTGCGGGAAGGTGTCACGTTTTATTTCATGGCAGGGGCCGGTTCCAGGTCACCAGCCCAGATTTTCTTAAATTGCTCCAGGCCGTTGACGCCGGCCACGAGCAAACAAACCGCCGCTAGTAGCGGGCAAATGCCCGCAATGAACAATGCGATGCCGAACTGCCTTCGTCGAGTTGAACTGGTTCCACGTCCTCGATTCCGGCGACTACGGCAACACGACGGCGATCTCCGGTGTCGTCGAATTCGAAGGCAACGACTTCTTCAATCTCGGGGCCTCGAATTCACACGAAAACCGTGACCTCGTGACCGCCGCTTTCGGCTTCCGCTCGCGCATCATCAATAACGTCGATGTCGGCGCCGCCTATG
>JBDUEM010000269.1:0-10098 GCA_040002435.1 Bryobacteraceae bacterium
TTGGACAGCAGTGAGTTGATTGCGACCCTTCCGGGGTACTGGCTGAAATTGCGCAGGTGACGAGGAGGTCGGTGGCGCAGATTGTTATTAACTGGTGCCTTTGCAGTGAAGGCGTCATTGCTATTCCTAAGGCAAATTCGGAAAAGCACATACTTGATAACTGTTCAGCATCGGGTTGGCGTTTGACCTCCGATCAAATTGATGCGCTCGACAAACGCATACAATATCGTAACCGCAACCGTTTCGACAGGATGGTACGGCACTTCATACCGCACGATCTTCAGAACTTTGCAGTTCAGGTGGTGAATCATTTGCCTCGCGGAATACGCCGGCTTGTTAGGTAAACAGCTACGGAATGGATACTGTCATCAGAAACGACGTGAGAGTACGAGACAGGGGCTTGTCTTGACTGGAGATCCGTCACCACCTTAGACTAGGCCGCCGACAGTATTGTTCACTCTGCTGGGAGCGTGGGATCGTAAGTGAGATGTTCGCAGGTTTAGATAGTATTCTGGATTGCTTTTTCTGGTGAACTGAACTCATTATCTGACACCTTTATGTCTACCAGCAAGGCTAAGATGAATAGATTTTTGATTGGGCGGTCACTTGAGCCATCGCCGCTGGTGCTTCGACTATGGGGGTTTCTACTAATATGGTTTCTATCCCTCCTTTTATTTCGAGTACCGTTAACAAGTGTAATAAGCCTTGCGTTACGCGATGAGCGTTATTCATATGTTCTGTTGGTCCCTTTCATCACTTTATGGATGATTTGGGAAAACAGAGATCACACTTTTCTTGCTCCCCGTTATCGTCCCGGCATCGGCATACCCATTCTAGTCAGCGGTATCTTATCTGCGAATCTGAGTCAGAATCTGTTTGTTTCGATCTCAGCCATCGTTTTGGTCTGGATCGCCGTATTTATACTGTTATTTGGCCTGTCTTCCTTCCAACATATCATCTTCCCCCTGATATTTCTCTTTCTGATAGCTCCACTTCCATTCAGTTTGATGGATAAAGCTGTTATTGCCTTGCAGAAGGGCTCTGCTGACGTCGCCTTCACACTATTTAAAGCGGCAGGAGTGCCTGTTTTCAGAGATGGCTTTCAGTTTTCCCTTCCAGGAATTGTCATAGAAATCGCAGAAGAGTGCAGCGGTATTCGTTCCAGCACCTCTCTTTTAATCAGTAGCTTTTTAGCAGGGCATCTATTTCTTCGTTCTAACTGGCGAAAGGCCTGGTTGATCCTTCTCACGATACCTATTGTGATATTCAAGAACGCAGTGCGCATTGTAACTCTCTCATTGTTAGCGGCTTATGTCGATCGTGGATTCTTGTTTGGCAACCTTCACAAACACGGTGGACTGCCATTTTCACTGATTGCTCTCTCCCTTATGGCTTTGGTGCTCTTGGCTTTACGAAAGACGGAACGCAATTCTAAGACTTTAAGTTAGCCCAATGAATCCACACGACGGCTGTGAAAGTGCTCTGGAAACCTCGCTGTCACGCCTTCTTCTAATGACATACACATACATTCCGAGGTGCGGCCTTCTTGCGGTCTGCCTCCTGTTCATGGTCGCTTGCTCAACCGACCCCAATCAGCAGAAGCTCAAATACCTGAACAGTGGTCAAAGATATCTTAACGATGGAAAACCTCAGGAAGCGGCGATCGAATTTCGCAACGCCATCCGGATTGATCCAAGGTCCGCCGACGCGCATTACCTACTGGCTCGCGCTTACTTGAATCTCAATAACAATGATGCAGCTTTTCATGAACTGAGAGAAACACTGGCCCTAAATCCCAAACACTCAGACGCGCAATTGAACTTGGCCGGTCTCCTACTCGCCCGCCGGCAGTACCAGGAAGCGCAAACAGGGGCAGACCAAGTCCTTACGACAGACCCCAAAAACCTCCGAGCACACGAGATCCTCGGTCAGAAATACGCACTGACCGGCGATAAGCCGAAGGCAATCTCGGAGTTTCAGAAAGTGATTAGCCTTGATCCCCAACGCGTCGAAGCTTATGCAAGCCTGGGGGCCATCTATCTCGCCGATGGCCAACTTCCTGCCGCAGAAGCTGCCTACAGCAATGCGGTTACAGTAAATCCGAAGTCTGTACAGGCTCACTTGGCATTGGGTCAATTCTACTTTTCTCAGGGCAGAGTTGCCCAGGCAGAGTCCTCGATGGATGCCGCATCCGGTCTGGATCCAAGAGCTGTGCTTCCTCGACTGTTTCTGGCCCGAATCTACACCACCACAAATAGATTGGCGGACGCCGAGAAACTCTACACAAGCCTGAAAACAATTTCTCCCGACGACCCCAAGGCCTATCAAGCTCTGGCCCTATTCTACGTTTCCACCGGTCAGAAGGAAAAAGCAGCTACTGAGTTCCAGAAGCTGTTGGTTTCCGAACCCGGAGACAGTTTTATCAAAGCCTCTCTGATTGAAGTATTACTCGACTTGCAGCGCACTCATGAAGCATCCCTCCTAGTCAAAGACCTCTTGCATACCCGGCCAACCGATCCCCGCGGATTATTGTCCCACGGCCGAATTCTGCTCTCAGAGGGAAAGCACGAGGAAGCTGCCGCGGAGCTCGACAAAGCCACCAAGGCCGATCCCAGATCAGCCCGCAGCTTTTACTTTCTCGGCGTCGCCCAGAAGTCGTTTGGCCTCTTGGACCAGGCCCGTGTGTCACTCGGCAACGCTCTTAAACAGCAACCTGATATGCTCGAAGCCGCTACCGCCCTGGCCGACCTGAACGCCAAACGTGGCAACTACGAGGAAGCTCTTCGTCTCGGCGGGATCGCGATCAAGACAAATCCGAATTCACCGCAGGGCTTTGTCGCAAGCGCCCAGGCTTTACTTGCAAAAGGAGACATCCGCCAGGCCGAGGTCATGCTCCAGTCGGCGTTAGAGCGGGACCCCGCTTTTGTTCCGGCGCTGGCAATGCTCGTCAATCTTTATGATCGTCAAGGACGGTCACAGGAGCTTGTCGGACGGATCGGAAAGTTAACCACGCTCCAGCCGGAAAACCCCAGCCTGCATTTGCTGCTGGGCGTTGCCTATTACGGTTCAAAGGATCTGGAGAAGTCGGAATCCAGTGTTCAGCGTGCCATCGCAATCGATAGGAAAACGCCAAACGCCTACTCTCTGTTAGCCAACATCGATTACTCAAAAGGATTGATGGAAAAAGCCAAGCAGGACCTTCGGTCTGCGATTGAAGTGAATCCTCGAATCGTAGCGAATTATATGGTGCTGGAGAGCTGGTACAAGCGGGAAGGTAATTGGGAAGAAGCAAAGAAGCTCTGCGAGAAGGCTCACACGCTCGATTCCGCCTCCCCGGAAATCGCCACCGAGCTGGCATTTCTCTATCTCGACCACGGCGGTGACGTCAACCTGGCGCTATCACTGGCGCAGGCGGCAAAGCAGAAGCTGCCCAATTCTTTACCGGTGGCCGATATCCTGGGCTGGGCCTATCACAAGATGGGCCTGACCACGTCCGCTGTCGCCCAGTTAAAGGAATGTGTTCAGAAGAGCCCGGAGAACCCTATCTACCAATACCACCTGGGAATGGCCTATATTGCCGCGGGCCATTCACAACCTGCCGCACAGGCCCTCAACCAGGCTCTGAAACAAAACCCCAATTTTACTTTCGCCGCTAACGCCCGAGCTGCGCTGGACAAGATCTCCAAGACATCTCTCTGAGTCTCTGAGTTTCGAGGGTTAGGTTACTTGGGGTAGGATAAAACCCCGGCAGAAGCGGGTGAAAAAGGACCCGTCGGAACAGAAGCAATTTTGTCTTCTATCGAAAGCTTCTTCATCTTATATAGAAGCGCCTTGTAGTCGATGTTCAAACGGGCCGCCGCTTCCTTGCGGTTCCAGCGGGTAGCGTTTAGTACCTCTAGAATGGCTTCTGTTTCCGCCTGCTCCTTGGCCTTGGTCACGCGCTCAAGGATCGAAATCGAATTAGCTGTCTCCATTTCCGCCACGGGTGCTGCGGTATACTCAGGCGATTGTTTGGCTGGCGCTGCTTGTACCGTCGAAGGAGCCGGCGCCCTGCGCTGTTGTTTCGATTGCAGATCCCGGACCAACATTTCCGGATTTCGCAGAATGATCAACTTCCGAACCAAGTTTTCGAGTTCCCGAATGTTTCCCGGCCAGTTGTAGCTCATCAGAGCCTCTTTCAAAGCCTTGGGCAGCGTGGGAATGGCCGTCCCGGACGGGGTATGTTTCTTAATCAGAAACTCCGTTATCGCGATAATGTCTTCCGTGCGATCCCGGAGCGGCGGGATGCAGAGATTGATCACATTCAACCGATAGTAAAGATCGGCCCGGAAACGCTCCTCATCGATCGCTTTCTCCAAATCGCAGTGCGTCGCCGCGATTACGCGCACATCCACGTGGACTGTCTCCTTCCCTCCCAGGCGCTGAAATTCGTGGTCTTGTAAGACCTGCAGCAGTTTGGCCTGCAGCTTATAATCCATATCACCAATTTCGTCGAGCATGATGGTCCCTTCATTGGCCATCTCGAACATCCCCGGTTTCTTCTGGAAAGCTCCCGTAAAAGCCCCTCGCTCGTAGCCGAATAGCTCGCTTTCCACCAGTTCCGATGGAAGCGCGGCACAGTTCAGTTTCAGAAATGGCTTATTGGCACGAGGTGAGTGCCGCCGCACTTCGCGAGCCAATACCTCCTTACCCACACCGGTTTCTCCCTGGATCAACACTGGCGCGTCTGACCAGCCAATCTGCGGAAGAACGGAATGTATTTCCATCATGTAAGGGTTCGTCCCGAACCAGGCCTGGCTGTTCCCCCCGACTGGAGAAATGTCTCGCCGCGCCGGCGCCGGCGCTTCTTTCTTCTCCAAAGCTCGTCTGACCGCTTTGCGGAGGTCTTCGTTGTTTACTGGCTTTCCAAGAAAGTCGGTAGCTCCAATTTTCATGGCCTCTACAATATTGAGCGGCGAGGAAGCTCCCGAAATCATGATCACCGGCAGATCACGGTCGATCTGCCGGAGTTCACGAAGGGTGTCGAGACCATCTTTTCGGGGCATCATGACGTCAAGCAAAACTGCTGATATCCGGCCCTGATTCTCCTGGAAACAGGCTAAAGCCTCTTCTCCATCCTGAGCAACCTCCACGGAATACCCATCACAGCTAAGGGCCATCTCCAGGTAACTGCGTACTTCCGAATCGTCCTCGGCCACAAGGATGGTCTTGCCATTTTTGGTATTTTGCATCTACAGCGCCCCCGTATGAGAAGAAACAGCTTGCAATCTGGTGCTATCGGCAGGGATCCGGCCTTCGACTCCATGTAATGGAACGACGAAGGAGAATATGGCGCCTCGAGGGGCTACGTTCCCCGCCCATATTCCGCCCTGATGCTGCGTCATGATCAATTTACAAATTGCCAGGCCCAGTCCTCCACCGGATCGATCCTGACTGCCTGAGTAAGACGTATACTCCTCAAAGATCCCGTCCAGATCCGCCACTGGGATTCCTGGCCCGGAGTCCTGGATATCGATACGGAAGACATTGGGCTCCTGACGGTCGCCGAGCCTGCGGTCCATTTCACGCCAGACATTGGATCCGTGGGATCGCCTGTCCCAGAAGAACGGATATCCTTTGATCCTGATGAACCCCCCTTTGGGAGTGAACTTGGACGCGTTATCAAGCAAGTTAATGATCACTTGCTCCAATTGAGACATTTCAAAGTACAACCCATCCGGCGGAAGGGTTACATCCACAGAGACTGTGATGCTTTTCTCGTTGGTAAAGGGCAACATCTCGTAGAGCGCCTGATCAATACATTCCCGAATGTCATTCTTCTGCAGATTGGGACGAACTTCAATCTGACGCCCTATGCTGAGCTGAAACATGGCATTCGCCATACGCGAAAGCCGCTTGACGCTATGCTGCATGCGCTCCAGAACTTCTTTCTGGTCTTCACTTAAAGTGCCGAGTTGTTCTTCGAGCATGAGGCCACAGTAGCCGGTTATTGCTGTTAGAGGAGCCCTGAAATCGTGTACTGCCCGGCTTAAGAAGTTAGTCCGTTCATGATCGTATTCCTGAAGCTTCAAATTCGACTGAATCAAGCGATGTAGCATTTCATCACGGTCTGCTCGCAGCAATCCCACGCGATCTGTAGCGGGAGAAAGGTCGTGAGGGATGGCCTGCTCAATGAAGGCGCTCAAGGCGCTGCAGCTAACCGGCTTCAAGAGTACACTTGCTTCATCAAAGGGTACTTCTTCCCGAAATGCGGGCATGTCCCTGCGATGCACGACAAAGATATGTTTTCGAAGATGGTTCGCAACAACCTCGCCAGGGATCTCCATGCCGGGTTGAAAGTCCCAGATAAAAACATCGGACTCGGACGATTGAACTTCATCGTAATCGCCCCGATCCAGCAAAGAGTGCCCTCCCGATAGTCCAGGGAGTATCTCCTGACAAAGTTTGTAGAGCTTCCGATCCTTAGAAACGAGAGAAACCTTCACGCAGCCTCCGATGCCGGCGAACGGTATTAATTCCCATAGATCAAATAGCCGGCACTACAGATTCTTGGGTATGAATGCAAAGTTTTAAGGCTCAACCGGGTAAGGTGAGCATATCGCAGTACCAAATTTTGTCAAGGTTTAATGTTTTGTGCGAAACATACCAGTACTTTCATACGGCTCAACACGTTGTGGAGTACCGTTCCACCTGGTATGGGTGGATGGTACTGCCGTTCTAGACGCGAAGAATGGACGTGCAAGGCAAGTGAATGCAAGTCCCTAGGCTTTCCGGCCCGTCGAGTGATTTCTTCGTGCTGGGAGCAGCACTTTCCATTGTTTTTCCTGATGTACCCGTTTGTGTAAAGAATCCCCAAGTATTCTAACAGTGAGCAAGTACTGTCTGAAGCCAGCGGCAATCCTAGTATCTGGAGCTAGATAGGCTACAGAGGTACTGGTTGCAATACGTTTGATACGAATCACTAAACATGTTCCCTGGCTCTTCATTTGGCCGGAAAGACATGGCTGTGTAAGTGCAAGGCGAACATGGAACTTTTTCATGGCTCCCGCAAACGTATCCGGTCTCGACGACAACTCAGGAGAGACTATCAATTTAACTGAACACACAATGCTACGGAGTGAACGTCGAAAACGTCGTCGAGCTGATTTGCATTGCACTCTCTATATAGCGAAGAGTACGGATACACATCTTCTTGCGTGCAAAACCAAGAACATCAGCAGCAGCGGATTCTATTGTGTATCGGACGAAGCACTCACACCCGGAGAACACGTGCAGTGCACTATTGTTTTCCCCGACGCGGGAGATGCGAGTGACGGTTTTGCCCTGGAATGTAGCGTAGAGGTATTAAGAGTAGAACCGCTTGAGGCCGGAGAGTCATACGGTTTGGCTTGCCGAATCCAGGATTACTCTGTCGTGCCTCAGCCTGTTTACCCCGCCACAATTCAATAAGCTTGGGTTATTGTGTCGAAGATCGGGATTTCTCTAGTTGCCGCTCTGCTTCTGTTACTGACGCCGGCGTGGTCCACCGACATTTCCATTGCTTCTTCTTCAGCTAATCCGGGGACCAGCATTCTCGTTCCCGTCACTTTGGCGGATCAGGACGCTCTGGTGAGCGCGGTTCAGTTGGATCTGGAATACGACAGTTCGTTCATGACCCTCTCTTTCCTGCTCGGGGAAGCCGGTCAGTCAGCACAAAAACGTCTCTATACCTCACAATTAGAGGCGGCAAAGAAACGCATCATCCTCATCGGGCCGAATCGAAATCCTCTTCCTAAAGGCTCGCTGTTCAACATATCTATAAGTCTGAAATCGACAGTCCCGCCCGGGACTTATCTACTGAAGCTGTCTCAAGCGATCTGTTCGGATCCGGATGGCCATTCCATCTCCGTTTCCGTGAAGGACGGAAGCATCCTTGTGCAGACAGCCGCCGTAGAAGCAGCTCCGATTCGAAACGATGGTGTTCTCAATGCCGCCAGTCTTCAATCGGGATCCATCGCCCCAGGCGAGATCATTACCTTAGTGGGTTCTTCGATTGGGCCTGCCTCTCTTGTGAAGCCACAGGATGGCATCCTTGCAACCAGCCTTGGTGGAACCAGGGTTCTGATAAATGGCGTTGCCGCCCCGCTCCTCTACGCTTCCCCAGGTCAGATCAATGCCATGGTTCCCTATGCGGTATCAGGGAGTAGTTCGCGATTGGTTCTCGAAGCTCAGGGGCAGAAACTGGCGGAACTCATATTACCGGTAGTCGAGGCAGCGCCTGCCATATTCACTCTGGATTCCAGCGGATGGGGCCAGGGTGCGATTCTCAACGAAGACTATTCCATAAACTCATTTCTCAATCCCGCGCAGCGTGGGTCAGTAGTCTCGCTTTTTGCTACAGGGGCCGGGCAAACAGATCCAGCCGGCATGGATGCGCAAATTGCGGACGATGTTACTTTCGGAAAACCACTATTGCCGGTGTCGATTCAAATTGACGGTACAGCGGCCGAATTACTCTATGCCGGACCTTCGCCCGGATTGATATCTAACTTGCTCCAGGTCAACTTCCGGATTCCCAATGGTATTTTGCCAGCATGGGGTGTGCCGGTTTCCATACAGGTTGGAGCGATGCGCAGCCCAGAAGGAGTGACGATAGCCGTCAAGTAAAGGGACTATTTAGGACCGCTTCTTGCCGTAGTATCCATAATACTTAGAATAGAGCCGGTTAAGTCCTTCCACTCCGTTGAACAGGATACCCAGCACTTTCTTCGGCCCAAGCAGCTTCATCGCTTCCTCAACAGCTTCACGAGGCGTGTAATCGGCCCTTACTACCATCAGACAGGCGTCTACATGCTGTGAAATTAAGAGTGCGTCGGTAAGAGGCGCTACCGGAGGCGAATCGACCAAAATCCAATCAAAATACGGAGCAAGTCTTTGCAAGACACGAGGAAGCGCTTCAGAGTGCAATAACTCGGTAGGGTTCCCCTTCGGCGTTCCGGCCTGCAGCACAAACCACTGCAATGGTTCGAGACGCCGCAAAAGCGATACTGGATCCTTCCCGCCTTCCAGACATTCCGCCAACCCAGGCCGGGCCGGGAGGCCCAATCTCTGAGACAGGCTGGGATGATAGAGGTCGGCTTCTATCAAAAGCACAGAATGCTTCCCGCCTTCGGCCATCGCCGTGGCGAGATTCAAAGACATTGTGGACTTACCGTCCCGAGGCAATGCGCTTGTAATCAACAGGCTCTTCAGCTTCCCCAACCCTTTCAGGGTTCGAAGACGCATTCGCATGAAACGAAACCGGTCCGCGGCCGGGCTGCTGGGATCGGTATGAAACACTAACCTGGTCTCGGGGTCAACAGTTACCTCATCAACTTCGACGTGCCTTAACTGAAAAACCTGCTCCGCAGGTTGTGGCTGGTGATCCCCATTTTGCGGCGGATGCAGTACCGGCAAGATGTGGAGAGCTTCGGATGTCACCGCAGCTTTCGGCCGAACCTCCGTGGATTCGCTGTTTATCTTCTCGAGAAACTCAAAGAAGCGGCTCATTATGCTAGTTTTGTTCTGCCCTGAACGCTAAAGACCATTTCTGTATTCCTTTGAGCAAGCGCAGTTCCAACGCGTCCGGCAAGTTAACAGATAGAGGCTCCCGGCAGCAAGAACTAACAAGATGGTGGTTCTTCCAAACTTTTGGATAACTTCCGAAGCTGTGGCACTATCAGTGCCTCCTGTATGTCTAAGACCTTAGTATTAAGGGCCTTAGAGTTTGGCTGCCGCATTGCTTCCCCCCTCCCGATAACTTGGCGCCTTCGCCCTTGGCTCCATCCAAACAGTCATGACATTCGGACTACCCAAAAACCCGTTCAGCATGACGCCCGACCCGGCGTTTCTGTTCCTGACAGAACAACATAGGGAAAGTCTCGTCGGTTTAACATACGCAATTTTAGAGCGGAAAGGATTTGCCGTGCTGACCGGAGAAGTCGGTACGGGGAAAACCACCCTGCTCGCCCGGGTTTTACAGTTTATACCATCTACACGCCTCCGCTTCAGTCTGATTCTCAATCCAACACTCACTCCCGCCGAGTTTCTGGAGATGGCTCTACTCGACTTCGGAATGCG
>JBDUEM010000270.1:0-10052 GCA_040002435.1 Bryobacteraceae bacterium
GGAGCGCCAATCCTCAATCTGAATGCGAAGGACGAGTATCCCAGCGAGGTAGTGAAGCTGAGCCGCAATCTGCTGCGCAGCATGGACGAGGCGCATCAACAAGAGCGGGCCGGCAACGTGGAATTGGAGGCACGCATCGCTAACTACGAGTTGGCGGCGCGCATGCAACTTGCCGCCACGGACGCCCTCGATCTCTCAAAGGAGTCCAAAGCCACGAAGGAAATGTACGGGCTCGAAGAAGATCGCACGGCGTCTTATGGCCGGCGCTGCCTGATGGCCCGGCGGTTGGTGGAGCGCGGCGTGCGCCTGGTGCAGGTCTATATCGAAAGCCAGATCTGGGACAACCACAATCAGATCCGGAAGGGTCTGGACTACGCGTGCGGTAAGACTGACAAGCCGGCAGCGGCGCTCTTGAAGGATCTGAAGCAGCGCGGACTACTGCAAGACACGCTGGTGGTGTGGGGCGGGGAGTTCGGCCGCTTACCCATTGCGCAGGACCCCGGTCCAAACGCGGGTCGCGACCACGGTCCTTCCGGGTTCTCCGTATGGATGGCCGGCGGAGGCATCAAGGGCGGTACGGTTTACGGGTCAACGGACGACATTGGATACCGCGCGGCGGAGAACCCGGTCAGCATTCATGATTTTCATGCGACGATTCTTCACCTGCTGGGAATGAACCATCGCAATCTGGTTTTCGAACGCGAAGGGCGCAACGAGCGCATCACCGATGAATTCCCAGCTCGTATCCTGGAGCCCATCATCAGTTAGGACGGCGGAGCCATGGTCCGCGCCGAAGCCCCTGCTTCGGCTTCTCCGATTGCAAACGCCAGCCCGGGGGCTGTCTGCGAGTCCGGGGACCCGCCGTCCAAGATCCCTAATTACTTAGCTCAAACGTGAAGATTGAACTGCCGGCCGCAACCGTAATGAGTTGCTTGCCCTGGCTCAGGAAGGAAATGGGATTCGCCCGAATGGCGCCGCCCGTGTTCATCCGCCAGACTTCCTTCCCGGTCTCCGCATCCAGGCCAAAGAAGTAGCCCTCGTCGCTGCCCCCAAACACCAACTTGCCGGCCGTGGACAGCACTCCGGCCCATGGCTTGGTGTGCAGCGGATAATCCCAAATCATTTCGCCGGTCTTCGGATTCAGTGCACGGATGGCGCCATGCCCGGGTTCATCCGGCAGATCAATCAACGGAACGCTCCCGATAAAACGGTTCCCTGGGCTATATTCCTGCTCCCCTTTCCGGTACACGCTGCGGTTCTCCCATACCGCCAGGTAGAAGTGCTTGGTCAGCGGGTTGTAGCTCGGCGAATACCAGTTAGTAGCCCCCTGCACGCCCGGCCAAACATACGTCCCCTCGGTACTGGGGTCGATATTCGGTAACCGAATGGGTTTGCCGTTCAAATCCAAACCCTTTGCCCAGGTCTGCTTCGCGAAAGCTTTCCCGGTTAGAAATTTGCCCGTCTCCCGGTCCAGCACATAGTAAAAGGCGCCGCGATGCGCCCAATACACCAGCTTTCTGGGCTTTCCCTGCCACTCATCATCCACCAGCACCGGAACCTGCACTGCATCCCAATCGTGCACGTCATGCGGGACGAACTGGAAAAACCACTTCAGTTTCCCCGTGTCGGCGTCCAGCGCAATCGCACTGTCCGAAAACAGATTGTCACCCGGACGGTTGTCGCCGTTCCAATCGGGCGACGGGTTGCCGGTTCCCCAGATGATCAGGTTCTGCGCCGCATCAAACGAGCCGGTCACCCACGTTGGGCCACCCCCCGTCTTCCACGCGTCGCCCTTCCACGTATCGCTGCCCGGCTGGCCAGGTTCTGGAATCGTCCAGAATCGCCACTTTCTATTTCCAGACTTCGGGTCGTACGCATCCAGAAAGCCGCGAATGCCATACTCGCCTCCGCTGATGCCGCACACGATCATGTCCTTCACGGCAAGCGGAGCCACTGTGATGCTGTGACCCGTCTTGTAGTCCGCCACCTGCACATCCCACAGAACTTCGCCCGTCTTCGCATCCAGTGCAACAAGATGTGCGTCCACCGTTCCTACAAAAACACGGTCGCCCAGCAGCGCGACACCGCGATTTACCTGGCCGCAGCACACATTTATTTTAGGCGGCAGCACGCGGCGGTAATGCCAGTACTCACGCCCGGTCTCGGCATCCAAGGCAACCACATCACTCGGCGGTTGGCTGATATACATTACGCCGTCCGCCACCAGCGGGGTGGTTTCCACGGTATGCGTGGTAGACATCTGATAAACCCATTTTGTCTTCAATTTGCCAGCATTCGCGCGCGTCACCTGATCCAGCGCGCTATATCGCCAGCCTTGATAGCCGCCCGAATACGTCAGCCAATTGCCCGGCTCCTTGGACGCATTCAGCAAGCGTTCAGATGTCACTTGCGCCTGTAGGCAAAGTGCGGCGAGGCCGGCCAGAAGAACCATTCGCAGTTTCATTCGGAATCCCCTTTCGGCCTCAACGAGGATAGGTAGGCCACTATGTCAGTAATCTGCGCGTCGGTCAAAGTCTTTCCGAAGGAAGGCATTCGCGAATCCTTCTTCACTTTGTACGTTGACAGGACATTCTTATTGATGGTGCGCAGCCGCTCTTGAAAATCCAGAATTTGCGCCGTGTAAGTGTCTTCGTTCAGCAGAAATCCGGAATACGCCGCCCCGTCTTTGCCTTTGGCTTCCACTGTCCAATATCTCGGCTGAACCACCGCGTTCGGATTCACAATGGAATCGCGAAGATTGTCCGGCGAACGGGACTTTCCAATCGACGACAGGTCAGGCCCCAGGCGGCCGCCCTCGCCGTGAACCCTATGACAGCGCATGCAGCCCTTCGATGCGAACAGCGTCCGGCCGTTCCCGATATCCCCGGTCAAGTTCGATTGATTGCTCTGATTCAGAGATCGGATATAAGCGATGATCTGCCAGACGCGATCTGGGGAATAGAACAGTCCGGCCATCTCCGTCCCTGGAATTCCATCGGAGATATTCTTCAACAGCGCGGCATCCGTGCTGCCGTGGAAGAAACGTCCCGCGGCCAAAGCAGGACCTACGCCGCCCTCGCCGCGAATTCCATGGCACGTGGCGCAGTGGGATCGAAACGTCTTCGCTCCTGCCGCGACATCTTCCGGTGAAGTACGAGGATTGGTCTGGCCCAGCGCCAGGGCTGAGATCGACACGAAAGGTAACAGGTATCTGAACATGGAAGACCCTTTAGAGCAGGAACATTGTATCGCTTCCGCAACCTGTTTGATAGACTGTCGCAAATGAACCGACGTACTTTTCTAGGCCTCGCCGCCACCTCGCCATTTCTGACCGGGTATCACCAGATCGCCGCGACCGAAAAGAAACGGCGTCGCATTAGCGACGTGCAGACCATGGTCTTAAAAGGCGGTCGCACGTATGTTCTCGTGAAGGTTGTCGCCGACGACGGCACATACGGAATCGCCGAAGCGTACGGCACTCCGGGTGTAGGGGTCAAAGAGCAGATTCACGCACTCAAGCCATGGCTGGTCGGCAAGGACCCTCTCGAAATCGACTTGCTGTACACCACCATGGGCGAGGGTAGCAGCAATCTCAGCGGTACTCGTACGGACGGTTCGGCGCACGGGTTCATGCGCGCGGTCAGCGGCATCGAGATGGCGCTGTGGGACCTGTCCGGCAAGATTCTGGGAGTGCCGACCACAATCCTTCTCGGTGGCAAGTTCCGTGAGAGAGTGCGGGTGTACGATCACGCGGCCCCGCGCAATATGCTTGACAAAGCCTCCTGCAGCGAGTGGGCGCAGAAGGTCAAGGCCGACCCCGCCGGATTCACCTGTCATAAGTTTGGATTTCCCCACACAGATCCCAGGACCGACCAGGGCCGTGATCTCGCCAACCGTATGTTGTCCACCGGCGAGCTAATCAATCTCCGCCGGGGATTTGAGAATTGCCGCGAGGCCATCGGCTGGGACCACGACATGATGGTTCACAACCATTGGGAATACGACCTGCGGACATCTATCCAGATCGCCGAGGCTGTGGAATCCATCAAGCCTGTATGGTTGGAAGACCCCCTGCCCGTGGACTATTCCGATTCCTGGAAACGCCTCTGCGCCAGCGCAAAGGTTCCCATCTGCACGGGCGAAAACCTCACCCGGCGCGAGGGCTTCAAGGATTTTATTCTGAATCAGGGGTGCGACATCCTGCATCCGGACCTGCGTAACTCCGGCGGATTCCTCGAAACCAAGCGCATCGCCGATATGGCCCATGTTTTCGGCCTGCCGATGGCGACGCACAACACGGGCAGCCAGATCCACACCTGGGCCACTTGCCAGTGGGCGGGATCCATTCGTGACTTCATCGCCTGTGAAACCATCACCGGCCAAGGAGGATGGATGGATCAGGTGATGATTGCCGATGGCCCGTATATTAAAGACGGCTTTATCCGCATCACAGAGAAGCCGGGCCTGGGAATTGAGCTCAATCCGGATACGGTGAAGGCGCATCTTGCAGAAGGCGAACGCTGGTGGGGATAGCCCTCAGATGCCGTGATAAAGTACCTGCAAGTGAATGTATAAAGGTACACTAATTCTTTTTCTTGCCATCGTCATTTGTGGATGCACTGGACCGTACTCAAATACCGAAGTCGCCGCCAAGGGCGGAAACACCGTACCCGTGCACGTATTTCGCACCACGCTCGAGACGATTCCGGAAGTCATTACCGCTAACGGAGAGCTACTAGCCGAGGAAATGGCCACCATCGGCGCCCGAATTTCGGGGCGCGCCGCGAAACTGCCTGTGGATCTCGGCAGCAAAGTACAGGCCGGCCAGGTCTTGGCTGAGATTCAACGGGACGACTATGAATTTCGCGTCCGCCAGGCGAATGCGCTGGTGAATCAGACGCGCGCCCAACTGGGCATTCTGGACCGCTCAAATGACGACGTCGTTCCCGGCAACACGGCTATCGTCAAGCAAGCCGAAGCGGCGCTGCAGGAGGCCCGGCTGGTTTATGACACCAGCGCGCAGTTGAACAAAGAAGGGGTCCTGTCGCGTTTTGAGTACGACAAAGCAAGGGTTCGGCGCGAGGCGGCCGAAGCCGCCAGCCAGTCTGCTATCGCGCAAGTGATGCAGTTGCAGGCCCTGCTCAGCCAGCGGCGCGCGGAGTTGGCTCTCGCGCAACAGAACCTGGACGACTGCACGGTCCGCGCTCCATTCTCCGGTTCTGTGACCAAGCGCCAGGCTTCGCTCGGTGAGTATCTCGCGGTGAATTCTCCCATTGTGACGATCGTCCGTCAGAATCCCATCCGTCTGCGGCTTGAAATTCCGGAGCGAGTCGCCAGCAGGGTCCGGATGGGCCAGGCCGTCGACGTTCACTTGCAGGGAGTGAAAATCAACAGGACAGGCCGTGTCGTGCGCATCAGTCCAGCTATAGATGCGCAGAGCCGGTCGCTCACGCTGGAAGCCGAAATTCCAAATGAGGACAGCTTCCTTCGCCCCGGCTCATTTGCCGAAGCCAGCATCACGGTGGATTCCGGGGCCCAGGGCCTCGCGATTCCCAGTGAAGCAGTACAGGTCTTCGCGGGAACCGAGCGGGTGTTCGTCGTCAAAGGTGATTCACTGGACGACCGCATCATCAAGACAGGCCGTCATCTTCCCGGCGAAAGGTTGGAAGTGGTGGCTGGTCTGGAACCTGGTCTGGCCGTGGTTCGGAAGGCGGAAGACCGCTACACCAAGGGACAGAAGGTGCGGGTGGAATAGGCATGCAGAAACTTGCTGAAGTCTGCGTTCGCCGTCCCGTCTTTGCCGTGATGCTGATCATGGCGCTGGTGGTGATCGGCGCGGTCTCCTACACTCGACTCGGCGTGGATCGCTTTCCCGATGTCGATCTTCCCATCATCAGCGTTCGCACCACGTTGCTCGGAGCCTCGCCCGAAGAGATCGAGAGCACCGTCACCAAAAGAATTGAAGACGCCGTGGCCACGGTCGAAGGCATCGACGATATTCGCGCTACCTCCACCGAGTCGCTGTCCATCGTCACTGTCACTTTCAACCTGAACCGTAATATCGATGTGGCCGCGCAGGACATTCGCGATTCCGTCGCCGGCGTCATTACTCTCCTGCCGCGCGATGCCAAGCCGCCACTGATCAAGAAACTCGACGCGGACGCTTCGCCGATTCTCACCCTTGTACTCTCCGGTGACAAGACTCCGCGTGAACTTTATGAAGTGGCCGACCGCGGAGTGAAGGACTCCATCGAATCCGTGGGAGGTGTTGGGCAGGTCGTCATCAATGGCGGGCAAAAGCGCGCTATCAACGTCTGGGTGGATGCCGATCGCCTTGCCGCCTACAAGATCCCTATCCTTCAGGTTCGCAATGCGCTGGCCCGGCAGAACTCCGACATTCCGGGCGGCCGAGTGGATCAGGGGCATCGGGAATTGGTATTGCGCACTCTGGGCCGGTTTCCTGACCCGGATCAGTTCAACGATCTCGTGGTCGCCACCATCGGGAACACGCCAATCCGCATCCGCGATATTGGTTATGCCGAGGACGGACACAAGGAGCAGCGGACTTCTGCGCGCTATGACGGTAATCCCGCGGTAGCCATCGAACTACGGCGCCAGGCGGGCGCCAACAGCATCGACGTCATCGACAACGTCAAGGCGCGGCTCAATCGGGTGCGCCAGCTATTACCGCCCGGGATGAGCCTTGATGTCGTACAGGACCAGTCACGCTACATTGAGGCTGCCTTCCATGAGGTTCAGATGCATCTGATCCTCGGCGCTATCCTGGCGTCTCTTGTGGTGTTGCTCTTCATGCGGAACTGGCGGGCGACGGTGATCGCCGGAGTTGCCATACCGGCCTCGGTCATCGCAACGTTTGGAGCGATGTATTGGCTTCATTTCACGCTGAACAATATCACCATGCTGGCGCTGGTATTGATGGTCGGCGTGGTGATCGACGATGCCATCGTTGTACTCGAAAATATTTTCCGGTTCATTGAAGAGAAAAACATGCCGCCGATGCAGGCCGCGGTTCACGCCACGCGCGACATTGGACTCGCGGTGATGGCCACAACGCTGAGCCTCATCGTGGTGTTCCTTCCGGTCTCGTTCATGTCCTCCATCTCAGGGAGGTTCTTGTACTCCTTCGGCGTCACGGCCGCGGTGGCCATCCTGGTGTCGCTCATCGTGAGCTTCAGCCTCACACCGATGATGAGTTCCAGGCTGCTCCGCCTCAAGGACGTTGCAGACGACGCGGGTTCCCGGCGAGGCTTCTACCTTTGGATCGAGAACACATACATGCGGATGCTCGGGTGGGCCATGAACCACCGCGTGCTGATCTGCTCCTTCGCCCTGGTTGTCATCTTGAGCTCGATTCCACTCTCAAGAATGGTGGGGCAGGAATACATCCCCATGAATGTGGATGAGGGCGAATTCGAAATGAGTGTCTCGGCGCCGGAGGGCACCAGCCTCGCGGCGATGGAAGACGTTCTGGACAGGGTTTATGCGGATCTCAAGACGCTGCCCGGCGTGCGCCACGTGGTTGCCATTGCCGGAACCGGCTATCTGCAAGCCGTGAACAATTCGCGGATTTATGTTCGCCTGGAAGACTCCGACGACCGCGTTTTCTCCATCACCCGCCTGTTACGAAAGACGTTGGAAGGCAAGCCGGCCGACGCCTTCAAAGGAATTTACTCGCAGCGCGATGTCATGCAAACCATCCGCGAACATCTCCGCAGATTCACAGATCTTCGGGTCCGCGTGGGTAACCTGCAAACCTTGAACCAGGGCACCGCGCCCTATGACATCGACTTCGTCATACGCGGCCCGGACCTGGTAATGCTGAACGACTTCAGCGAACGCGTGCGCCAGACGGCGATGCGCACGCCTGGGCTTGTCGATGTAGACACCACGCTCCGGCTGAACAAACCCGAATTGCGGGTAACCATTGATCGCGACCGTGCCGCGGATCTTGGCGCGGACGCATCTGACATAGCGTCCTCTCTTCGCATGATGGTCGGCGGAGACGATGAGGTCTCACGATTCCGCGATGAAGCGGTGGCTGACGAATATGACGTTGAGATCAGGCTGAAAGGCACGGACCGCAACTCCATGGACACCATCTCAAAGCTCTACGTTCCCTCTACCAAAGGGGGACTGGTCCGCTTGGATAACCTGGTCCAGTTGAAAGAAAGTATGTCCGCGTATCGCATTGAGGGTCTCGACCGTCAACGGCAGGTGGGCATCCGCGCCAACATTGCCCCGGGTTACGCGCTCGGTGATCGTCTACCGGAAATGTTCAAGGCTGCGGAGGCGCTCAATATGCCCGCTGCCTACTCCACCGTTGTCGTCGGCCGCGGCCGGGAATTTAACCGCACGATGAGGGAATTTATCCTCGCCTTTGCGCTGTCGCTGGTTTTCATGTACATGATTCTCGCGTCCCAGTTTGAGAGCATGGTTCATCCGGTCACTATCCTGCTGAGCTTGCCGCTGGCGGTCCCGTTCGGCTTCTTCTCGCTCTGGGTCTTTCATGACACGCTGAACATGTACTCGGCCCTGGGTATTCTTGTCCTGTTCGGCGTCGTAAAGAAAAATTCCATTTTGCAGGTGGACCATACCAACAGCCTGCGCCACGAAGGGATGCCGCGGTTCGAAGCGATCATGCAGGCCAATCGAGACCGGCTGCGGCCCATCCTGATGACCACCTTGACGCTGGTAGCGGGCATGTTGCCGCTGGCTCTTGGCGCGGGTCCAGGCGCTGAAGAACGGCGTTCCATTGCAATCGTCGTTATCGGCGGACAAAGTTTGTCGTTACTCCTTACGCTGATTGTCACTCCGGTGGCTTACTCCGTCTTCGATGACCTTAGCGTATTGCTCAATCGCCGCCGGGTCTCACTCAACAAGACCAGCCCCGTGGCTGGCGACTAGCCTTCCAATGAAACTGTTTCTACTGCTTGCATTCCTCGCTTTCCAGATCGCGGCCTTCACGCAGCCGGTGCAGCGGATGGATAAAGCCACAGTAGAAGGCTGGATGAAGGAACTTTCGAACTGGGGCCGGTGGGGCAAAGCTGACCAGATGGGAACCGTGAATCTGATCACTCCCGCCAAACGCAAGGCCGCGGCTGCCCTTGTCACGGAAGGCTTTTCAGTGTCCCTCTCCAGCGATGCCGACACTGTGAAGTCCGTGGAAAACTCCAAGCCCTTCGTGCACAAGATGACGTCGGCGGGGACCGACGCGAATCCTATGTTCGCCATGGACACGTATACGTTCGACTACCACGGCCTGGTGCTCACCCATCTCGATTCGCTTTCGCACATGGTCCATGGCGGCACGACCTACAACGGTTACCCGCAAGCTGAGATCAACAATCGCGGCGCGCAACAACTGGCGGTGACTGCGTTCAAGAACGGATTTGTTTCGCGCGGAATCCTGATGGACATACCGCGTTTGAAGGGTGTGAAATACCTGGAGCTCTCTACTCCCATCTACCCCGCGGACCTGGATGCGTGGGAAAAGAAAGCCGGCATCAAAGTAGGTTCGGGCGACATCGTTTTCATCCGCACTGGACGCTGGGCCCGGCGCGCGGAGAAAGGGCAATGGAACACGGAACTGGCCGCCGCGGGAATGCATGTCACCTGCGCGCGGTGGTTTCACCAGCGGGACGTGGCCATGGTCGGCAGTGACACGCACGGCGAACTGATGCCGTCTCCCGTAGCCGGCATCCCCTTTCCCATGCACCAACTGCTACTGATCGCAATGGGTACGCCGATGTTCGACAATTGCGATCTGGAAGCCCTCAGCGCGGCCGCCGCCTCCCGTAACCGCTGGGAATTCCAGTTGACCGCGTCGCCGCTTGCGATTCCGCTCGGCACCGGTTCACCTATCAATCCCATCGCGACGTTTTAGGATCGATGTGCGACTTTTCTTTACCATCCTGTGTGCGGCGATGATTTTGCAGGGCGCTGAATCGTCGCGCTGGTGGATGGATCAGCCGGTGCGCCTGGTGCAAACCAACCTGCGCGAAATTGATGCCACCATGGATGTAGACGCCTAT
>JBDUEM010000271.1:0-10003 GCA_040002435.1 Bryobacteraceae bacterium
CACGGGCCGATGTTTGAAACCGGGCCGCGGCCGCCGAATACCCCCTACACACGGGGCTTTGCATCATAGGCTCTGTGCTCTGCGGGGGCTGCGGCGGAAGTCACATTTGTAATTGGATTGCCGGGTTTTACGGTAAGTCGCGGGTGTTTGCTCCCGTGCGGTTCGTTTCTCTTAAATTCGATAGATCGGTACCGATAAACGCTATGACTCTATCTGGAGTGACCCGGCGCAGAAAGTTCGGAGCGCAGCGGGATCTAGACCGCCGGGTCACTTCGGATAGAGACGTTTGAAGGAAGCCGCCCGCGTTTGCGGCGGACGCGGCAGGGCTATGGGTATTGAATCGAAGCAGGCATCTAAACGCCCTTCCGTCTATCAACATTGGAGGGGGTTGTCGGCGATCCGAAAGGAGGTCAAACAGCGCGGACGCCACGAGCGCTCAGTCCGGGTTGCGCGTGATCCGACCGGAGTCGCCGAACACCGGCGACTTCCGACGACCTACCACTTTGAGCGGCGTATCCGGGAGTTCGATGCTTACGGTAAAAAGGGACCGCAGGTGTTAGGTACTTTTGGGCAGACAACCTTCTGAAGCACGACTGCTTCTTCTTGCAGACCATCCCATTGCCGGCTGCAACATGAGCGGTTTCGTCTCCAAAGAGTTCGTACTGCCCTGAAAGGCCTGCCAGGCGAGGCAGCAGGCGCTACCTACGACAATCGCGTCGATGACGAGCGAAAATAGATTTATTCGGTTGTGCACCTCTGAGAGTGCCGTGGCCGAATCGAGGGATTCCGCCATGGATCTCATCAAAACGCAGTTGATTGAGTCGGTATTCGCCGGAGGCGGCGAGATGGGCGCAAGGATGCGCGCGCTCGACTGGTCTGCGACGGCTTTGGGCCCACTGGAGCAGTGGCCGCAATCGCTGCGAGCCTGCGTTCGCGTAATACTGGGCTCTGGATATCCAATGCTCATTTGCTGGGGACCAGCCTACAAGATGCTCTATAACGACGCCTACGCAGCCCTGATCGGAACCAGGCACCCCGCAGCGTTGGGCTGCAGCAAACCCGAGGTGCTTCCCGAGGCATGGGATTACATCGGGCCGCGATTCGACAGGGTGATGACGCACGGCCAGGACGCCAGTCAGCTAACCGACCAGATGTTCACGTTCTACCGTAACAACTACCTCGAAGAGTGTTACTTCTCGTTTTCGTACAGCCCAATTCGAGACGACAACGGCAGTGTCGGCGGCGTGCTGACCGCATGCCTGGAGAGCACGGAACGGGTCATCGAGGATCGACGCAGGCAGGTGCTCCGTGATCTGGCCTCGCGAACTGCTGAAGCGCGACATGAGGAGGAAGTTTGGCGCGTCAGCGCGGAAACCCTTGGCCAACATCGACAGAGCGTCCCGTTCGCATTTCTTTATGAGTATCGGGCGGTCGAACGCCAAGCCCGTCTAGCGAGCGTCAGCGCGGAAATCGACGACTTGCATCCAACAGTCATCGACTGCAACAGCGAGAGCATCTGGCGATTCCATACCGCACTGTCGGAGGATTGCCTCGTGGTGGAACTGGGTCGCCGCGCTTCGGCGCTGTCCATCCCTGGCTGGCCATCGCCTCCGCAAGAAGCCACGGTTTTGCCCATCCGCTTGCGCGAGTATAGCGAGGCGGCGGCGTTCCTGGTGCTGGGAATCCATCCAGGGCGCGCGTTCGACGACGCCTACCGCGAATTCGTTCGCCGGATCGCCGAACAAATCGCCATCGGGTTGGCCAGCGCACGCGCGCATGAGCAGGAGCGTCGGCGCGCGGAGGCTCTGGCCGAGATCGATCGCGCCAAGACTGCGTTTTTCAGCAATGTCAGCCACGAGTTTCGCACGCCCCTTGCGCTGATGCTGGGCCCACTTGAGGAAGCGTTGCCGGAAGCCCGCGAGCGGCTCAGTCCGGAACGATACGAGCAGTTGGTCACGGTCCGCCGCAATGCGCTTAGGTTACTCAAGCTTGTCAACACGCTTCTGGATTTTTCGCGGATCGAGGCCGGACGCGTACAGGCGGTCTATGAACCGACGGACCTCAGCGGGGTCACTGCGGAAATCGCGAGCGTGTTCCGTTCGGCGATGGAGAATGCGGGCCTGCGATTTGCGGTGGAATGCCCACCCATCGGCGAACCCGTGCACGTCGACCGTGACATGTGGGAGAAGGTCGTCTCGAATCTTCTGTCCAATGCGTTCAAGTTTACCTTCGAAGGGTCCGTAACCGTCACCATGCAGTCGACGGAGAATGCTGTTGAATTGCAGGTCTGCGATACCGGGGTGGGGATTCCCGAGGAGCACCGTGAGCGGGTTTTCGAGCGCTTCCATCGGATCGAAGGCACTCATGCACGCACGTACGAAGGCACCGGGATTGGCCTGGCCTTCGTGCAGGAACTGGTCAGACTGCATGGCGGCGACGTGCGGGTGGATAGCATACTCGGTCAGGGCAGTACGTTCACAGTGACGATTCCTCGCGGCACGGCTCACTTGCCCAAGGAGCACACTCAGGCGGCGCGATCGATTACCTCCACAGGAGTACGAGCCGCTGTGTACGCCGAGGAAGCGCAGCGGTGGTTGCCGGACGAGTGGAGCCCAGTCGACGTAACGGCGCTTCCCAAGTCCGCATCATTAGCGCCCTTACCGCAGCCAGAACCCGCAGCGGGCCGCGAACTAATCGTCGTGGCTGACGACAACGCCGATATGCGCAGATACCTCAGACACCTGCTGGGCGGTCAATATGAGGTGCATACCGTCTCAGATGGCCGTCAGGCGCTGGAGACCACGCGGCTCCTGCGGCCAGCCCTGCTACTGACCGATGTGATGATGCCACAACTAGATGGGTTCGGCTTACTGCGAGCCGTACGTGAAGATGCGGTTCTCGCCAGCACACCCATCATCCTGCTCTCTGCTCGCGCAGGTGAAGAGTCGCGACTCGAAGGATTGCACGCCGGAGCAGACGATTATCTCGTGAAGCCGTTCACGGCGCGTGAGCTGACGGCGCGCGTGGAGGTGCACCTCAAGCTGGCAAAGCTTCGTCGCGAGACTGCGGAGCGCGAAGAAAGGCTGCGGATGGAAGCCGAACTCGAACGCCAGAAGCTGAACGCGAGCCAGGAACTGCTACACCAGACCACCCGTCTTTATCACAAGCTCCAGGAGCGCGAAGCCGAGATCCTGGCACTCAAGGATCGACTCCATCGGGAAAATTTAGCGTTGCGGGACGAAGTAGACCGGGCGTCCATGTTTGAGGAAATTATTGGTTCCTCGAAGACGTTGCAGACGGTTCTTTCCCGGGTAGGCAAGGTGGCTCCCACAGGCTCGTCCGTGTTGATCATAGGGGAGACCGGCACGGGCAAGGAACTGATCGCCCGCGCCGTCCACAAGCGATCTCAGAGATCCGGCCGAGCTTTCGTCAGCGTGAACTGCGGCGCACTAGCGCCGGGACTGATCTCCTCGGAATTGTTCGGCCATGAGAAGGGATCCTTCACCGGAGCGATGCAGCGGCGCGTCGGCCGCTTTGAATTAGCGGATGGCGGCACCATCTTCCTGGATGAAGTCGGTGACATTCCGCCCGACGCGCAGGTCGCCCTCATGAGGGTCCTCCAGGAGCGGCAATTCGAGCGAGTCGGGGGTACGCAATCGATCCAGGTCGACGTTCGCGTCATTGCTGCCACGCATCGGGACCTGAGAACCGCAATAGCGGACGGAAGGTTCCGCGAAGACCTCTACTATCGCCTCAACGTATTCCCCATCGAAACGCCTCCGCTTCGAGAACGTAAAGAAGACATTTTGATGTTGGTTGAGTACTTCGTTCAGCGCTACGGCAAGAAGGCTGGGAAAAGCATCCGCACCATCGAAAAGAGGACCCTGGAGCGGTTGCAGGCGTACGACTGGCCGGGCAATATTCGCGAGCTGCAGAATGTTATCGAAAGGTCGGTGATCCTGAGTTCCGGTGACGTCTTTGCAGTCGACGATGTATGGCTCTCCAACGAATCGTCTCAGGTGACCCCGCGAATCGCAGCACCGGCGCCAGAGCTAGAGATGCGTAATGAGCGAGAACCGCGGACTGAGCGGGAGATTATCGAAGCTGCCCTGGTCGCGAGCCGAGGCCGCGTCTCCGGGCCGTCCGGAGCTGCCGCCGTGCTTCAGATTCCGCCCTCGACACTGGAACACAAGATCCGAGCCCTGAATATTCACAAGAGCCACTTTAAATTCAGCTAAAGCCTCGCCAGAATCACCACATTCGCCGGATTCGCCAAAGTCACAACCGCGAAAATACTGCTATCTCATTATTTTGCAGTGAGTTATTGAATGGCTTCCGGATTGCCTTTTTGGGGTGTACCCCGAGCGCGGGGAACTCAACTTCAAAGGATAAAGAACACGACATGACCCCCGCTATTCGTCCGTTTCACGTGAATGTTCGCGAAGCGGAACTTACTGAATTGCGCAGGCGTATCAACGCGACCAAGTTCCCTGAAAGTGAGACCGTCACAGACGCGACGCAGGGCGTGCAGCTCGCGACCACCCAGGCGCTGGCGCGCTACTGGGCGACCGAATATGACTGGCGCAAGATCGAAGCGAAGTTGAACGCCCTTCCGCAGTTCCTCACCGAGATCGATGGGCTGGACATTCACTTCATTCACGTCCGTTCGAAACACGAAAACGCGCTGCCGCTGATCGTTACGCACGGATGGCCCGGCTCGATCACCGAACAGATGAAGATCATCGATCCGCTGACCAATCCCACCGCACACGGCGGAAACGCATCCGATGCGTTCGATGTCGTGATTCCGTCGATGCCGGGCTACGGTTTTTCTGGCAAGCCGACCACCACAGGCTGGGACCCCGCCCACATCGCTCGCGCCTGGACCGCGCTGATGAAGCGCCTCGGCTACACGAAGTTCGTGGCGCAGGGTGGCGATTGGGGCGCAGTGATCACCGAGACAATGGGCGTGCAGGCGCCGCCGGAATTGCTGGGCATTCACACCAACATGCCTAACGTGATTCCGCCTGATATCGACGGGATGGCGTTCACCGGCAAGCCGGCGCCTGAGAATCTCACGGCCGAAGAGAAGCTCGCTTACGACCGACTGAGTCACGTCTATGCCACGGGCATCGGTTACGCCTTCCAGATGGGATTGCGGCCGCAGACGCTGTACGGAATCGCGGATTCACCGGTCGGCCTCGCGGCATATTTCCTTGATCACGACGCGGCAAGTTACGAAATGATCGCGCGTGTCTTCGCCGGAGGGACCGAAGGCCTGACACGCGATGACGTGCTCGATAACATAACGCTCACGTGGTTGACGAATACCGCGATCTCCGGGGCTCGTCTCTATTGGGAGAACAAGGGCGCGTCGTTCTTCGCCGTCAAAGGCGTCGTGGTTCCGACGGCTGTGAGCGTCTTCCCGGACGAACTCTTTCCTGCTCCGCAGAGCTGGGCAAAGCGGGCTTATCCCAAACTGATCCATTACAACAAGGTGGAGAAAGGCGGCCACTTCGCGGCCTGGGAACAGCCGAAGCTCTTCTCGGAAGAGGTTCGTGCGGGCTTCAGAGGACTCCGCTAGTAGGAAACGAAAGGCGACGCACAAGGAGATCCTATGACTTTCGAGACGCTCGCTATACGAAAGGAGGGGGCCGCGCTATTTGTGGAAATTGCGGCCCCACCATGAATCTTTTCGGGCCGGAACTGGCCCGCGATCTGGGCTCCCTCATTCATCAAGCTGAGGCTGATCCTTCCGTCAGCGTCCTCGTATTTAAGAGTGCTGACCGGGACTATTTCATTTCCCACGTCGATTTGACGCGGGTCAATGAGCTGAGGGAGGAGTCCGCGAAGCTGGACGAAAAGTCGGTCGGCCTCCTGTTCCACCACCTGAGCGCAAGCCGCCTCGTGACGATCGCTCAAATCGAGGGCCGCGTACGGGGCATCGGTAGCGAGTTTGTGCTCGCATGCGACATGCGTTTCGCCGCGCGCGAGTCGGTTGTGTTCGGTCAGTTCGAGCCGTCCTTCGGAGTGATCCCGGGCACGGGTGGGGTCCAGCACCTCACTCGCCTGATGGGACGCGCGCGGGCGATCGAGGTCATGCTGAGTGCCGAGGACTACAATGCCGACTTAGCCGAGCGCTATGGCTGGATCAATCGAGCTTTGCCCGCTGAAGAGCTCGGTGAGTTTGTGAGATCGCTGGCTCATCGCATCGCCGGCTTTCCGGCGGCGGGCCATGTCGCGATTAAGGACCGGGTCAATGCGATCGCGCTCGCGCCGGCCGAGGACTTCCGCCGTGACTCCGAGGTCTTCGGAGCAGGGTTGCGCAACCCCGAGGCGCAAGACCTAATCCAAGCGGCTTTCAAACGGGGATTGCAGACCCGAGACGCCGAAATGGACTTGGCCCGGATGCTGGGCGGCTCCGCGCCAAGCTAAGACGGGTGACAACGATTCCGATCTAAATGATTCAAAGGAGAATGGAAATGGAAGACAACACCTTGGTTCAGTCAAGTTTCTCAGCAAGGATCAACGCTCCGATTGAGAAGGTCGATATTCCGTCCTGGTGCTTTACGCTGCCCGAGTCAGAGTACCAGGCGTGCTCCCCGGCTCACTATTCCGCCGGTTCGACGACCGCCCCTGACGGCCGGCGCATGTCGATCAATGTCGAGGTTCTCGGCGGTAGCATGATCGTGCAGCCCTACGTCGAGGAGATCGGTCAACCGGATCACATGAGACTGGTGTCTACCTCAGATGTATTCACGCCAACCGGCCGTACCAAGATAGGCGTGACATGGGACCTGGCGGTCAGAAAGATCGACGACAAAACGTGCGAGTTCACAAATACCGTGCAAAGCTCTGCCACTCCCGATTTGATGGACTTCCTCGGCAGGCAAGGAATCCCGTTTGAAGTCTTCCGGGGTGCCCGCAAACCGATTTCAGAGGCCCGCAACCGGCAGGAGACGCCGATGTTCGCAAAAAGCATCGAACGGCATGCATTGCGACAAGTTGAGATTGACCGGAGGAAGCATGCCACAACTCACCTATGAGAAGGAGATCACCGGACTTGTCGTGATCGATCCTTATAACGACTTCATTTCCGAAGGCGGCAAAATATGGGATCGAATAAAGGCCGTTGCCGAAGGTAACCAGTGTGTTCCTCATATGAGGCAGATTCTTGAAGCGGCGCGAAAAACCGGTATCCGGGTTTTCTATGCGATGCATCGGCGATATCGTCCTGGCGACTACGAAACCTGGAAGTACATTGCGCCGATTCAGAAGGCAGCATGGTCGCGGAAGACCTTCGAGTACGGCACATGGGGCGGTGAGATCCGCGCCGGGTTCGAACCTCAGGCGGGTGATGTCGTGGCCGCGGAGCATTGGTGTTCGAGTGGTTCGCCAACACGGATCTGGATTTGCAGCTCAAGAAACACGGCATTCACAAACTCATCGTCATAGGACTGATCGCGCACACCTGTGTGGAGGCCACCGTTCGCTATGCCGCCGAGCTCGGCTATGAAGTCACGGTCGTGAAAGACGCGACCGCGAGCTACTCCGATGAGCACATGCACGCCACTCTCGGGGTCAATCTCCCAAACTACGCGAGTGCCATTGTGAACACCGATGAAATCGTCGGTACCCTCGCTTCTCTTGATGGCGTGGAAATCCCCGCTGGGATCTTGACCTGAGATCGAAATGCGAATAGAGCTTTGGACTGGGGTTGGTCAAGAAGGATTGACCAGATTCACGGCGCGCTGACGTTCTGCCGGGATGCACACCGCGCTGCTAAACCTCAATGAGGCCGTTCACGTGCATTGGTCCTCAGAAACGCTATGACTCTATCTGGAGTGACCCGGCGCAGAAAGTTCGGAGCGCAGCGGGATCTAGACCGCCGGGTCACTTCGGATAGAGACGTTTGAAGGAAGCCGCCCGCGTTTGCGGCGGACGCGGCAGGGCTATGGGTATTGAATCGAAGCAGGCATCTGAGGCGAGGCTTTTCGCGGTGCGATCCGAGGTGTAAGGGTATCCGAGCATTGCGTTGGAGGTGCTGGAAGGAGGGCTGAACGGCCTGTGGACGACGATCCGCAGGTAATTTCTGGACGGTTGAGGGCGCCGGGATACACGTCAAGCGCGCGTGCCGGAGCAAGCGAATGCTTCGGCAATGCATGCCAGCTACGAAGTGTCACAGAAGCTCTCCGCGCGACGCGTGGACTCGTAACAGCTCGCCGTGTCGCGCTCGTGGTTAGTACGAAAGTCTGTTCGGGCTTGCCTATTGCGCTCCGACCAACTTTTTCAACTCCCGCAAGATTCTCTGAGCACAAATGTTGTATTTACTTAGATCATCCCCAAAGGGGTCTGAAATATTCCACGTTCTTAATTTGCCGCTTGAAGAGCCAGCTAACATCGGGCGCAGTTCCCTGGCGATACTGGCATCCATGGCCACAATGTAATCGAAACTCTTTAGGTCAATCGCGCCAACGCCGCGGGGTTCATGTGCGGAGGCGTCGATGCCAATTTGAGAGAGGGTGTATATCGCGTTGTTTGCGTCCGGCGCGGTCTGGGGGTGGAGTCCCATCGGCGCTAACTTACAGTGTCGTTCGTGGATACTGCGTCCAACCGGATCGCTGGTGGTAAGGGCTGTTCCCGCCAGCAAATAGTAAACGCCGCGCGGCTTTCGGCGTTGGCGTTTTCTCATGAGCCCGGGCCGACTTACGGATGGCCGACCAACCGGGGCCAACCTGCCATCCACTTCAAAATGCAGCAGTGCCCGACTAGCTCGTCGAAACAGTGCTGGGGCGCACGCAGCTTACTCGCCGCCTTTTGCTAACAGTTTTACGATTTCGTACATGAATGTTTGTCCTTCGTAGAAAGCCTGCACGGACCTGCGCTCGTCCCGTCCATGCGCCCGGACGTCGTCTCTCTCGTTGAACAAGCCCGAAAGGCCGTAGGTTGGGATGCCTTCCGCCCGAAGGTACCTGCCATCGCTCGCGCCAATAGCCATCGTCGGCAGTGCAATCACCCCGGGCCACATCGTATCGGTTAGACGATTGAACGCCTTCATAATGTCCGGGCGCATCGGTGAAGCGGGGCTCTTCCCTTCGTCGGTCTTGATCGTGACCTTAACCTGTTCATCGGCAACTATTTTCTTGAGAGTTGCTAGGACGTTCTCGACAGAATCATCTGGCAGAATGCGGCAGTTCACGTTGGCTCTGGCTAATTGTGGAAGCGCATTCACGGCATGTCCGCCTTCTAGCATCGTCGCTACGCACGTCGTTCTCATCATCGCGCCAAGATTCGCCGAAGCAGCCGATACTCTTTGCATGGCTTCCACTGAGCCCTCGCTTACCTTGGCCAGATCCTCAGCGAGCTGTCCACTCTCAAGCTTGGCCGATTGTTGAAAATACGCACGCGTCACCTCGTTCAGTCGATAAGGGAAATTAAAAGTGCCAATACGCGTTAGGGCTCCAGCAAGGTGATAGATTGCGTTGTCAGGAACCGGCCGAGCGCTGTGACCGCCTTTGTTGACAACTTCAATGGTGAAATCCGAGTAAACCTTTTCAGCCAAACCAATGTTATTGGAAACGCGTTTTCCGTTCACCAAGATTCCGCCGCCACCTTCGTTCAGAGCGAAATCTGCGTCGATCAGTTCACGGTGATTCTTCAATAACCAGTCCACACCGTTGTATGGGCCGCCGCCCTCTTCATCGGCGGTGAGCGCAACGATGATATCCCGGTCAGGTTTGAAACCCTCCCGCTTATAGCGGATTAGATTCGCAATCCAGATCGCGGCCTGCGACTTGTCGTCCGCTGTGCCGCGGCCGTAGAAATACCCGTCCTTCTCAATGAAGCTAAACGGGTCCATCGACCAATCCTCGCGTTTGGCCTCGACCACGTCGGTGTGGGCCAAGAGGAGGATGGGCTTGCGCACGCCAGTCCCGTGGTAACGAACGACAAGATTGGCTTTGGTTGGTATCGCGCCACTAACGAAGATATCGGACGGTGGAAA
>JBDUEM010000272.1:0-9981 GCA_040002435.1 Bryobacteraceae bacterium
CGCTTACCGGCGAAGGACATTTGAACCAAGTATACTTGCGTTTGTATGCTCCAGGTCAGTTCCAAGTCAGAACCTTTTGACGCGGTGGTGATAGGCTCCGGCGCTACCGGAGGTTGGGCCGCCAAGCAGCTAACCGAGGCCGGGTTGAAGGTGGCTCTGCTCGAGGCCGGCAAGAAAATCAGCGACAAAGATTTCACCGAACACGTACAGCCGTGGCAGCTGCCCTATTTGGGCGGGTCTCCGAAGATTATGGAAGACCGTCCCATTCAGAGCAAATGTTATGCCTGCACGGAGTACAACTACAAATGGTTCGCCAACGACAAAGAGAACCCTTACACACAGGCGAAGCCGTTCAGTTGGATTCGCCAGCGCGTGCTGGGTGGACGGTCTCTCAGTTGGGGCCGCCAGAGTTATCGCATGGGCAACCACGACTTCAAGGCAGCCAGCCGCGATGGTTACGACGTCGACTGGCCGGTTTCCTACGAGGACATGGTGCCCTACTACGAGAAAGTGGAGCGCTACGTCGGCATCAGCGGGCGCGCCGAGAATCTGCCGCAGCTTCCCGATAGCGTCTTCCTGCCGGAAATGGAAATGACGTGCGGCGAAGAGATGCTGCGCGCGTCCATGAAGGAGAAATTCGACCGCGTGATGACCATCGGCCGCTGCGCCGTGTTGACAAAGGCTCACAATGGGCGGCAGCCGTGCCATTATTGCGGTCCCTGTGAGCGCGGCTGCATCACGCATTCCTATTTCAACAGCCTTACGACTACGCTGCCGGATGCCATGAAAACGGGCCGCCTGACGCTGCTGACGGATGCTGTGGCGGCGCGCGTGATGATGAAAGACGGCAAGGCCGCCGGCATCTCCTACGTGGACGCGGTCACCAAGCAGTCGAAGGAAGTCCGGGCAAAGTTGTTTGTGCTGTGTGCCTCCACCCTGGAATCAACGCGGCTGCTGCTGAATTCGGAAATCTGCAACTCGAGTGGCGCTCTCGGCAAGTACCTGATGGATCATATTTTCGAAGGCGGGGCCGGCGGTGAGATGGCGATGCTGGAGGCAAAACCCTGGGCCGGGATGCCGCGCCGTCCGAATGGGATTTACGTTCCTCGATTCCGTAACGTCAAGGATAAGGAGACGAACGGCTTTATTCGCGGATATGGCTACCAGGGCGGCAGCAGCCCCACGTTTGAATTTGACGCGCCGGGGTTTGGCGCCAGCTACAAGGAGGCTGTGCGCAAAGGGCATTGGAGCATCAGCCTTGGCCTCTGGGGCGAATGCCTCGCGCGCAAGGAAAACTTCGTCGAAATCGATAAGGGAAAAGTTGACGCCTACGGCATTCCCATTCTGAAGATGACGGCCGATTGGAGCGACAACGAGAAGAAGATTTTCGAAGACGGGCGGATTCAGGCGGCCGAGATGCTGGAGGCCGCGGGAGCCAAGGGCGTGAAGATCACGGGAAGACCTTCCACCATCGGGCACTGCATCCATGAGATCGGCACGGCGCGGATGGGGAACGATCCCAAGACCAGCGTCCTGAATCAGTATTGCCAGTCGCACGATGTGGAGAACCTGTTTGTGACGGATGGAGCGGCTTGGGTTTCGAGCGGTTGCGGAAATCCTACGTTGACGATGATGGCATTGACGGTGCGCGCCTGCGACTACATTACCCATGAATACGCGAAGCGGGTCTAACTGGCAATTTAGTTCTATTATGGAACTAAATTGACTGTGAAAGAAATTGACAAGATCGGTCAAATATGTCAGGATGAGGGTGTGCCACGTACCAGGTTTGACGAACTCGTAAGTCTTGCGGGAGAACAGGACGGACTGTTCACCTCCGATCAAGCTCGTCACGCCGGCTTCAAGGATTCGGTTCTGGCGCGCCTCACCCAGCGAGGCCGGCTGGAACGCACTGCGCGGGGAGTCTACAGAATTCCGTACATTCCGCTGAACCGATTTTCGCAATACCGGGAAGCGGTGCTGTGGGCGCAATCACACCGCGGCCCGATGAACATTGCGTTGTCGCATGAAACCGCGCTTGTCGCCTATGGCATTTCCGATGCAAATCCTGCTGCCATCCACCTGACGGTTCCCACTGCAGCCCGGCTGAGGAGGGAAGCGCCAAAGGCCGTCTTCGTCCATCGTGCGGACTTGGAGCCCGGCGATATAGCGACGGTGGAAGGTCTGCCGTTAACTTCGATCGCCCGGACCGTGGAGGATCTGCTCTCTTCCGGAACTCGGGTGAATCTGGCGAAGCAAGCTATTGCCGACGCCCGCCGCGAGGGATTCATCTCCACCGCCGAAGCGCAGCGCCTCCGTGGGCGTCTGCAAAGGTATTTGGGTTCGCTTCACGCGTCATGAACCCTCGTGCGGGACCGGTTGAGCGCCTTGAAAAGCGGCTCGCACGAGTGGCTCGGGAACAGGGTTTGGATCAGGAGCGTCTGCGCCGGTGGGTCTCCTTTCTCGCCCTCTGCGGCGTTCTTGAGAAGGCCCTGGGGGAACGGATACTCGGATCGTATTACCTGAAGGGAGGCGTGGCGCTTGAGTTGCGCTATGCCACTCGTGCCCGGGCGACCAGGGATCTTGATCTTGGCCTCGAAGGCGTGCGAGCGGGGCGGCTGGATTTGCTGCAGCGTGCCGTTGCTATAGGCTTCGAGGACTTCACTTTCCGGGTCAGGGCTCAGACTCGCGATATGGAGCAGGCGGACACGGTCCGGGCCAACGTCGCCGTCCTCTATCGAACCCGTTCATGGCAAACCATTGAGGTAGATCTTGGACCGGCGCGAGCGCTGGAAGTCGATTTAGTAGAGCCGAGCGTACACGGTTTGGCGGAACTTGGCTTGGCAGTGATATCGCCAGTCCGTTGTCTGAGCCTTTCCGAGCAGGTAGCTCAGAAATTGCACGCCTGCACTTCTCCACATTCCCCGGGCCGCGCCCGAGACGTCCTGGACATCCTCATGATCGAGATGTTTGGCGACCTTGACTACAGCCGGACGTTGGAAGCGGCTATTCGTGTTTTCTCCGAACGGCGAACCCATCCTTTCCCGCCCGCGTTCGCGATGCCCGCCGAGTGGAGACCTGAAGTGGAGGCTCTCGCCGTGCATCTTGGATTTTCCGAAACGAGCGCGGTGAAGATAGAAGGGCGGTTTCTCGTTTTCGTCCAGCGCCTTATATCGAGCTCCGTTTCTCATGGAAGCCTCTGAAACTCTGCGGCAGTTGGAGGAGGAACTGCTCCAGACTGCCACCAGGAAGAATGCGGCAAGAGTGGCTTTGCTGCTGGCCAATGAGTTCCTTGAATTCGGAGCGTCAGGCCGTGTGTATTCAAAGGCGGAAATGATTGGCCTGTTGCAACGCGAAGCCCCGGCAGCGCTTTCTATGAAGAATTTTCAGGTAAGAATGCTTGCGAACAATGCGGCGCTGGTGACTTACCGGGCGATTCGCGCCGGACAAGGGGCCGCTACCGAGTCACTGCGGAGTTCCGTTTGGATTCACCGCGAGAACCGATGGCAGATAGTCTTTCATCAGGGGACAACAGTCCCCGGGTCCGGGCGGTAGCAATAGCGCCGGGACCCCGGGCTCGGTTGGATCTTAGGCTTCGAGCACGCAGGGATTGCGCAGTTCGCCCAGTTCCTGAACGCTGACCACGCATTCGTCACCCGGCTTCAGCCAGCGCGGCGGATTGTAGCCCAGTCCGACACCTGCCGGAGTTCCGGTGGAAATAATGTCGCCCGGTTCCAGCGTGCAGACACTGGAAATGTAGGAGATCAAAGTCGGAATGTTGAAGATCAGGTGTTTGGTGTTGGAATTCTGCAGCACTTCGCCGCTGACCGTCATCTTGATGTCCAGATTGTGCGGATCTGAGACTTCATCCGCAGTGACCACGGCTGGCCCCATGGGAGCAAACGTATCGAAAGTCTTGCCCATCAGCCATTGGGTGGTTGCCAATTGATAGTCGCGGGCGCTGACGTCGTTCAGAATTGTATAGCCAAAGACGTGATCCTTCCACTTGTCTTCAGGAATATGCCTGCCGCCCTTGCCAATCACCAGCGCAAATTCGGCTTCATAATCCGGCTTTTCCGATTTCTTGGGTAATATGATCGTTTCGCCGGGTCCGATGATGGACGAGGCAAACTTGCTGAAGATGGTAGGTACCTTGGGAATCTCCATCTTGGACTCAATGGCGTGATCACGGTAGTTCAGACCCACGCAGAGCAGTTTGCTCGGCCGCAAAATGGGCGCCATCAGATGGACCGCGCTCAAATCCTGATACGCGTCGGCCATTGCATCCTTGAGCAGGCCTTCCACCTGGGAACGGGCATCGTCCCAATTCTCGATCACCTCGATCAGGGTGCTGTAGCCCAGGGACTTCAGTCCAATGACCTTCGTGCCCTTGAGTACGCCCGGCTCCGGCAAAGCTCCGCCGCGGCGGAATGTTACAAAACGCATCGTTTTCTATTGTCTCCCCGAAAGTTTTCTATTGTATCATCACACATATTGCACCTCTTATACGTTCTCATCATCACGATCGCGATATTGCAGACGTCGGTATTCTTCACGACCATGTACCTGCATCGTTCGCTGACTCATCGCGGGGTGGAGTTTCATCCCTGGCTGGCGTTCTGGATGCACCTGCACATCATGCTTTTCACCGGGATCTCGCCACGGGAGTGGGTGGCGGTACACCGGAAGCATCATCACTTCTCGGATAAGGATGGCGATCCGCACAGTCCGTACCTCCTGGGCATGTGGAAGGTCCTTTTCGGCAACGTGCTGTACTACCGGCGAGAGACGAAAAATCCGGCGACCATTCAAAAATACACTCCCGACTACAGGACGATTATCCTGGACCGGATCCCAAAATTGAATTTCGGCGCACTGGGAGGGCTGGCGCTATTCATGCTTTTCTTTGGCATCCAGTGGGGGGCGGCGGCGTGGGCTTTTCACGCGGTGGCCTATATTCTATTGAATTCCACTATCAACAGCGTTTGCCACACGGTGGGTTACAGGAACTTCGATAATCAGGCAACCAATCTGAAATGGGTCGCCTGGCTAACGGGCGGCGAAGGACTGCACAACAATCACCATGAGTATCCGTCGTCGGCCCGGTTTGCCCAAAAGAAGTTTGAAGTGGATCCGGCCTGGCCGGTGATTCGCACGCTGGCGGCTCTAAAGCTTGCCAGCATCAAGCGGGAATCGCTGGCGGTAAACTAGGCTGCCTTGAGGACTTTTCCGCTCTTGATGCAGGAGGTGCAGACCCGAATGCGCTTGGTGCCTCCGGTTACAATGGCCCGAACTTCCTTCAAGTTAATGTTCCAGCGGCGCTTGGTGATGTTATGTGCGTGACTGACTTTGTTGCCGAACTGCGGCCCGCGGCCACATTTTTCGCATACTTTTGCCATAAGACAGAATTCTCCCTGAACTTCTAAACCAATAGTGTACCAACCGGCCGCGGTGTTCGCAAGAATGCTGAATCCGGGGTTCAAAATCCGGGGTTCAAAGTGATAGGCTGTTGTGGCAACGGCATGTCAAAACTAATTGATCAACTCATTGTCAGACCGGACTCGAAATGGAAGCTGGATAATGTCGACCCCGCTTTCGACGGCGGAATCAAGAGCAAGGAACAGGCGGCGCTCCAACTGAAGAAGAACCTGGACCGCCTCGCCGTGCTGCAGCAGCTGCTTTACGCGGAAAACCAGCGCGGCGTGTTGATTGTGCTTCAGGGAATCGACGCCGGAGGGAAAGATGGCACCATCCGCAACGTGATGACCGGTCTGAATCCACAAGGATGCCGCGTGGTGTCCTTCAAGGTGCCAAGCGACCTGGAGAAACGTCACGATTACCTTTGGCGTATCCACAAGGAAGCGCCGCAAACGGGAGAAATGGTGATCTTCAACCGCTCCCATTATGAAGATGTTCTGGTGGTCCGGGTGCACCAGTTTGTTCCCAAGGCGGTTTGGAGCAGGCGCTACCGCGAGATCAACGATTTCGAGCGCATGCTGAGCGACAACGGCGTGAAGATTCTGAAGTTTTTCCTCTACATCAGCAAGGAGGAGCAGAAGAAGCGATTTGAGGAGCGCATCGAGAACCCGGAGAAGAACTGGAAGTTCTCCCAGGCGGACGTGGAAGAGAGGAAATACTGGGATGACTATATGGCGGCTTTCGAGGACGCAATTAACCACTGCAGCACGGCCGAGGCGCCTTGGTACGTGATTCCGGCTAATCGGAAGTGGTTCCGCAATCTGGCTGTCTCAGAGGTGATTGTTCAAGCCATGGAAAAGATGAAGATGCACTACCCGAAGCCGACCGCGGACTTGTCGAAAATCCAGTTCGAGTAGGCGCCTGCGCTAGGAGCGGTCGCCGGAAATGCGGGACTGTGCTTCGTCGAGAACTTCGTCGCCCAGAATCTGGCAGCCCACTTCGCGCATCACCTCACCGGCCTCGCTGACTCTGCCGATCAGCTTGACCGCGGTCATGTGGCCCATTCTGTATTCGCTCAATGTGAGCCTGCGACAGGCCCGCATTCGAATGGGGCGCATCGTATTGTCCTCACATGGCATCAGGATGTACGTCTCGTCGGCCCTGAGCTCCGAAAGATCATCCGCCGTTTGAGCGTAGATCTGTGCAGTCAGGCCGATCTGGACAAAATTGACTCTCTTACCGTCCGTTTCCGGGAAGAGCGCCCAAAGCTCCCGTTCGGTTTCGATGTAGTCGTCGAAGTTGAAGCTATCCGGGAGAGCAAATACCGAACCGGGTTCGACAAACGAATATTGAGACACAGTAAAAACCTCCTGCCGCTCAAGGTGTTACCCGGCAAGTCACCGGCACACATTTCAGAGCAAGTGTGTATCGTTTTCCATAGGAAGTCAAGTAAAAATTACCATGATAAATGCTTAATCTATTCAAACAAAGGCAACTGGAATCGTCCGGGCGTAATTCTCTATAAGGCCCGTGCTGGTACTATTTACCGGATGGCCTATGGCCCTTGTAATGCATATCAATCTCTGAGGTGTTACGATGTCCTTTGGCTTATATCTGCTTGGTTTCGTAGTATTGGTGCTCGGTGTAGGCTATGGCGCATTTCTAATGCACATGCCGAGCCATTGGATCGGTGTGATCGTACTCGTTCTGATTGGCCTGGGAATTCTAACCGGTGTGTCGAACACCAGACAGAAAGATCCTTCCTAGCGGCCTAGAAACTTCTCCAGCTTTTCAATTTCACGCTCGGCGGAGGCCAGGTGCTTCTTCATCGTGGTTGGATCGCCTGCTTTCACGTCTGCTTCGGCTTCGTTTAAATAAGCTTCCATGCGCTGCTGCGCGGTAACAATATCGCCGCGTAAGCTCAAGCCTGATCTCGCCTGCTGTTGTTGCAAGGTCTGCAGACTGCCTTTGATGGAGTTCGCGCGGGTATCCAGCAGCATCAGCACCTCTCGCTGCTCGCGGATGGCTGCGGACTTTCCGTCGTCGTTGCGAATCGGTTCGGGCGCCGATGGAGCCACCACAGCCGCGGATGCGGGCGTCTGGCGCTGCGGTTCCAGTTGTGGCGGCACCGCTTGACGAATCTGCGCGGTGAGTTGGGGAACAGCATCCTGCTGTTGCGGCTTTCTGGCCGCGATGGACGGCAGGTCGGGCTTGCGGGAAACGGATGCTACTGCTGACTTATCCGCCGTTGGAACGGCGGATTCTTCCGCCGCCGGGCTTGGAGCAGGCTCCTGAACCTGGGGCGGGGGGGCGGCCGGAATCGGGTTGCTCTGCGTCGTTTTCGATGATGCCACCATGGGAGGACCAGCTGCCCCGCTGGGCTGAAAGTACTTCGGTCCCTGAACAGCGACCAACACCATGGCGGCGATCGTTGCCAGCGATCCGAGCGCCATATAGAGTCCGCGCAGGCTCCCGGTTCTCGCGGGCTGCGGTGACGGCGGACCTGTCGGCGGCGCCTGCACTTGCGCCGGGGCGGGCCGGGTGGGAATGTTCGCCTCGGCTCCCAGATGCAGAGACAGCAGCGCGTTGCGGAACGCATCGGCAGTTTGAAAGCGTTGCGCGGGGTCTTTGGCGAACGACATCATCACGATTTCGTTCAACATCGGAGGCAGCCGCGGATCAATTTGCAGAGGCGGCACGGGAACAGAGTTCAGATGCGCCGCCATGATCGAAAAGTCGCTATCACCCTTGAAAGGCCTGGTTCCCGTCACAATTTCATAGAGGGACACACCCAGCGAATAAAGATCGGAACGGGCATCCAGCGCGAAGCCGTTGATCTGCTCCGGCGACATGTAATATAGCGAGCCCAGGGTCCGACCGGTCTGGGTCAGCTTTGGGTCGGCCGAAATCTTGGCAATCCCGAAATCCATCAGCTTCACGACGCCGCTTGGCGTCAGCATCATATTTGCAGGCTTGATATCGCGATGCACCACGCCGCGGGCATGAGCGTAGGCCAGGGCCGAGAGCACCTGCGAGATATACTCCACGCCCTTTTCAATCGATATGGCGCCGGCATGCATTTCCTGCTCGATGGTGACGCCTTCGACGAACTCCATCATCATCACAAGCTGATTCTCGATGCGCTGGGCCGTATGCAGGGCCGCGATGTTGGGATGCGCCAGACTCGCCTGTACCTTGATCTCGCGCATGAAACGATCGGCGAGGTCGGGATCGCTCTCCAGATTCGGCAGAAGCACCTTCATCGCCTCCAGCCGCTCGGAAATCACGTTGCGAACTTTGTAGACCTTCCCCATCCCTCCCGCGCCCAGAATGGCGAGGATTTCATAGTCTCCAGCGCGGTCTCCAATCTGGAATGCCATTGCCTACTGCCCGCCTTTGGCAGCGTCCCCTACTTTCGGCTTCTCTGATCCCGCATATTTCCCCACGGCGGAAAGCTCGTCCACTTCCGTAATCGTCAGCGGGCCGAGGTTGGTTTCGTCCCGGCGAATCACCTTGCCTGTGGCCGGATCGCGGATCTCCCGTCCGATCCTCTTCAGCTGCAGAACGTCGCCCACCTTCACGCCCACCTTGGTTCCGATGTTGAGAACGATGGTATCGCCGCTGACGTCGGCCACCAGACCGTCGAGCACAACCTTGCGCGTGGGAAGGCGGGTTGCGTTGGCATCCAGTTCCCTGGAGAGTCCGTTTACCGCCGCGGTGACAGCCTCACCCAAGATCGTGTCGGCGAAATTGGAACTCCTCATGTCGTAGGCGCCGCCTGCCGCACCAGCGATGGAACCACCTGAGCCAAGCAGCGAAGCGCCGGCGCGTGACGATTCGCCCTTGCCTGAAGCCACCGCGAGGATTTCCGCGGTGTCCGTGCTGATCAGCCTGGCACTCAGAACAACCACGGCTTTGGAGCTTTTCTTGCCCACGCCACCGAGACCGTATTTGCTGGTCAGGCCACCGAGGGCCCCACCGCCTAGGTTCGTCTGACGGTCGTCGCGGCCGAATTGCGTGATACTTCCGACAACGATGGCGTCGACGCCAAGAATGCGGCCCACCTTGGCGGCCGTGTTCGGGTCGGTGCGGTCGCTGTTGGAAAGGTTCTGTTCGGCAAGGATCTTATCGAGCGCCTTGCGCTCCACCACCGAGTAGACCGTGCCTTTCACCATCTTCTCGACGAGCAGGTCGGCTATGCCCTTACCCACATCGTTGTTTCCGCCGAACAGTGCATTCACGTTGCTCTGCACCGTTGAGTAATCGAAGTTAAGCACTGCCACCCGGCGTTTCTGCTGGGGAAAGGCTGGAAGATGAAGAAGGAAAGCGAGGGAAAGTAGAGTCGAAATCTTGCGCATCGCGAGGTCTCCTGCCGCTTATGACAGACTCATTATAACTGTCAATTTAGATACGCGGGCAGGTAGCCGTTTGGACGTGGCTAAAATCTGTTACAGTTGTACTATGGTTACATTGTTCCTCCGTTTAACTCGATGATTCCACCCAGAAATTTTCCTCCCCGCCGTCCCCGCATCAGAGAAAATGTAAACGAGGCAATTCGCGTGC
>JBDUEM010000273.1:0-9979 GCA_040002435.1 Bryobacteraceae bacterium
ACCCATAGCCCGCCGTTGGAGTGGTGTGGATGATGATGGCGCCCAGCGCTCCCATGCGAACTGCCTGTTCGTATTTGTATGTCCAACGCCCGTAGTAGGTCAGCGTTTTGCCCTTGAATACTTCAGGGTTGCCGGGCTGCGGTTCATTGGTGAACAGGACGATGATTTTTCCGCGAACGTCGACATCTTTGAAATCGTTCCACTTCTCTTCGGGCGCGACGATTCCGTGCCCCACGAAGATAACGTCCGCTTCGAATTTTTCATTCGTGACCTGGCGGTGCGAGGCGCCGACAAACTCTTTCTGCCAATCGAAACTGACACTCTCGCCATTGGCGGACGCCAGCAGCGTGGAATCGGCCTGCGTGGTGACTCCCATCAGTGGAACCCGCTGAAAGTAAGTGCCGCCTTCACCAGCGGGCCTGGCACCGGCAACTGCAAACTGGCTCGCGATGTATTCCGCCGCCAACTCTCCGCCCCTTGTTCCGACCCCGCGCCCTTCGAGGAGGTCGCTGGACAGAAATTTGACGTGGGCTTTGATTTTTGAACCACTTACGTCTTGAATCTGGGCGTGCGCGATGACTACGAAACAAAGCCAAATTCCCGTTTTCACGTGAACCCCCTATTCTCGATGGAATTTCTAAAGATGGCGATGGTATCCTGGAAGTTATTAGTCATTAGTAGCATGGATCGCCCCACCCTCACACACCTCCGCGCGCTGGAAGCGGAAAGCATGCATATCCTGCGCGAAGTAGTCGCCGAGTTTGCCAACCCGGTGATGCTTTACTCCATCGGGAAGGACTCTTCCGTGATGTTGCGGCTGGCGCAGAAAGCCTTCTATCCAGCGCCAATGCCCTTCCCGTTGCTACACGTGGATACCACTTACAAGTTCCGCGAGATGATTGAGTTTCGCGACAGCTACACCAAGCAGATCGGCGCGAACCTGATTGTCCACATCAACCAGGAAGCGGTCGACAACGGAGCCAATCCGTTCCGCATCGGCACGCAGAACTGCTGCGGATTCCTGAAGACACGCTCGCTGTTGGACGGTTTGACGGAGGGCGGTTACGACGCAGCGTTCGGCGGTGCGCGCCGCGATGAAGAGAAGAGCAGGGCCAAGGAACGGATCTATTCCTTCCGCGACACGTTTGGTCAATGGGACCCCAAGAACCAGCGGCCGGAGCTATGGAACATCTATAATTCCCGTGTGAACAAGGGTGAGACCATCCGCGTTTTTCCCCTCTCCAACTGGACGGAACTGGACGTCTGGCAGTACATTCATATTGAGAACATCCCCATTGTGCCGCTCTACTTCGCCAAGAAACGGGAAGTGCTGGTGCGCGGTGAATCGCTACTGCCGGTGGAGCATGAAATCCCTCGCCTGCCCGGCGAGAAGACGCAAATGGTGATGTGCCGGATGCGGTCGCTCGGGTGCACCCCGTGCACCGGTGCCATTCGCTCGGAGGCGGACACGCTGCCTAAAATCATTGAGGAGCTGTTCGTAATGCGCCGCTCGGAACGCGAGAACCGGATTATCGATCACGATCAGGAAGGCTCCATGGAACTGAAGAAGCGCGAGGGTTACTTCTAACGTGGACGCCGCACAGCCGGTAACAGAAATCGAAAACTTCCTCGCCCTGGAAGAGGGCAAGCAGTTGCTGCGCTTCACCACCGCCGGCAGCGTGGACGACGGTAAGTCCACACTCATCGGCCGGCTCCTTTACGATTCCAAAGGCGTGTATGAAGACCAGATTGCCTCGGTGAAGAAGGCTTCGGTCAATCGCTCCGCCGGGGTGATCGACTTTTCGCTGCTGACCGACGGTCTGAAGGCGGAGCGCGAACAGGGAATCACGATTGACGTGGCGTACCGCTATTTTGCGACGCCGAAGCGCAAGTTCATCATTGCCGATACACCGGGTCACGAACAGTACACACGTAATATGGCGACGGGCGCCTCTACCGCGCATCTTGCCATCGTGCTGGTGGACGCCCGCAAGGGTGTTCTGCCGCAGTCACGCCGTCATGCCTTCATTGCCTCGCTGCTGAACATTCCAAACGTTGTGGTGGCGATCAACAAGATGGACCTGGTGGACTTCAGCCAGGAAGTCTTCGACCAGATCTGCACGGACTTCAAAGCTTTCGCCCGCGATCTCGATCTGGGGCAACTCTACTTCATTCCCATCAGCGCACTGGATGGCGACAACGTTGTCACGCATAGTCCGCGCACCCCCTGGTACGCCGGGGTGAGCCTGCTGGATTACCTGGAAACTGTGCCCATTGAGGGCGATGAGATCGCGCCCGAAATGCGCTTCCCGGTGCAGTATGTCATCCGTCCGACGCTGGATTTTCGCGGTTATGCGGGACAAATGGCGGCGGGTCGAATCCGCCCAGGCGACCCCGTGATGGTTCTGCCGTCGGGCCGTACCAGCAGAGTAAAAGCGATTGCCACTTTCGACGGGGATCTTCCGGAAGCTTTCGCGCCGATGTCAGTGACTGTCTGCCTGGAGGACGAGATCGACATCAGCCGCGGCGACATGCTGGTGACTCCGGCAAGCATGCCGCACGCCTCCCGGCGGCTTGAGGCGATGATGGTCTGGATGCACGTGGATCCAATGGAGATCGACAAGCCGTACCTGGTGAAACATACGACGCAGCAGGTGCGGGCCACTGTGACGGGAATCCTCCACAAAGTGGATATCAATACGCTCGCCAAGAACGCGGCGACGCAACTGCACCTGAATGAAATCGGGGCAGTGGCGATCGAAACACGCACGCCGCTATTCTTCGATTCGTACCGCAAGAATCGCGTGACCGGCAGCTTTATCTTTATCGACCCGGTAACCAACGCCACAGTTGGCGCCGGCATGATTCTGGACCGGAAGAGCAGCCCGCAGCGCGCCTCCAAAATGGCGCTGCTGGGTGTGGAATTCGAGAAGAGCCGCGTCACCTCAGCCGAGCGAGCCACGCGATTCGGACACCAACCGGCTACCGTCTGGCTTACTTCACGGTTGGAAGTGGCTTACCTGGTGGAGCGAGAACTGTTTGACCGCGGCTATCTGATCCACGTGCTGGCGGATGACGTGGACAGCCATCTGCTGCCAGGACTTGCCAAGATGTCCAGCGCGGCCGGGCTGATCACGATCTGCAGTATCGCCTCTACGGAACCTGAAGAACGGGAGCGCGCCCGCGCGATGGTGGGCGGCGACCGATTCCTCGACGTTGACCCGCAAACGCTTTCATTAAATGACGGCGAGGCAGCGGATCAGGTCTGCCGGCTACTGGAAGCCCGCGGATTTGTACGCAGGGACTATCGCGGCACTTCCGGCGACGGCATCTAGGCTAGGCGAGAGCCTTTCCATATAGCGCGAGCAGACGGCTCCATGCTTTTTCGGCCTCCTGCTCGTTATAGACCTTCGAATCCGGAGGGCACCAGCCATGCGCGCCGGCGTACACCTCGATCTCCGCGGGCAGGTTTGCCTTGGCGAACGTCTCCTTCAGGACGTTCTTGTCCTCGGGAGCGCGCGCATCATCGTTTGTCGCGATTGCGATCAGGAACTGTGCCTTGGACTTGGCGGCCTGTAAATGCGGACTGTTCGGAGTATCTCTCACGAGTCCGCCGCCATGGAAGGACGCGACGGCTCCGACGCGGTCGGGCACCGCAGCGGCGGTCCGGAATGCCATCGGGCCGCCCATGCAATAACCTTGCGTCCCCATTTTGCGATTCTTGGCTACCGACGATTGCTTGTCGAGCCAGCCTATGAACGCCTTCGCGTCCGTCATGTGCGTTGTTTCGTTCAGGGATTGCGCGAGCGGCATCACTTGCTGGATGGGCGTTGCGGCGCCGGCATCCGCTGTGGGCGCTTTCTTCGTACGGTAGAACGGATTGACCACCAGGACCGAATAGCCCGATTCGGCGAGGCGCTTGCCCATCTGCCGAAAAGCGGGCCGAAGACCGAAGATGTCGGGCCAGATGAGAACGCCCGGAGATGTACCGCTCGCGGGATGGACAAAGTAGCAGTCCGCGGAGCCATCCGGCGTCGTCACGGTTACGTCCGATTCGGTCACGGCGGCTGCGCCGGCGACTTTAGGCAGCATCATCGACATGCCTGCTCCCAAGAGCATGCCAAATTGTTTTCGCGTCACTAAGCCGAGAGATTCGAATTCCTCGCGGTCTTCCTCAAAATGATCCTGATCGCACATAGCCGCTCCTTTTCACAGTCATTAGTGTAGCTCCAGCATCATCAGATATTCGTCGCAGTAGCGGTTGCCGATTTTCAGCCCCCGAACTTCGGTGCCGTACGTTGTAAATCCCAGAGTCTGATACAACGCGAATGCGGCCGTATTGCCGATTCCGACCTGCAGCAGCAACTGCTCCAAACCTTCGATGTGGCGCGCACGCTCAATGGCGGCGAGCAGCAGAGCCCGGCCCAAGGCTTGACCTCTGCACTCCGGCGTTACGTACATGCCCCAGATCATCGCCTTGTGGCGCAGCTTCAGGCCTTCCTTGCGATGGCAACCGACTGTACCGACCAGGTGCGGCGCGAACGCGCCGAGCACAAAGGAGTCGGGCGCCCCTTTCAGCCGCGCAGCGACCTGGCCCAGGGGCGTGTCCGCGGACTCTTCATAGGCCGAGCCAAACGATTCGGGATCCTCCCGCAAGCCACGCAACCGTACCGCCCAGAACTCAGCGGCATCGGCTTCAGATAATACCCGGATCTGCGGCTGATTCATCCGTCAGAACCGAGCCAGGATGATGCGCAACTCGGGTGCCCGGGCGGCGACGGGCCGATTGCTGCGGAAGTATTTCTTATAAGCCGCGATCCAGTTCGCCGAGATATCCCGCTGCGCCGTGGCAAGGTCCAGTTCCCCGCTGCAGACCATGTGGTGCAAGCGGTTCTCCAGATCGTCCTTCACATGCGCGTTCCATACGGGCGCATGATACGGCTCCGGCCAGAGATTGCGAATGGTTGCCGCTCCGCCCAGTTCGGGCGTGATCAGGTAATCCACTTCATACGTGTCCGGACGGGGATTTGCAATCCCATAAGCCTCGAAAACCTTTTGCTGTATGGACTCAGGAATGACGGGGATGCTCTGGGCAAAGTCGGCCGCGCACACTTCACGGGCCGTGAGGGCCAGCGTCGCGCCGGGCGTGAGACTGCGCTTGGGAGCAACTCCGGGCTCGATATCGGAATTCCATTGATAAGCCAGCAGCACTAGGCCGAATCCGGCGGCCACGAGCGCCAGACGGCGCCAGTGCAAGGGACGCGAGACTTCCGCCATGCGTGCGCGGAGCAGGGCCCGCGGCCCGGCGGCGGGGGGCATCCGGGTAGCGCTGTTCCGGCTGTAGGCGCGAAGACAATCGGCTGCCGTATCCTGCAACCGCAACATGCGCGCGCGGCACTCCGCACACTGCGCCAGGTGCGGAGGAGTAACCTCTTCGTCCGCCGCCAGAAGCAACTCTTCGTCGGATAGATGCATAGCGTTACCGTTCATCGGCACGGCCCAGCCGATCAAGTGATCGTACAACGGAATTCGACACGGCGCCCAGCGAGATGCCTAAGATCTCCGCAATCTCGCGGTAGCGCAAACCTTCGAAGCGCAAATAAAGACAGTATTGGTCCTGTTCGGGAAGAGCGCGCATGACGGCCATCAACTTCTGCTGCCGCTGACTGCCGGCCAACTGCTCTTCGGGGTTCGGCTGCGGGTCCGCCCTATCAGCCGTGTCCGCTGAATAACGGGATTCCCGGCGGCTCTGGGTCCGTTGTTTCAATGCCAGATTGTGAGCCACACGGAACACCCAGCCGCGCAGATTTGCCCGGCCTTTCCCCCGCCGCAGGTGCTGAAACAGGGAGAGGAAGACTTCCTGGACGATCTCCTCGCCGTGATGCGGCGGCAAACCGAGGGACAAGAGATAGCGCAGCATGCGGCCGCGCATCTGGTCAAAAAGCTCAACCACCTCGTCCTCGAGGCGAATGCCGGGGAGCGGGGCCGCCGCAGCGGAAATGACGAAAGTGGAATCGGAAGGAGAACCGGACATCGATAGCTCTTAACTTTTCACTATACTATTGCGATCCGCCGGCGGGCCGCACGTCCTTGAGAGTTGCGGCCCAACCGGGATATCCGCGGCTGAGCGAGTAGGAATCTTCTTCGAGGCATAACGCCAGATCCACGCGAGCGCCCGGCTGCAGCTCCGCGGCGCGTTCGGCGAAGCTCCACGCTTTCACCGTCAATGTGCGGCCGCCTTGCCGCACCGCAAGCCGAAGGTGTTTCTCTTTCATGACGACGGGAGGTGCGCAGACCTCGGCCCCCATCACCGCAAAGACAGGTGCGCTGTTGCCGGCGCCGAACGGCGCCAGGGACAGAACCTCGGCGACCGTTTCATCCGACACCTCGTTCAGACGCAGCAGCGCGTCGATTTCCACGGTACGGCGGAAGTCGCTCACGGACAGTCGTTCCGCTGCAAAGGCGTTGAACCGGGCGCGGAAGCTCTCGATTTGATCGGCCTGCATGGTGAGTCCCGCCGCTTGTTTGTGTCCGCCGAATTTCGTGAACAGGTCACCCATGGCCTCCAAGCCTTCCAACAGATGAAACCCGGCGGCACTGCGGCCCGAGCCATGCGCGACGCCTGTGCCCTCGTCTTCGCTGAGCACGAACGCGGGCCGGTGAAACCGTTCCACCAAACGGCTGGCGACAATTCCCACCACGCCACGGTGCCAGCCGCGGCCGGCGAACACCAGCGCAAAATTTTCGTTGGTGACCGGCACCTGGACGCACTCTTCCAGAATGGCCGCCGTGATGGCCGCCTCGGTTTCCTGCCGCTCGCGATTGAGTTCGTTCAGTTGGTCCGCCAGCGTCATCGCCAGGGCTTCGTCTGCCGTCAGAAATAAATTGATTACATCGTCGGCGTTCGCCATACGGCCGGCGGCGTTGATGCGCGGCGCGATGCGGAAGGCCACCTGTCCGGCCGAGGGGCAATCCCCATCCTCTATTCCAGCCACACGGAGCAGCGCCCGCAGTCCCGGATTGCGTACCGTGTGGAAGCCTTCGAGTCCGCGCCTGACGATGACCCGGTTCTCTCCGGTCAACGGCACCACGTCGGCCACAGTCGCCAAGGCCACGAGTTTCAGAAGCGACTCCATCATCCGGTTGGCACGCCCGGCGGGCCATTCCAGCTTCCGCAGCAGAGCCTGTATGAGCTTAAACGTCACACCCGCGCCGCAGAGATTCTTCTCGGGATAAGTACAATCCGGCCGGTTCGGATTGATGACGGCAACCGCCCGCGGCAGTTCCGTCTCCGGCAGGTGGTGGTCAGTGACGATCACATCGATGCCCAATGTGGCGGCATGCGCGACGACGGCGTTGGCGCGAATTCCGGTATCCACACTAATGACCAGGCTCACGCCGGAAGCAGCGGCCCGATCGATGACTTCCGTGCGCATGCCGTAGCCGTCTTTGACGCGATGCGGAACGTGAAACTCCACGTTCGCGCCGGTGAGGTCCAGAATCTTCTTGAGAATCACGACAGACGACGTGCCGTCCACGTCATAGTCGCCGTAGAGCAGAATCTTCTCGCGTCCCTCAATGGCGCGGTGCAGACGGCTGACCGCGCGATCCATGTCTTTCAGGAGCATGGGATCGTGCAGGTCTTCGAGGCGCGGGTTCAGAAAGCGGGCGACCTCGGACTCGCCGCGGAGGCCGCGGTTCCACAGCACGCGGGAGGCAAGCGACAGCGGCGGCGTGTTCGGATCCGGTAGAATCCACCGCGAGGGAAGTTGCATGCGGCTTAGTTCTTCGAGTAGTAGCCGCCCAGCGGATCTTCCTCCGGGCCACTCTCGGCATCGTCGTCCGTGATGGTCAACTGATCCAAGATATGAGTCAGTTCACTGAACCATTCGGTGCGCAGCTCAAAGAGATACAGTGTTCCTTTGTGATCGAAGGAGATCTCAATGAGGCACGTGAAGCCTTCATAAACGCTGAGTTCGCGCAGCCTTTGTTCGTAGGTGCGCTGTTCGTCGTAATCGAGTCCGGCCGCGGGCAGATCTTCAATCGCGCGATCGACAATATCCGAGGAGAATTCGCGGTGATGAAATACGATCAAGGGTGCTTCCAGGCGCTTGGCAACGGCGAGAAATTCTTTGTAGTCGGGATAGCGCCGAGTATCCCAATCCACCTCAGGCATGTCATCGAGGCTTCTGGAGAATGCATGGAAGACGACGAATCCATTGTCGTTGAGATAGGATTGGATCTCCGTTTTCAGTGAATCCAGGTTTAACTTCATGTTCTTTTCGCGTGGACGAGCGTGTCATGCGGTGCGGCAAGATCGCGAGCCGAGGGCGTGACAATCGTTTTTGGTCCGATGTAGATTTTCTGCGACTTGCGGATGGCGGTCTGAACATCGTTCTCGCAGACGAAGTCCACAATGGTCACTGGCGGAGGAGCTGCCGGCGCAGGCGGCGGAACGGGCGCCGGCGCTTGCACAATTGGCGCAGGAGCAGGAGCAGGAGTACGCTTCGCACTCAGGAAACGGTCGACGACGTCGGCCACGACATCGGATTTTTTTGACGTGACCGGCACTCCGCGCTGGCTCAAATACCGCTCCACGGCCGACGCCACCATCTGCTTATCGACGTTGGTTGCCGATGCCCGCACCGCGGGGATGTCAAAAGCTTCTTCGGGTTTTCTCACAGCGTATGCCAGCCTCTTCACGTTGATCAGATTCAACGGGGTAATGTTATCGCCCGTGCTGTTGCCAGCCATCGCGCCGCAGCCCAGCGTCATGGCGGGAAACAGATTCGTTGTGATGCCCACTGAACCCTGCGGAGTGGGCGTATTACAAAGGACGCGCATGGCCGGCATGCGCAGAGCAAACTCGCGGATTTTGGCATCGTCGTTGGAATAAATGCCACACGTGTGACCTAAACCGCCGAAGCGCAGTATCGCTTCGCAGGTATTGAGAGCGGCGGCAAAATCCTTTACGAAGAAGAGTGAGAGAACAGGCGACAATTTCTCCGCCGAAAGCGGGTGGTCTTTGCCGACGCCTTCCACTTCGGCCACAAGAATAGAGGTATCCGGCGGCACGGTGAACCCAGCCATTTCCGCGATCTTCGGGGCCGGCTGGCCGACACACTTCGGATTCACGCTCCACATGGGAGGAATCAGCAGCAGTTTCGCCAGCGCCTGTTTCTGCTTCTCGTCGCAGAGAAAAGCTTTCTGCGATTTGAGTTCGGCGGTGATCTTTTCGCGCAGGGAGTTCTCCGCAACAATCGCCTGTTCACTGGAACAGAGAGTGCCGTAGTCGAACGATTTGCCGGAGACCACTTTGGCCACTGCTTCGGAGATGTCCGCGGTTTTCTCAATCAAAACCGGGACGTTACCCGGACCGACGCCGAAGGCCGGCTTGCCACTGGAATAGGCCGCTTTGACAATGCCCGCGCCGCCTGTGGACAAGATAGCCGCGGTGCGTTTGTGGCGCATGAGTTCATTAGTGGCGTCCAGTGTGGCGCTGCCAATGCATTGGATGATGCCCTCGGGCGCTCCGGCGCGCTCGGCGGCATCGGCCAGGATTGCAGCGGTTTCACAGGTGCATTTCTTCGCTCTGGGATGCGGGCTGATGACGATGCCGTTGCCCGCCTTCAGTGAGATCAGAATCTTGTAGATCGCCGTCGAGGTTGGATTCGTCGTGGGAAGAATCGCGGCAATTACACCGAGGGGAACGCCGATTTCGACGACCTTTTTCTCGGCATCCTCGCGCAGGATGCCCACTGTCTTCATGCCGCGCATGGTGCGCGGCAGCAGATCGGCGGCAAGCAGGTTCTTCGCTACTTTATCGCGGGCGTTGCCGTAGCCGGTTTCGGTCGCCGCCAGTTCCGCCAGATGCTGGGCATTCTGACGCGCGGCCGCGGCTATAGCCTCGACAACGGTGTCGACCTGCTCTTGTGAAAATGTACGGTACTTCTGCCAGGCCGCATAGGCTGCATCCACC
>JBDUEM010000274.1:0-9974 GCA_040002435.1 Bryobacteraceae bacterium
TCCTCGGCGTCACCAAGGTGCAGGCGCTCTTCATCGTCATGGGCCTCATCGCCTTCACGTCGCTCATCTCCACGCTCTCGGGCCTCTGGGGAGTCCTCGTGACCGACGTATTCCAGTTCTTCATCAAGATGGGAATGGTCATCGTCCTCGCCGTGGTCGCCGTCCAAGCGGTCGGCGGCATCGACGCGATGAAAGTCAAACTCGCCGCCATCGACGCCGCCCGCGGCCTGCAAACGGGAGGTAAAGGATCGGTCCTCAGCTTCATCCCCGACGTCGGCTCCGCCTGGATGCCGATGATTACTTTCTTCGTCTACATCTCCGTCAACTGGTGGGCCACCTGGTATCCCGGCGCCGAGCCTGGAGGCGGCGGCTACGTAGCCCAGCGCATGTTCTGCGCGCGGGACGAACGGCACTCCCTGCTGGCCACGCTCTGGTTCAACATCGCGCACTATGCCATCCGCCCCTGGCCGTGGATCCTGGTCGCTCTCGCCTCCCTCATCCTTTATCCCGGTCTGCCCGACGCCGAAACCGGCTACATCCGCGTCATGATCGACCATCTGCCTCCGTCCCTCCGCGGCCTCATGGTGGCGGCTTTCGCGGCGGCCTATATGTCTACCATCGCCACGCAACTCAACTGGGGCGCAAGCTATCTGGTGAACGATTTCTACCGCCGCTTCCTCAACAAAACGGCATCTGACAAGCACTACGTCAGCGCTTCGCAACTCGCCACCGTGCTCATCACAATCATCTCGGGCATCCTGACTTTCTACATGGAGTCCATCAGCGGCGCATGGAAACTGTTGATCGTCACCGGCGCGGGAACCGGCGGCGTGCTGCTGCTCCGTTGGTATTGGTGGCGCATCAACGCCTGGAGCGAAGTGTCGGCGATGATCTCCGCGTTCATCGTGTCCGTCACATTGCAGACCATGTTCGGCCTTGATAGCGACGAGCCAACGCAGTTCGCCTACATCATGTTGATCACCGTAGCCATTACCAGCGTCGTGTGGCTGGCAACCACATTTCTCACCGCACCCGAATCGAACACCACGCTAGTGGCCTTCTATCGCCGCACCGCACCTTCACTCACCGGCTGGCGTCCCATTGCCGCTCTGGCCCCCGATGTCAAACCCCGCCGGGACGGCCTCTCCAACCTCCTCGATTGGGTCTGCGGCTGCATCCTCATCTACGGCGTCCTCTTCGGAGTGGGTAAACTGATCCTGAAGGAAACTTCCCTGGGCCTGCTCTTGCTGGCGTGCGGTCTTGCCGCCGGCGCCGTAGTGTACTGGGACCTGAATCGCCGTGGCTGGAACGCCGTTGTCGACTAGGCCGCTACTCCTTCTCCTCGCATCGCTGGCTCACGCCGGCCCCCTGGAGTTTGGCCGCGCCGAGTTGAACGCCGCCCTGGCCGAGCGGAAAATGGAGCCCGCCCTCCTCCGGGTCATTACCGAGATGAGTTCCGATCCTGCCGATTCCTACCGCATCGAAGGATCCCGTATCTTCGGCGGCGACCTCCGCGGGCTCATGTACGGACTCCTCGAAGCCGCCGAACAGATCCGCGCCACGGGCAAGCTGACCCCGGCCAAAGCGCTTCCCGCCTGTGCGATCCGAGGCGTCCGCATCACCTACCGCGATCAACCCAAAGAGTTCTGGACATCTTATATTCAGATGCTGGCCCGGCACCGCTTCAACCGTGTGGACGTCGTTTGTCCCCGCGATCCGAACGTCGAGCGGATACACGATATCTCCCAAGCCGCCGCCGACCACGGACTGGACTTCGTTCTCACTCTCGAAGGCGGAGACCTCACAGCCATCCTCGGCCGGTGCAAGAACATCCGCGCCGTTCGTCTAAAGTCGAATTCACAGGAAGCCCTCGAGTCCATCCGCCGTGCAGGGCATCTCGTAACCTTGGAAGTCGAAAACGCAAGCCTCTTGGAGGCTGCCGGACAATCGGGTGTTCCCGCCCGCGTAGCTCCCAATTCGCATTCCGTCTTCGAGCCAGTGCTGCTCTGGGGCGATCCCGACTACATCCGGCGCACGGTGCCCTTGCTTGCTTCAGGGTTTGAACTCGATCCGCCTTCTGACCCCGAGCGCTTTTGGCTCTACTACATGCTCTGGGGCCGCCTCGGCTACGACCCGAAGACTCCTGACAAAGTGTGGCTCACTGAACTCCAGCGCCGGTTCGGACCAGCCGCCGCCGACCTGCTGGAGGCCTATCGCAACACGACTGTCGAGGCCCCCAGAACCAACGTGAAGGAAGCCGTCCAGAACCGCATCCATGGAATTTCGTCCACGGCACAAACGCCTGTCGCGGCAGCATCTCATTTACAGAGTCTCGCCATTGGTCTGGAACGCGCAGTCGAGAAGGCCAAGCCATCGGAAGCCGACTTCCTCACATTAGCGGCGGTAGCGAAATACTATGCCCGAATGCAAATGGCCGCCGACCAACTCGAAGTCTTTGAACAGACCGGTGCTGATTCGGGCTTATACGCCGCACAACGGGAACTCCGCGGCAACTTCCGCCAGTGGGAAAAAGTAGGCGGCAAGTATCTGTTGGAAAAGCCGGACGTCAAACAGGTGGAAGACCGCGTCAAGCAATACGAGCAAACTGCGCACGCGGAACATCCGCCGCAACCTTGGCCCGTTCAAACTCCACGCCCTCCCATGGAGCATATCCCGCCGCCAGCGGCGTTCGCCGATCAGCCTCTCGCCCTCACGCTGAAAGTGCCTCATGGATTCCGCGTCCAGTTGCACTACGGCGCTGCGGTGATGGAAAACGAATCCGGACACTTCGTCGTTCCTGCCTCAGCGCTGCTCCTGGGTCAGGATCTCGTCTATCACTTTGAAGTGCTCCCCGCGCACTCCTCGGGTTGGGTGCTGCCGTACTACATCCTCAAGGTGCAGCCAGCACCACCTCCGAAAGAGGATCCCGGTAAACCTCCTTCAGCCGCCGTCGTGAAATGACTCCGTAATCGGAAGGCAGAAGTACGTAATAGTCGTACTCGCCGTCGGGACTGTTCCGCAATACCGGTTCCATTCCATCCATTCGATTCCGAACGCGATAGTAGTTCAACGCCGGCTCCAGTTCCCACGATGCGCCCACTCGCCGCGCATGCCGGTCGCGCAGCATTGCGGAGATCCGCTTGGTACCCGCATCGAACTTCCACTCGGCATAGTGCGCGGTATTCCACTCCAGCGCGTAGAGGCCCACCAACAACCACAGCGGCAGCCTCCACCAGACGTTCCGGTCCCGCAGAGCCAGTAGATAAACCAGAGTGAATAACGGGCACAGATACAACCCGGTTCGCAGTTCCGGGTAAAGCAGGTGTCCACCGTAATGAGCCACCACGAGCAGGAGCAGCGTCAACAATAAAGCGCCGCCCAACCAAGCCAGTTGCGGATGTGGCTTCCATGCAAGCGCTACCGTACATGCCAACATCACGGGGAACAGGACATTCAACAGCAGGATCTGCAGGTCTGGCAGTACCGTCATGTGATGCCGCAGCGACAAGGTGACCACGGTCTGCACCCCGCGCCACAGTGTCTCCGAGCCCGTATAGAAGCTGCCCGGTTTCATGTAGCTCAGCGGGATCACCAGCACGATGAATGAGGCGGCTACCGCTGGCAAGATCAAACGGTCCACAACGTCCCACGCCCGTCTGTAAGCGAGGATGACGGCCGCGCAGGGGAACACCAGCGTGAGGTTCGCGGCGACGGCCAATCCGAAGGCCGCGCCCGCCCGCTCCAGTCGCCCCTCCAACAGGAACCATACTCCCAACATCCACAGCGCCAGACCCAGCCCATAACCCCGGCCGGCTGACAGGAAATCCAGCAGGAACGGATTCAACGTCAGTGCCGCAACCCCAACCAGAAAAAGCCATCGATCCGCGAAGAAGAACCAGCAAACGCGGAACGTCGCGTAGAAATAGACGAGTCCTCCCAGCACCGACGGCAGCCGGATGGCGAGCTCGCTATTCCCAAACAAGCCCACTGATAACTTCGCCAGCAGCGTATACAGCACATGGTTGTTCGCGTCGTACTCCGTCAGGATCGCCCGCAGATTCTTGGCCAGGTAAAGCTGGTAAGTGAACGCCTCGTCGATCGTCAGAGATTGCGTAGCGGCCCGGTAAACATTGACCATGAAAAGTCCCGCCAGAAGGACAATGGCCGTCCAGCGCAGCAGGAAGCGGGTAATATGAGGGAATGTTAAGTCGTAGGACATTTCTACAGGGCTCCGCCGCTGCCCTGCAAGCCGCGAAGCCGAACTTCCTATTCATCCTAGCCGACGACCACGCAGGCTACGTTTTGGGGGCCGACGGAAATAGCCGCGCCGAGACCCCAAACCTCGACCGCCTCGCCTCGCAAGGCACCCGCTTTGCCTCGCACTTCTGCAACTCGCCGGTCTGCACGCCATCGCGCCAGTCGTTCCTCACCGGACAAATGCCGCACGCCGCCGGAGTCACTGTGCTGAAGACTCCGCTCGACGGTCAGAAGCCGACCATCGCCAAACAGCTGAAACAAGCCGGCTACCAGACCGCGGTCTTCGGAAAGATGCACTTCAACCGGCAGTCTGAACCCGGGCTCCACGGCTTCGATCATCTCTTGACCGAACAGGACCTCGCCAAAGTTTGGACCGCGCGCGAATCGCGGCCTATTCCCAAGGGCATCGCGACAAAGCCGCCCTGGAAACCTTTCGCCGATCCCGCGCGCATCTGGCTCAACGCGGAGAACCTACCCTATCCGCGCCACGAAGCTGACATGCGCAGCGCCACGCTGCTGGACCAGGCCGCCCGCTACCTGAAAGAAAATCGAGGCAAGCAAACTGCCACCTGGGTCAGTTTTCAGGAGCCACATTCGCCTTACGATTTCCCGCTCGAAGATCGCAACCACTTTACGGCATCGCAGTTCAAAGCGCCGGTCCCCGGCAAAGAGGATGCCTGGCAGATCCCGCTCATCTTTCGAGATCTGAGTGACGAGGAGAAGCAGGGAATCGCCGCTGCCTACTACAACTCTGTCCGCTATTTGGATCGCAACATCGGCCGCCTGCTGGAACTGGTGGACGACAGCACCGTCATCGTCTACATGGCCGATCACGGCTATTCGCTCGGCCAGCACGGCCGCTTCGAAAAGCACTGCTGCTACGAGCCTGCCCTGCGCGTGCCGCTCATCATCCGCTGGCCCGCAAAGGTGCGGCGAGGCGTAGTAACGGACATGACCGAATCCATCGACATTGCGCCCACGATCCTCGACCTGTTGAGAGCCCCGCCGCTGTCCATCGCGCATGGTCAATCGCTCCGGTCTTATCTCGAAGGCAAGCGCCCGGCCCATCCCCGGGACCACATCTTTTCCGAATACCTGGAGAATGAAGAGGCCTGCATCCGGACCGCGCAGTACAAGTTCATCCACTGCTCCGGCAAGCGCGAACGCACGGATGGCTACAAGACCGACAGTCCGACTCCGGGGCGCTACATCCGGCTTTACGATCTAAAGGCTGATCCCGGCGAATTCACCGACCTCGCCGCCGCGAAGCCGAAAGTAGTGGCCGAACTGCAAGCGCTGATGTTGAAGCGGTTCCGCGACACGCATCCCGAGGCATCGTCCGAGCCGAAACATGCAGCGACAGACGAAATCCTCGACTGGTATTTGCGTCCGCGCGATGCATAGCAGAGAATGAAAAGCGCCATGCGATCTACGCTCCTGATACTTCTCTCCATTGGTTCCGCCGTTTTGAACGCGCAGCACCATCCGAATTTCAATGATGGCGAATCTCACGGCGATGCCCCTTACCTGGTGGAAGACGGATGGACACCGCTGTTGAACGGTAAAGACTTGACCGGCTGGACAGGCATGGACGGCAAGCCGCACGAGTGGCTCACCACCAAAGGCGTCTGGTGGGATCGTTTGCTCGGTCCCACACGCCTGGGCGCTCTCAAAGAACCTGGCGGCCGCATTCTCAACAGCCTCACGGGGCGCACGGTCAACCTGGTTACGGAGCAGAAGTTTGGAGACATTGAGCTCTACGTCGAATTCATGCTCGCGAAGGGCTCGAATTCAGGAGTCTATCTGCACGGGCTGTATGAGATTCAGGTCTTCGACAGCTTTGGATCGACCCATGAGATGACTTCGTCGGATGGCGGCGGTGTGTATCACCGCTGGATCGACAATAAAGGCGTCGGCGGATCCGCACCCAAGGTGAATGCCAGCCGCGCGCCGGGTGAATGGCAGTCGTATCACATCTGGTTCAAAGCTCCAGCGTTCGACGCCAGCGGCAAGAAGACGGCGAATGCCAAGTTCATCCATGTGCTACACAATGGCCTCGTCGTGCAGGATAACGTCGAGGTGGACGGCGTAACCCGGGCCGGGATGACCATCCCGGAAGCGCCTCTAAATCCCATCATGCTGCAGGGCGATCACGGCCCGGTGGCGTTCCGCAACATCTACTATCGTCCGTTGCGGCCCATTGTTGAGCGCTAGAGTGAAGGACTGGATCGATATATCTCTACCCCTGCAGTCGGGCATGCCCCACTGGCCCGGTGACCCCGTGCCCTCCATGGCACGCGGTCTCGATATGGACCTGGGTGACATCTGCAATGCGCGCTACCTGACCATGAGCGCGCATACCGGGACCCACATGGACGCCCCTTTGCACTTCGTCAACAACAGCGAGAGCATCGACCGCATGCCGCTGACTGCTGCCATCGGTCCGGCCCGTGTGATCCGGATTGAACACAACGAATTCATCGGCCCGGAAGAACTGGAGCAGCACAATATTCAGCCCGGCGAGCGCATTCTCTTCAAGACCGGAAGTGTCTGGGATCCCACGCAGTTCAAGAAGACTTTCGTCGCCTGTAATGCCGCCGGAGCCCGCCACTTGGTGGAACGCAAAGTACAGACCGTCGGCATCGACTACCTGTCCATTGGAGCCTATGAAGGCGATGGTGTCGAGACTCATCAGATCCTGTTAGGGGCGGGAATTTGGGTCATCGAAGGCCTTGATCTCACGCAGGTGGAACCCGGAAACTACGACTTGATCTGCCTTCCCTTGAAGATTCTCGGCGGCGATGGCGCTCCCGCGCGCGCGGTTGTGCGCAAAATAGAAGCTTGAGATTCCTTCGCCAGAGCCTGGTCATTGCGGGGAAGGACTTGCGTGCCGAATTGCGAGGCAAGGAGACCATCAACGCCTCACTGTCGTTCTCACTCGTCATCCTGTTGCTTTTCAGCTTCGCCTTCGATCCGACCGCCGACGAAACGCGGGCCATCTGCGGCGGCCTGCTTTGGCTGGTGTTCGCCTTCGCCGGAGCGCTTGTCCTGAACCGCAGCTTCGCCCGCGACCTGCCCAACGACTGTCTGGACGCACTCATCACTTCTCCGCTGCCGCCCGCGGCACTTTTCCTGGGCAAGGTGATGGCAAACATGCTCATCCTGCTCACAGTCGAGATTTTCTGTCTCCCCATCTTTGGTCTTTTCTATGATGTCAATTGGACTCTGCAATTCGGGATGTTGTTCCTGGTGCTTGTCCTCACTACCTGGGGCCTCACCGTCGTCGGCACGATGTTCAGTGCTCTCACCGTCAACATGCGGCTCCGCGAGTTAATGCTGCCCACGCTGGTCTATCCGATCATGATCCCCGGGCTGCTCGCGGCCATCCAGCTCACAACCTATCTTGCGGTCGGGCAGCCGATCCCGCCCGATTACTACCCGTGGCTCAAACTGCTGGTAGGCTTTGATGTGATTTATACTCTGTTAGGCTTGGCTCTTGTTGATACGGTATTGGTAGGTTAAAACCATGCGTGAAAAACTCACATATCTGATTGCCGCGGCCGTTGCCGTGTTGCTGGTGGCTAATCTGTACAATATTTTGCTCGTTCTGCCGGACGAAGCCAACCAGGGCGCCATTTGGCGTATCTTCACTTTCCATTTCCCATCCGCCATGACCGCGGGACTCTGCTCCTTCCTGGCTTTGATCGGCAGCATCATGTACCTTTGGAAGCGCAATCTTTGGTGGGATGCCTTCGCGGTATCCGCCACCGAACTGACTCTCGCGTTCGGCGCAGTCGTCCTGATAACGGGGATGATCTGGGCCAGAGTCATCTGGGGAATCTGGTGGGCGTGGGACGCCCGGCTGACCTCCACTCTGGTGTCGTGGCTTGCCTACGCCGCGTACCTGATCTTCCGTAACGCCATTGAGGAACCGACCGCGCGCGCCCGCTATTCCGCCGTTATCTCCCTCTTCACGTTTCCCGGCGTCATTATCAGTTGGAAATCCATTGAGTGGTGGAGGACACAACACCCCGGCCCCGTCCTCACCATTCGCGGGGGCGGCGGCATGGCGCCCGGAATGCAGCCGGCTGCGTACTGGAATCTCCTGGCCCTCGCAGTTTTCGCCATGATTCTCCTCAGCATCCGCCTCAGACAGGAAAACACACAACGGCTGATTGACGGATTCCGCCGGCAGGCGCACGAAATCTAGAGGGAACAATGGATTCACGAAACTTCACCTATATGTTTTATGGATTTGCCGCAGCCTGGGCGGTCCTTGTGATATATGTAATCACGTTGGTCTCGAGAGAGAAGAAGATCCACCAGGAAATGAGCCGGCTGCAAAAGCTGATCGAAGAGGGGAGCAGGAAATGAATCGTCGCAGTCTATTGAAGATGGCCAGTGGCGCCGCGGTAGCCGGCTTTATGTCGCAGCGCGAAGCCGCCGCACAGGAGAAAGTAGCTCGGGCCACGCGCGCCACGCCATCGCCGAAGATCAAGGACGTGAGCGTCATCGCTACGGCTCCGGCCGGTTTGCGGCTGGTCGTCGTCAAGATCACCACGGATCAGGACGGACTGTACGGCTACGGCTGCGGCACTTTCACGCAGCGCGCGGACCTCGTAGTGGAGGCCGTCAACCGTTACGTCAAGCCTTTCCTCATCGGCAAACCGGCTGACCGCATCGACGACACCTGGCAGGCCCTCTACAACAGTTCTTACTGGCGCAACGGCCCCGTGTTGAACAACGCCATTAGCGGAGTCGATCAAGCGCTGTGGGACATCAAGGGACGCCAGGCGGGCATGCCGGTGTACCAGTTGCTCGGCGGCAAGCTACGAGAGGCAGCCGATTGTTATGGCCATGCCGGCGGCGAGGAAATTCCGCAGGTAATCGAAAGCGCCCGCGGCTACATGAACCGGGGATTCCGACACGTTCGCGTCCAGATTGGCGTTCCGGGAATGGCGGGCTATGGTGCAGGCCGGCCCGGTCCCGCAGCCAAGTCGTTGCACACTGCTCCGGTCTATGAACCGGCGCCCTACATTCGCCGCGCCCTAAAGATGTTTGAGGCCTGCCGCAAAGAGTTGGGCGAAGAGATCGAACTGCTGCACGACGTACACGAGCGCGTCACACCGAACCAAGCTGTGCAATTCTGCAAAGACGTCGAGAAGTTCAAACTGTTCTTCATGGAGGATCCGCTTTCCCCCGAGGACATCTCTTACTTCCGGCAAATCCGCCAGCAATGTGCCACGCCGATCGCGATGGGCGAACTATTCAACAGTCCACACGAATGGAATCCGCTGATCTCCGAGCGCCTCATCGACTACATCCGGATTCACGTTTCCCAGGCCGGCGGCATCACTCCTTGCCGGAAGGTAGCAATCCTCGCGGAACTCTTCGGCGTCAAAACCGCATGGCACGGTCCGGGGGATGTTTCGCCTGTCGGCCACGCTGCGAACGTGGCTCTCGATCTGGTCAGTTACAGCTTCGGCATTCAAGAATACAGTCCGTTCAATGAGCGGCTTCAGGAAGTCTTCAAGGGAGTGCCGGAAATGAGGGACGGCTATCTCTACGCGAACGAGAACCCTGGCTGGGGCATTGAGATCGACGAGAAGGCTGCTGCGAAGTATCCCTTCGGCACCGGCGAACGCGGCGAGCGGCAGCAATATAACGGTGGATGGGGCGAAGTGCGCAAGCGGGACGGTTCCATCATCAAGCAATAA
>JBDUEM010000275.1:0-9974 GCA_040002435.1 Bryobacteraceae bacterium
GGCCGTTCACAACGAGTCCGTCGAGCACGTCAGCGACCATATCCGCGATGTCCTCCGGAGACTGCCAGCGACCGAGCGGCGCAACGTTACGAACTTTGTCCTCCCCCCACTGCTCGTAGGAACGCTTGCGATCCGAAGGTTGCTGCGCGTTCCATGCTTGCCAGACAGCGCGGTTCAGCGGAGTCGCCACCATTCCAGGATTCACGATGTTCACGCGAACGTTGTGCGGCGCCAGATCCTTCGCCAGACACTGCGCAAAGTTGATATTTGCGGCTTTGCTGGCGCTGTAGGGCGGATCCGTCTGCGATCCGATTTGACCGGCGACCGAGGCGATGAACACCATGGTTCCCGCGCGGCGCGCGACCATGCCGGGGGCGACGGCGTGCGCCACTCGAACCATCCCCATGATGTTGACGTCCAGCACACGCGGCCAGTCAGCCGGTTCGAGATTGGTGAAGGGGAAACCGAACTTGCCGGAGCCCATCGCCGCCGCATGCACCAGATGAGACACCGGCCCGAGGGTGGTCTGCGTTGCCCGCATTGCCGCTTGCACCGATTCGTCCGCGCTAACGTCAACCAGCATGCCAAGCGACGGAACACCGAATTGATGAGTGAGGACAGCGGCCTTTGCATCCACCTCAGCCGAGAGGTCCCATAGGGCGACGCTGCATCCCTCACGGGCGAAGCTTTGCGCGCAGGCCCAACCGATGCCACTGGCGCCGCCCGTCACGACGGCGACGCCTCCCTTCATCTCCAATTCCATAAGTCAACAGCATACTTGACGGCGCGGAAGATAGTTGATTTTCGACTCTTCCCTCGAAGCTCCAGGATGAGAGCGGGCTGGTCGCTTCATCGAAGACCATGTTGACCGGAGTCGAGGCATGCCGACACTTACACTGCGCTATAAAGAGGCTGCAGCGTTAGAAGAGCGGGGCTGCGGTTACCCCAACCGGGGTCGGGCCATCCATCTGTACACGGTGGAGATTATCCAGTTGACGCAAAGCGTTTAATTCGATAAGGACTCGACCAGAATTCCCCGTGGACCGGATTGCGTCAGTTCGGATGAATTTGGTCCCAGATTGGGGTCGCGGCGCACGCTTTCCGCCGGACAGAGGAGAACTGCCAGTGCGATTAGACGAAGGAGTTTTGAGGACTTCGTGGGTGTTTGCAGGTCCTCCTTTGGTCGCACCCCGAGAGGACCGAATAAGCAACAGTCGGGCCATTGAGCCTCCTGACCGAAGTTTCAGGTAGTTCCCCGGAAGTGGGTTCCGACTATTTAATCCGTGCAGTGATAAGATCGTCGCGATGATCACCGCAATTCGGCTTACCTTACTTCTCGCGATCGGCATGGCGCCGGCCGCATTCGCCCAGGACGGATGGATTTCCCTTTTCAACGGGAAGGACTTCACTGGTTGGAAAATCGGCGGAGACCAGGGGACTTTCAAGATTCAGGATGGCGCCATGGTGGCCAACGGTCCGGTTGCACACGCCTTCTACACGGGGCCGGTCCACAATCATGACTTCAAGAACTTCGAACTCATGGTGGATGTCAAGACTGCACCGAACTCCAACGGGGGCGTCTACTTTCACACAGAATTCCAGGAAACGGGCTTCCCGCGCAAGGGCTTCGAGGTACAGGTGAATACCACCCATAAAGACCCGATCAAGAGCGGCAGCCTCTACCACGTGAAAGATATCGGGGCGGATGACATTAAGGGGATTGTCAAAGACAATGAGTGGTTTACCGAGCACATCACGGTGCAGGGCAACACGGTGACGATTCAACTGAACGGCAAAGAAGTGGTGAAGTGGACTCAGCCCGCCGATTGGAATGGTGGGAGAGAGGGCGCCGGCCGCGTGCTGAGTCATGGGACGTTCGCTTTTCAGGGCCACGATCCCAACAGCACCGTGTATTACAAAAACGTCCGCGTAAAACCGCTTCCATAAAAAATCGCCCGCGGGCTTGAGGCCACGCGGGCGATTTCGTATCCCGGCTGACTCACCATTAACGGCGGCCACCTCGAGAGTTGTGGTTCCCGGAGCGGTTTTCATGACGATCGCCGCCACCGCGAGATTGATAGCTACCCCGGGCGGAGGAGCCCCTGTAGCTATAGCTAGGAGCCGCGATACGGCCCTGGGAGCGGTAACCGTTGCCTACATAACCGCGGCCAACGTAACCTCTGCCAACGTAACCGCCGCTATAACCGCTGCCTACATAACCGCGGCCGAAGCCTGACCGGCCCCCGCCCCAAAAGCCGAGGAAGAACCGCCCGCTAGAGTAACGCGGAGCTACCCAATAACCGCCTGCATACGGCGGACGAGCCCAATATCCGCCCACCCACACATACCGTCCGCCAAGGAAGTTCCAATATCCATCCACCCAGTTATAGCCTGGGCCGGGCTCGGTGGGCCGCTGGTAGGCGTACGCCGGCGCCGGTGGAGGCGTGGGAGCATAGACGCCCTCTCCCCCCTCATAGCCTTGGTCACCGTTGTCGTATGCGTATCCCTGATCACCGGCGTACTGGCCGTTGTCACCGTACTGGCGATTGTCATATTGGCCGTTATAGTTCGGGTCACCCTGGTTGGGGGCATATTGGCCGTTGTAGTTCGGGTCGCCCTGGTTGGGAGCGTTCCGTTGCTGAGGATATTGCTGCGGATACTGTTGCGGGTACTGCTGGCCGAATGTGACGGCTTCCAGGGCTCCCGCGAGAACGATGATTGCGATCCAATTGCGTTTCATATTTGTTCCTCCTTCCGAAATGCCCTTGGGCAACTCGAACGCAATGGTATTATGCATTTCGCTCGCCGAATCTAAGTGTTTGATAAATAAGAGGCGCCAGTCCCGGCTTGATGGCTCGGATAAACCGGGCGGTGGTTTGCAGCCATTTTTTACCTGAAATCCTTAGGATTGTTAATGTTAACGCAGGTTCTAGGCGAAGGTGCCGCGCTAGCCGACCGGCCATGCCTCATTCGAAGGCGAGATGCGGCAGCGCGGACGATAGTGATCAATCTGGTTTAAAGAATGATTAGTTAGTGGGAGCACCATTTGCTATTTAAAAAGCCGGCCGATGCCCAAAGTGGAGGGAGACAACTGTTCGAACCAAGGATCTACGATCGCCGCCGTTTTTTCGTCGGAGCCGCGGCTATGGCCATCACTGCAGTTCCGCCCAGCGTCATTGGATCCACGAAGGCGCCATTATCCAACGAAGGCGATCTGCCTTCTCTCGGTGGCGCTACCGAGTGGCTCAATTCAGCGGCTTTGACGACGCTCGGCCTACGCGGAAGGGTCGTCGTCATCGACTTCTGGACGTACTCCTGTATCAATTGGCTGCGCTCCCTTCCCTACGTCCGGGCATGGGCAGAAAAATACAAGAGCCAGGGTTTGGTGGTGATCGGCGTACATTCGCCCGAGTTCCCATTTGAGAAGAACCTCGACAACGTTCGTCGGGCGGCGAAAGAAATGACAATTGATTATCCCGTCGCCGTAGATAGCGACTTTGCCATATGGCGTGCTTTCCGGAACCAGTACTGGCCGGCCCTCTATTTCATCGATGCCAAGGGCCGCATCCGGCATCATCAATTCGGTGAGGGCGAGTACGAACAGTCGGAAAGAGTGATTCAACGATTGCTCGCCGAGGTGGGAGTGAGCGGCATCAGCAGCGAACTGGTTTCCGTGGATGCCCGCGGTGTAGAAGCTGCAGCCGATAGGCGCAGCCTGAAGTCTCAGGAAAACTATACAGGTTATGAGCGCACCGAAAACTTCGCGGGTGCCGGAAGTAGCGCGCGGGGTAAGCATCGCGTCTATGCTGTCCCGGTACAGTTGAAACTGAATCACTGGGCACTATCCGGCGAATGGACGGTGGAAAAAAAGGCAATTGTGCTGAACAAAGCCGGCGGGCGGATCGCCTACCGGTTCCATTCCCGAGATCTAAATATCGTGATGGGACCTGCGGTTCGAGGAACTTTTGTGAAATTTCGCGCATTCCTCGATGGGCAGCCAGCGGGTGCCGCCCATGGGATGGATGTCGACGGCCAAGGCAATGGTACAGTTTCGGAGCCGCGCCTCTATCAACTGATCCGGCAACCGGTGCCCATCGCGGACCGGCAGTTCGAGATCGAGTTTCTCGATCCGGGTGTGGAGGCTTTTTCCTTTACGTTCGGGTGATCGCACCAGCAGAGGCGTCACTCATCGAACTGGCGCCTGGGTTGGACTGCGAAGTGATCATGCGCCTGCCATTCCGCAAGTTCAGGAAATCCACCCGGTCAGCCATCCCGTAATAAACAGATAATAGATTACCCCTTGGCCCCCGGCGGTAAACACGATCCAAAGTAAACGGTAAGGTTGTCGTCCGGAAAATTTGCTGAGAACCGTGAACCACAGGCTGGCAATAACAATTGCCTGCACGGCCTTAAAATCGACCTGCAGTACCAATGCGGCGAAGGTTCCTACCAGGATGGCCGCGAGGACACAGCCGAGAAAGTAACCCAGATGCTCCACCAGACCGGGGACCCGCATTGACTTCGATGGCTCATTCATTGTGCGATCCTCTGCATAACGCACATGGTATTTGCTCAGTTTACGACAAGCTACCAAGTGCCAGGGACCTGGCTGAAGACCAAGAATACTGGATGGGATGATTACCGGCTTTAGGTGCGGTTAAACGAGATTCGGAATCTTGATAATTTTCTTCTGAATAGCGTACTGCACCAACTGCGCCTTATTGTGAATATCCAGCTTGCGCATGAGGTTGAATTTATGCGCTTCAATCGTCTTCACGCTCAAGGTAAGATCACAGGCGATTTCCTTCACCGAATTGCCCTCTGCCAGCATTTTTAGAACTTCGCGTTCCCGGGTAGTGAGCGTGGCAAATCGAGGCAGCCGGTTCGCGGACTTGATCCGCGATCGGAAATCGTCCACCAGTTGCGAAAGCATTCTCGGACTGAGATAGCTTCCGCCGCGGCAAATATCGCGAACCGCAGCAACCAGCTGAACCGCCGGGCTGTCCTTGAGGACATACCCGCTGGCGCCCACCTCCATGCCTTCGACGAGATAATCTTCGTCGTCGTACATGGTTAAAAACAGAACCTTCGTTTCCGGGCGATTTTTCTTAATCTGGCGGGTTGCTTCGAAACTGCTCAAGCCTGGCATACCAATGTCCATCAGCACCACATCCGGACGCACTTCTCCACACTTGTCGACAGCATCGCCCCCGTTGGCGGCCTCGCCAACCACCTCCATGTCGGTTTCTACTGAAAGCAAGGTCTTGATGCCTTGGCGAAACAATGTATGATCGTCCGCCAACATGATCCGAATCTTAGACATATTTTGCGCCAACTCTCCTGCCAAGGTACAGCCTTAGCCGATTCGTACGAAATAACCGTAGACCTTAGTCTACCAATTCTGGTCTATGCGAATGGGTAGCTCCACGTTGACTTCCGTCCCCCTCGCACCAGATCCAAACTTCTTCTTACCAGTCAGATAGCCGCTTCTCACGTGGAATTTCCCGCCCAGTAGAGCTACTCTTTCCCGAATACCGGCCAGACCAAAAGAATCCTTTTTCGCCAGGGCCGCTTCTACTTCAAACCCAATTCCATCGTCCGACACTTGTAAACTAAGTACTTCATCGGCGGAAGTGACGGAAATGTTTACATTAGTCGCATGCGAATGTTTGCTGATGTTGTTACAGCACTCCTGAATGATGCGGTAAACCACCATCTCCATCTTTGGAGGAAGGCCCGTGACCTTGTCTACATTCAGGTGAGCATCGCATCTGAAACTGGCTTCAAAACGCTTCAGCAACTGCCTTAATGCCGACTCCAGCCCGAACTGCTCCAGGATGACCGGACTAAGGTCCGCGATCAGCCGCCTCATCTCCAGGATGGTCTTTTCCGTCAGGTCGCGCGCTTCGGCTAGCTTCTCCCGCCACTCATCGGCGGAGGGCGGGAGTGACATTTCAATCATCTCGATCATCAGGCGGATGCAGACCAGGGATTGACCGGCTTCGTCGTGTAATTCGCGGCTAATGCGCCGCCGCTCCATTTCCTCCACCTGTAGCATGTGCTCAGCCAGGTTGCGAATCTGCTGCTCACGGAACGCGAGATCCTCCACCAGACGCATCTTCTGCGCAGCCATCAGGCAGCGCTCCGCCGCCGCCGCGAGCAGGTCGCGGTCACGAGGCAGCCACTCGCGGGGCTGGCGAAAGCCAAACTGCATTACGCCGGCCAGCTTTCCTTTCTCCATCAAGGGGAACGACCAGCAGTTGGGAAAGTGGATACGCCAACCCGGGTCGAGCAGGACTTTGGTGCGCTGGCTCTGCGAGATGGTGAGCGCCTCGGAGAGATGCCGGGTGAGCGGCGCGGTATTCGGGACGGTCTGCAGCGTCTCGGCGGAAACTCCGGTAGGAGTACTGGCACACAGCTGCCAGACAGAAGAATCCTTGCTCAAGAGATACAAATGTCCGGCATCGGCCTTGCAAACCTCTGTAACGGCTTCCAGAAAACGCCGGAACAAAAGATCGATATTGTGGGCTTCAAGCTCAATCCGGAAGATCTGGTGCAGCGCGTGCGTCTCGGCCTCACGCACATAGTAATAAGCCTCGTTGAGCGCCAGGATGACGCAGAACTGTAATTGTTCGCGAACCCAGCGGAAACCGGCGAGCTCGTCGTCGGGCAACGATTTCAGGTGCGGTTCGAGCAGGTGATCGTATTCCTGCAGGGCCCGCATCACCTCCGAGGGCGGCAGATTGAGCTTGGCCAGCAGCTTTCCGGCGCTGCTGACGGATTCAAAGAATTGCAGCCCCTTTTCGCCGGCCTGGAACTTTCGCGCCGCCGCACCCGAGGTAATCAGAGCCAGTCCCTCGATTTGGCGTTTGGGATAGCCGAGCGCGCGAAGACGCCGTATGTATTGCTTGTCGATGCGGCCGACATACGGCTCAAGGACGCTGGCCAGACGCTCCAGATGCCCTTCGAGCTGCTGGTTGAGGATGGAAGCTGAGCCGTTCCGGCGGACCTCGTCCACCTTCATTCCTTTGCGCCCCGGTGCCGCAGCAACTGGGCCGTTTCCTTCTGGTCGTTAACCACCGCGGCCCGCAGAGGCGTCTGTCCGGCCTTGTTCTTAATATTCAATTCCGCTCCATGTTCCATTAGGGCTGCTAGAACGTCCGCGCGGCCCCAGGACGCCGCAAGGTGCAATGGCGTCGCGCCCGTCTCTCGATCGATTGCGTTCACGTCGGCGCCACGCTCCAGCAGCAGCGCCGCCACCGGCAGGCTGCCTGCCAATGCCGCGTCGTGCAAGGCGGTGCCGCCGGCTGTATTCCGGCAATTCACTTTCGCTCCGCTGGCAAGCAGCGCCGCGACGATGTCCCGGTAGCCCTTCAGAGACGCGTCGTGCAGCAGGGTTGAGCCGTTCGGCGTGGTGGAATTGGCGTCTGCGCCTTTTTCGAGAAGCAGCGTCACCATATCAGTCTGGCCGCGCATGACGGCATCCCACAACTGCCGCAACACCGGAGAATGGCGTCCGATAGCGTTGGATTTTTCCAGCAGCAGGCTCACCACGGGCCCGTGACGGTACCGAAGCGCCTCATCGAGCGCGGTAGCGCCATTGTTGTCGCGGGCGGCCGCATCCGCGCCATGCGCGATCAGCAGCGCTGCTATTTCACAGTGGCCTTTGACGGCAGATTCGTGCAGTGGCGTCACCCCGGTGTCAGGATTGCGGACATTGGCGTTGGCCCCATGATCCAGAAGAATCGCTGCCACTTCCAACTGGCCTTTCCAGGCCGCCTCATCCAGCGGTGTGGCGCCCGACGAATCGCGCGCATTCACGTCAGCGCCTTTGTCGATGAGCAGACGCGCTACTTCCGCGTAGCCGCGGTTGGCGGCAAGATGCAGCGCCGTCGGTCCAACCTTGGAGCCGCGCTCGAGGAACAATTCGAGGACATCCCGGTGATTGGTGATCACGGCGTAATCGAGGGGAGTGGAACCTGACTCCAGGTGGCGCGCATTCGGGTCAGCGCCCTTATCCAACAGGTACCGGACAATGACGATGTCACCGGCCCAGGCTGCATCGTGGAGCGGCGTGCCACCCAGGGAATCCCGTTCCGCAACGGAGGCTCCGGCAGCGAGGAGAGCTTTCACGCGTTCGAAATCTCCCGCACGAGCCGCGGCGTTGAGTTCACCCGGCGATGCAGGGCACACAAATACTGCGAAGAGCAAGCCCAGTAGGGCGGCGCGCATGAGACTAGGGTAACAAGTCTGCGCGGAGCGCGCTCTGCGGGCTTGTTTTACCGTGTTTGAACAGGCGAGGAGGGGCAAAATCGACGGAGAAGCCGAGTTGAGCCCCTAGCAGCGGGCTGCCCACGAACCAGCCGCCCAACGCAGCGAAATTGAATTGAAAGCCTGGACGAAGTTCGTAGCTGCCGCCCCCCAGAAATTGTAATTGGCTCTTGCCGAGATCGAAGTTTCGCGAGATGGCGCCGATCCATTCCATCCCCATGCTGAGCTTGCCTGTGAACCTTCGAACCACGGATGTTCCACCGGTGTAAACACGGCCGCGCGTCTGCAACCCGACAAGGCCCGTGCTGTTGTTACCGGTAAAGACAACTCCCAGATTCCCGGTGAGCTTGGTACGCTCAGTAACACTCTTCTGAACCATCGTGTTCAGCGCATAGTCCACCAGCCCGGAGCCCAACTGCTTTCGGCTGTCGCCGGTTGGAAATTCAACGTAGAAGCTGGCGCCAAATGCGGGCACCCGTAAACTCTCCTTATGGAAATTCCATTTGACGCCGAGGTTGGCATCCCCAACGCCGTTCAGTCTGTTGGGCAGGGTAAGCCGCGAACGGAAGATGGCAAGATATGGGCTGTCGAAGTCCAGCTCAAGCGAATCCGTCACACCGTAATTCAGCTTCATATTGGTGGTGTTCTGGCGCAGGCTTGGATACAGGTCATGCTGCAGCGAATCGAATTCATTGAAGAATTCAAAGTGAAGCTGGCCCTTTGGCGTAGTGCCGGTGTCGTCCGTGTAAAAGGGGGATTGGGCGGCCAGCGGAACGGCCGCGACGAAGGCGAAATACGCCAGCCGGCTCACTTCGCTTTTGGACTGGGAGCGGGCTTGGGTACCGGCTGCAATAACTGCTCCACCTGGGCGATCAGCGTCTTGCTCTCCATCTCAACCGGATTGCTGTCAGCGGCCACCTGCGCGCGGATGAAGCCGTCCCGGTCCACTAGGAACAACTGGGGGAAATGGACCACAGGGTTATCGGGCAGTATCTTTACGTAAGACGCCGTCACCTGGCCGCAGTCGAACAGGATGGTTGACGTGACATTCGCGCTGGAAATGTAGCGCGCTACAGTGGCCTGGTTTTCCGGCGGATTCACGATGGAAACAATCGCTACTTTCTCTCCAAACTTCGCCTTCACCTCCTCAAGCGCCGTCGAGAGTTGGCGGCAGGTCGGGCAACCCGTCTGCATAAAGTCGATGAATACTACCTGTCCGCGATAATCCGCCAGATCGTGCTGCTGCAGCTTAAGATCGGGCAGGGAAAAACCAGGTGCGCGCCGGGGCGTCTCCGCTTGAAGCACACACGCTGCGGCGAGCAGTAACATCCACTTCATAACGACTCCTTCTGCTTGGCAAGAGATTTCAACGATTCCGTGTAAGGGGCATAGGCGACGCCCCGTTCGGTGATGATGCCGGCGACGTAGCGGTGCGGCGTAACATCGAACGCCGGGTTCTGCACAGCGATTCCGTCGGGCGCGATGGCGACACCGTAGATATGGGTGACCTCGTTCGCTGCGCGTTCTTCAATCGGAATCTGATCTCCAGACTTCAGAGTGAGGTCGAGCGTGGAGATCGGAGCGGCCACATAGAACGGCACATTGTTTTCCTTGGCTAGCACCGCAACGGAATACGTTCCGATCTTGTTGGCTACGTCGCCATTTGAGGCGATGCGGTCCGCCCCGACGACAACGCAGCCGAT
>JBDUEM010000276.1:0-9851 GCA_040002435.1 Bryobacteraceae bacterium
CAGAGCGGCATGTGGGTCAGTAGTCTATTTCCGCGTGTGGCCGAATGTGTGGATGACCTCTGCATGATCCATTCCATGGTCGGCTCCAATTCCCGTCATGGTGGAGCGCTGCTGGAACTTCACACGGGCAGCGACACATTCGTGCGGCCGAGCATGGGTTCCTGGGTCACGTACGGGCTGGGAACAGAGAATCAAAATCTGCCCGGGTTCATCACCATCTGCCCCACGCTGACGCACGGTGGCGCAAACAATTGGAGTTCGGCGTTTCTGCCCGCGGCTTTTCAAGGCACGCCGATCGGCAATGCAGGAGTGGGTTCGGAGAACGCGAAGATTCCGTTTATCGCTAATAGTGAAACGCCGCGGGATGTGCAGCGCCTGGAACTCGACTTCGCGCAAGAACTCAGCCGGGAGCAAATGCAGCACACCGGTCCGGACGCCGCGCTGGAAGGCCGTATCAATTCGTTCGAACTGGCTTTTCGCATGCAGACGGCCGCGCCGGAATTACAGGATCTGTCAAAGGAATCCGAGGCAACGCGCAAGCTGTACGGACTGGATAATCCGCGTACCGCGAATTTCGGACGCCAGTGCCTGATGGCGCGCCGCTTCTGCGAGCGCGGCGTGCGTTTCGTACAAGTCACGCACAGCTATAAGTGGGACCAGCACGACCGCCTGCGCGAAGACCACGAAAGAAATGCCGGCGAAGTGGATCAACCCATTGCGGGCTTCCTGAAAGACATGAAAGCGCGCGGGCTCATGAAAGATACGCTCATCGTTTGGGGCGGCGAGTTTGGGCGCACGCCTACGTCACAGGGAAACGACGGCCGCGACCACAATCCGCAAGGCTTCACTATGTGGCTGGCGGGCGCGGGTGTTAAACCTGGATTCCGCTATGGCGCGACGGACGACTACGGCTACTATTCCGTGGAGAATAAGGTTCACTTCCATGATCTCCACGCCACGATGCTGCAGATTTTGGGACTCGACCACCAGCGCCTGACGTACCGCTATGCCGGCCGGAACTTCCGTCTCACGGATGTTCACGGCAATGTCGTGAAGGATATCCTGGCTTAGCTGCTAACCGGCTATTCGTCGACGACGACGGCGATCTGCGAGCCGCGCGAGTTCACGGCGACGCGCGAGACCTTCGCGGGAAACTCGGCCGCTTCTATCCACTCGCCGCCCGCCAGCGGTCGGCATTCGTACAGTTTTGACCCCTTCGTCATCAGCAGTGTGCCATCCGGCGCCCAGGCGAAATACTCGCTGCCTTCCAGGGCTTTGACAATCGGTTTCACTTTCCGCGTCTTGGGATCCACTTCCTTAATCCACCACACGCCGTCCGCCTGCTTCTCCAGGAAACTAATGGCGTGCCGGCCCGGGATTTTCAGGATCGGTCGTCCGATGTTCGACGCGATGACTTCCGAATGGCCGGTTCGCGTGTCGGCCAGTTGCAGTGTGGGCGGTGTACCTAAGATAAAGAGCGCTACACTCCGCGCATCCGCGAAAGCGAAATAACCCACCGGCTTCACAGCGTCCAGAACCAACTTGGGCGAGGATCCGTCCGCTTGAAATTCCCAGAGTCTCTGCGTCTGATCTGCCTCCACACGAACCGTAAAAAATGTTTTGCCTCCGGAACCGGTGGCCGGCGAGAACTCGCTCTCCGGAGTCTTCGTTAGCCTCTCAGTTTGGCCGGTCTTCAAGTCATAGCGGTATATATCGGCTTGCTTGTCTTCCCGAATGGAGGTGAACAGCAGGCCGCGGCCGTCCGGCGTAAACGAAGGCTGATTGTCGTATCCGGGCCTATTCGTAATGTTCACCGGCTGCCCCACGGTGACGCGGCCGCGGTGAATTCTTACTGCCGCAAGCAGAATATCGGAACCAGTCTGAGCCGAGGATACGGCCGTAAAAGCGAGCAGAAGAAATGAGAGCCACACGGCTTCATAATAACCGCGGCATTGTGCTAGGCTACGAAAGCACCAGAAAGAATAATGGGGAGGAGCATTGTGAAACAGGTCTATCTGTTCCTGCTATTCGGCTCGATATTGGCGGCACAAGTTCGCGAAATGCCGCGGCATTTGTTTGACCCGGGAAGGGCTCTGACGGAGCCCAGCCAGCGTCCGGCCCGTGATATAGCCGCTGCCTACCTGCAAACTATTGCCGCCGATTACGGCCTGACTGCCTCGGATCTGCGCTCCCTGCGCGTAATCAAGGAATTTCGAACGGAACACAACGGCATTACTCACCTGATATTCAAGCAGCAGTTTCAGGGAATTGATATTTACAACGCGGAATGGACTGTCAACATCGATCGCGACGGGCAGGTTTTGAACGCAGGCGGCACCCTTTTTCACGCGGCCGATCAGCCGTCCGGGCCTCCTTCCCTGCTTTCCGCGCACGGTGCATTGCGCGCCGCCGTCCGGGCAGTGAACCCGCAGTTGGGCGCAACCTTTTATCCCCTGGAACTCGATGTCAAAGACAGGGGCACGAAGACCCGCTTTCATCGTGGCGGTTTGGGTGACGATGTCCTGGGAACTGCAGTCTGGTACGCCTACAACGGAACGCTCCAACCCGCCTGGACCTTTTCCATCGTGGACACCGACAACATCCACAGTTATGAACTGGTGGTGGAGACGAACGGCGAATCGGTAATGGAGAATCAGCCGCAGACTTGGTTCCAGAGCGCGCCCCCCCCACCCCGCGGGCTGGTATTCGAAAAAGACAGTCCGCAGGCCAACCCCACGCCAGGCGTCACTCTGACGGCTCTCCCGCCCTACCGGGAACGCACCGTGCAATCGTTCCTGGGCGACCCCGTCGCTTCTCAGAAGGGCTGGCTCAGCGGGAACACAACCGTCGGCAACAATGTAGTGGCGGGAGAGAACCCTGAAGCGGTACTGCTGCTCACCGACCCGAAGACGGCGCAGTCCAGCACTCTCGATTTCTCCTTTCCTCTCCAATTGGGTTTGGGTGCTCCGTCGCCCTCAGCCTTCGCTGACGCAGCTACCACAAATCTCTTCTACTGGGTAAACCGCGCGCACGATCTGCACTATGCCGCTGGATTCGACGAGCAGGCGGGAAATTTTCAACAGCAGAATTTCGGGCGCGGCGGTTTGGAAGGCGACCCGATGTACGCCTACTCGCACTTCGGCATCACCGATGTAGTGCTGCCGGATCTGGACAACGCATTTTTCACGACGCGCGCCACGCAGGACGGAACACAGTCGATGATCGCGATGTTCCTTGCCAATTTTGGCTCGCAAGTATTTACTGACGGAGCTTTTGACGCCGGTGTCATTGTTCACGAATATACGCACGGTGTCAGCAACCGTCTGGTCAGACAGTTGGGCGGGCCTCAGGGCGGCGCCATGGGCGAGGCCTGGAGCGACTTCTTCGGCCTGGAGTACACACTGCCCGAAGGCGCGCCGGTGGACGGTTCGTATACCGTTGGCGAGTACCTCGCACAATCGCCCGGTACAGGAATTCGGACGCGTCCCTATTCCACGGACCTGACCGTCAATCCGTTGACCTATGCGCGGCTGGGAAACGTGGTCCTTCGTCCCGAGGTGCACGCGGACGGGGAAATCTGGATGGAGGCGTTATGGGAAGCGCGGGCGGCTCTCATCCGGCAGTTCGGCGAGACGGAAGGGCGCAGGCGGATCCGTCTGCTGGTGATTGACGGGATGAAGCTCTCGCCGCCGTCGCCCAGTATGGTGGATGCGCGTGACGCGATTCTTCTGGCCGACCGGGCGGACTTCAAGGGGCAAAGCCAAAGCCAGCTTTGGGCGGCCTTCGCGCGCCGCGGCCTGGGCGCCCTGGCTCAGAGCACCAGCACGAATACCACGCACATTGCGGCCTCTTTTGATACACCGTCCAACGCGGGCAAAATCGGCTTCTACGAGGACGCCACCATTCAGGGCGAAACGTTGCGCGTCGTTTTGTCGGATGCAAATCTGGATCTGCCGGCGGTTACTGTACAGTTAACCAGCAGTTCGGGCGACCTGGAAGACCTTCGGCTTAGGCGGAGCGGAACGGTATACACCGGGACCATGGCCACGGCAACATTCACGGGTACAGTGAAACAGGATGGCGCTTTGGAGCTAATTCCAGGTGATGCTATTTCCGCCTACTATGCGGACTCCGACACAGGAAGCGGCGCAAAACTTGTGGACGCAACAGTGCCAACGAAGGGCACTTATACAATTGCCGCGGGTACCGCGGATTTCACCTTCGGCACGGAGACGGCGCTTCGTTTTCAGGCCGCCGCACGTTCGTTCCGCCGCTTCGATCTGCCTTTCAGTTTTCCCTTTTTCGGACGCAACTACCGGTCTCTGCGGCTCTACAACAACGGCCTGCTGGTATTCGAATTGCCGGCCGCGCCCACTTGCATCGACGCGGCGGGCCTCAGCACCTACGCCGCCATCGCTCCGTTGTGGATGGAGTTACGCACGTCTGGAATCGCACAGCGCAATGAGGACGTCTACGTCAGCCACCCCGCCGATAGTGCCATTACGTTCCGGTGGGCCGCCGAGACTTCGCCTCCCGCGGCCACAGGTGTTCCGGCGGTGCCGGTGAACTTCGCCGCCACGCTGTTTGACGATGGCCGCATCCGCTTCAACTACGGTTCAGGCAATGCGGACATCACCATTCCCTCGGCCAATTCCAGTTGCGGCGCTTCGGCGCCGGTGGTAGGAATTGCCAGTGGTTCGGGCTACGCCCAGACAATCGGCGGGTATACTCGCGTGGCGGATCTGGCGAATGCGCGGCCCCTGACGTTCAGCCCCCCCTATGGATTCTCCAGCATTCCCGTAGGCCAATTGGAATCCCCCGCGGAAGGTGACACTTTTCAGGGCGTCCTGTCGGGCTCCGGAATCGCATATGATTCCGATACAACATTATCGGCCGTTTATGTATTGGTGGACGGCGTCAACGTGGGACTGGCCACCATCCGTCAGGCCCGCGCGGACTACTGCGCTACGAATCGCGTGAATGGATGTCCGAACGTCGGCTTCACGTTCGCCTTCGACATCGCGGCGTTGAAGCTGACGCCGGGCAGCCACAAACTGAAGTTGCGCGCCGTGAACTCGCGCTACGCCTTATTCGACTTTCCGGAGACGCCTGTAACCATTCAGATCGCCGCGGGTCCAGGCCGGCTCCCGCATGGAGCGATCGAAGCGCCGGCCACGGGCACGGAACTAAAGGGTATGGCAACCATTCGGGGCTACGCCTACCTGGAAGGTTTGCGAATTCTAAATCTGGACCTTTTGGTGGACGGAGTTACCTACGGAAGCCCGCGGCAGACGGTGCGCCGGGACGATATCTGCGCGGGAATCACCAATGCGACTGCCTGTCCCTTCGCTGGATTTAACTTCGCGCTGGATACCGCGGCGGGCGCCGTCCTGCTGCCGAACGGTCCGCATACGCTGCAACTTCGCGTGCTGGATGAAACGGGACGGTTCACTATTCTGCCCGACGTATCGGTTGCGGTTACGGTAAACAATCCACCCACATCGCCGCCCGCGGGTACCCTCGCCAGCCCGGCGAACAACGCCACCATCTCCGGGACTATTCACATTGGCGGCCTGGCTTACGACAGCACCGGCCAAGCCCTAACCGTGGACCTGCTTATCGACGGCGAAACGCGCGCATCGGTACCTTATGGGACCGCCAGGACTGCGGAGTGCGGGGCGCTGGCCGATGTAAAACTGTGTCCGAATATCGGGTTCGATCTCGACTTCGATACACGCGTTTTAGCGAATGGCGCCCACACCCTCGGGGTGCGGGTGACCGGAAAAGGCGGAATGGTGACAGTGCTCCCAGGACCTCCTGGCGGCCTTTTTTCCGGGATCAACGTATCCGTACAGAATTAGACGTTTTGAGGCTGCCGGCGGATCAGTTCGTCTATGATGATCTGCCGGCGCCGTTTGCACTCCGCCAACTTAACGTCGGCAATCGAAGTACGGCTCTGGTATTCATCAAAACTAATCTGCTTCGCCAGCCGGCTGGTGACGGCCGTCTTCTTATCCTGGCGGAGTTGCTTTGCGAGGGCCGTGTTCTCGTTCTGCCAGCGAACCACGTCGCCCAGTGAACTGGTCGAAAAGTCGCCTGACCAACTCATCTCACCATCAGCCGGGAGTGGGTTCTGGATAGATCTAGAACCTAACACGTGGCACGGCCGATGGGCAATGCGTTTAACCAAATCTGCATAGACACCTGTTCTATTGTCGCAGTTTCATCGGTTTGCCGCCCGCCTCCTTACTTCGCTGAGCAGCATCCATGAAGGCGTAGATCTCCAGCGTCTCTTCGTTCGGTACCGGCGGCTTGCCGGTCTGGAAGAATTTTACGATCTCCGTCAACAGCGGAAGGTAGCTGAACGGCACCTTTTCCGGGCTTTGCACAACGGCCTTTGGGCGAAACACCACCGCGCCGTAATCGCCGTAAGGCCGCAAGGCGCGGACGCTGCCGATCTTTCCGCTCTTCCAGCGGCATGTGATCTCGTCAGAATCGGCGCCCACAGTCCGGGTCACTTCCTCGCAGCCCGTCCCCATCATGGTGAACAGCATTTCAATGGGATGGATGGCGTACCAGGCAAGCTCCAGGTGGTGATGTTCCTCCAGCGGACCGGGTCCCCACGTCACTACGCCGGTGGCATCAGGAAACTTCATAGAGGTCGCGATCGTGCCAAACCGCAGTCCGGAGGTACTGAACCAGGGTACTCCGGCAGCCTTCGCCAACCGCGCGATTTCGCGCGCATCCTCCAGCGTGGCCGCCAGTGGTTTGTCGATAAAGAGCGGTTTATGAGCGGCAATCACGGGCTTCGCCTGCGACAGGTGAACCCGGCCGTCCAGGCTTTCCAGTAATACCGCGTCCACCTTCTTGCACAAGGTCTCGATATCCGGCACCATCTCGATGTTCCAAACAGTCTTCAACTCCTCGGCGTATTTATCCACGCGGTTGAAGCTTTCCGGAAGATCCTTACTGCCGCCCTTAAATGCGGCTACGATCCGCGCCCCGGGAATGTGGTCTTTATTCGCCGGATCGTTCAGCGCCTTGGTGAAGGCAATTACGTGGGATGTATCTGTTCCAATGATGCCGATCCGTATGTCTGCGGGGTACATAGTTGCACAAAGAAGAACGAAAAGTGCCGGGAGTTTCATGAACCGCATTGTACACTAGTGCTTTCGGTGGACCTTACTACCCCATTGACATACGTGAAGGGAATTGGACCGGGCCGGGCGGCGATGCTCGAGGCCAAAGGTCTGACTACGGTTGAGGATCTGCTCGCTTATACGCCGTTGCGCTATGAGGATCGCAGCAACCTGAAACCCATCGGGCAGTTGGCGCCAGGGGAGATGGCTACGGTGATCGCCGAGGTCCGTTCCGGCAAGGTCGTCTCGTTCCGGCGGAAGAACCTGGGCATCTTTGAAGCCGTACTGGGCGACGGATCGAAGGAAAAGCTTGTAGCGAAGTGGTTCAACGCCGCCTATCTGGCTGACAAGCTGGTGGAGGGCGTGCGGCTGGCTCTCTACGGGAAGGTGGAACTGGACAGCTACACCGGCGATCTGGTGCTGAAGAGTCCGGAGTACGAAATTCTCAGCGGTGACGATGAAGAAGGCGAAGCGTCGCTGCACACCGGCCGCGTGGTGCCGATTTACGAGGCCTGCGGCAAAATCACCACGCGCATCTTCCGAGCCATTCTGAAGCGCCTGCTGGATTCCATGGGAACGCTGGAAGACCCCCTGCCGCCCGCTATCCGGGAACGCCTGAAGCTACCGGACCGGACCACGGCAACGCGTTTCATCCATTTCCCTCCGGAGACCGAAGACCTGCGGCTCCTGAACGCGTTCCGGTCGCAGGCGCACTTTCGCATGATCTTCGAGGAATTTTTCTGGCTGGAGTGCGGCCTCGCGCTGAAGAAAGCGAAAGCACGCAAGCAGACCGGCATTCAGTTCGCGCTGAACGACCGCGTCCGCGAGCAGATCAAAACCATGCTGCCGTTCAAGCCAACGGGGGCACAGAAGAGGGTGCTGGCGGAGATCGCGCAGGATATGGCGAACCCGCATCCGATGAACCGTCTGCTGCAAGGCGACGTCGGCAGCGGGAAGACACTGGTGGCGGCGGAGGCGGCTATCATCGCCATTGAGAACGGCTACCAGGTGGCGGTACTGGCGCCGACCGAAATTCTGGCCACGCAGCACTTCTTCTATTTAAAAAATCTGTTCGCCAAGCTGGGATACGTACCAGTGCTGCTGACGGGTTCGTCAACCGCGAGAGAGAAATCGCAATTGAAGAAGATGATCGCAGCCGGGATGGTTCATATCGTCATCGGAACGCATGCACTTCTGGAGCCAGATGTCGCGTTCCACAAGCTGGGTCTCGCCATCGTGGACGAACAGCACCGGTTCGGAGTGATGCAGCGGCTGCGGCTGTTTGAGAAAGGTACGAATCCCGATATTCTCGTGATGACGGCGACCCCCATTCCGCGCACCCTGGCACTGACAGTTTATGGCGACCTCGATACTTCCGTGATCGACGAGCTGCCTCCCGGCCGTATGCCGATTCTGACAAAACATGTTGCCGACGATCGTGTGGAGCAGGTGTACAGTTCGCTGAAGCGGCAGATTGACCTGGGGCGTCAGGCGTACATCGTTTATCCCGTGATTGAGGAATCAGAGACCGTGGCGATGAAGGCGGCGCAGCAGATGCACGCGCAACTGTCCGAAATCGTATTTCCGCAATTCAAGGTGGGATTGCTGCATGGGAAGCTGCCGGCGAGCGATAAGGAATCCATCATGGCCGAGTTCAAGAGCGGCGGGGTTCAGATTTTGGTGTCCACAACCGTGGTGGAAGTGGGCGTGGATGTGCCGAACGCGAATGTCATGGTGATCGAGCAGGCAGAGCGGTTTGGGCTGGCGCAATTGCATCAACTGCGGGGCCGCGTGGGCCGGGGCGCGGAACAGAGCTTCTGCATTCTGGTTACCGGCAAACTGAACGAAACCGGCCGGGAGCGCATCCGGACCCTTGTGGATTCGAGCGACGGCTTTTACATTGCGGAGATGGACATGAAACTGCGCGGCCCCGGCGAGTTTTTCGGCACGCGGCAATCGGGGCTCCCGGCCCTGCGCATCGCCAATATTCTGCGCGATCAGGAGATCTTGGAAGCTGCGAGGCAGGAAGCCATGGCGTTCGTGGAGCATCCGGCGTCGCCGGACGATCTGCGCCGGGCCGTCGGCTACATCCAGAATCACTGGCAGCGGCGCTACGGGCTGGTACAGGTAGGGTGAGATGCGGGTGATTGCCGGGGAGTTTCGCAGCCGCGTACTGAAGACGTTGCCGGGAATGGACGTGCGGCCGACGCCGGACCGCTTGCGCGAGGCGCTGTTCAGTATTCTCGCGCCACAGCTGGAAGGGGCAGTGTTCCTCGACGCCTATGCGGGGACGGGGTCGGTGGGAATCGAGGCGCTAAGCCGCGGCGCGTCGCGCGCCATATTCATCGAGAAGAACCGGGCGGCCATGCTGGTGCTTCGGGAAAACCTCCGGTCGCTGGGGATAGAATCGCGCGCTGAAGTAGTCTTTGGAAAAGCGGTGCAATCGATTGGGCGGCACGAGGCCGGCATTGTATTTCTCGATCCGCCTTATCCGCTGGAGCGCGAGTACGAAGCTGCCTTGCTGATTTTAGGCAGCACGCCTCCCGCGCTGGTAATTGCCCAGCACGCCTCACGCTTCCCGCTCGCTGAGAGCTACACGGGACTGACGCGTTTTCGAGTCCTGAAGCAAGGCGACAACAGCCTTAGCTTTTATCGTCCTACTGCACCGCCGCACTAACCGCCGTGGAAGTGCCCACAGCGTTGGCGAGCGTC
>JBDUEM010000277.1:0-9828 GCA_040002435.1 Bryobacteraceae bacterium
AATCTTCGTTCACGAACTGATATTTCGCCTCGCCGAAACTGGCCGGACGCTTCTGGCCGTTCAGCGTGTTGAGCAGCGGTTTCGGATCGAAGGTCTCCATCTGGCTGGGACCGCCGGACATAAAGAGGAAGATGACCGACTTCGCCTTGGCCGGCATGTCCGGCGCCTTCGGCGCGAGCGGATTCAGGTTCGGCGCGCTCCCAGTGGTGGCCGCGCGCAGTGCTTCCTGCTGCAGCATCGATCCCACTGCCAATGCGCCGAACCCCCCAAAGGCGTCGCACAGAAACTCTCGTCGATTGCGTGTGATCCGGATATGTTCAGACATGGTTAGTTCACGTATAGAAATGCATTCAAGTTCAGCATCGCCAGGGCAAACTCGCGATGCGATTGTGTTTTTAAGAAAGCCAGCGATTGAGCCAGTTCCTTGGCATTCGGCGGACGACCGGAAACCAGGCGATATGCCAGGTCAACCTGTTTCCGCGGATCGGGACCGGCTTCCGTCTCCAGCCGGTGCATCAGCGCTCCGGCCTGCTGGTTTGAAATATCTCCGTTCAACAATTCCAGGGCTTGCGGGGCATGCGTGCTGGTAGCGCGCCGCGGGCAACTGGTCAACAGATCGGGAGCGTCGAAAACTTCCATGAACGGCAGATGCAGATTGCGCTTGGCAATCAGATAGACGCTACGCCGGTCGTCCTCGGTGACGTCTTTCGGCGGAGCCCACTGGCTGGGCTTGTAGAGTGCGTTAACCAGTCCCTTGTCGATGGGAAGCATCACGCTCGGTCCACCTGCTTTGCTATTCAGCTTGCCTGAGACTGCCAGCATCGCGTCGCGAATCTCTTCGGCATCCAGCCGCCGGCGGCTGAACTTCCACAGCAGCGTGTTTTCCGGATCCTTCCCGGCGGCCGCTGCGTTCACGGTCTCCGAGGCTTGCCGGTAAGCGTTGGTGTTCAAAATCATGCGGTGCATTTTCTTGACGCTGTAGCCGCTCGCGACGAATTCGTTCGCCAGATAATCCAGCAGTTCCGGATGGCTGGGCCGTGTGCCCATGCGGCCAAAATCATTGGCGGTTCCCACAATGCCGCGGCCAAAATGATACTGCCAGATGCGGTTCACCATCACGCGCGCCGTCAGGGGGTTATCGGCATCGGTCACCCACTTGGCCAGTTCCGCGCGCGGATGCTGCAGGGTGTCCGGAAGCTCTGGCGCGGCGTCGGGTAATAGAATTCCCAAAGGCCGCATGCCTACGGCATCCCCTTTATTCTGATACTCGCCGCGCGCCAGAATGTGGATGGCGGACTTCTTCTCCATATCGTCAGCGACGGTCTGGACCGCCGGAATCGGCTCCGGCATGCTCTCCTGAAGCTCTTCCATCTTCTTCAGAATCTCTTCGCGCTTATCCGGCGTCACGCCGCGCATGGAAGCCTTCAGCTTTTTCAATTCGGCTTCGATCGGCTCCGCCTTCGCCTTCCACGCCGCCTGCTCTTCAGGTGTCGCCCGCGGGACGTCTTTATCCTGCGCCGCCGCGAAAAACGCCTGCATGCGGTAGTAATCGCTCTGGCGGATGGGGTCGAACTTATGGTCGTGACAACGGGCGCAGCCAAGAGTCACGCCCAGCAGCGCGGACCCCACCACGTTGGTCATTTCCGTAAGAACTTCGTTCCGGCTGCTGGCCACTTCCTGGTTTCCGGCATTCTTGCGCAGCGGACCCAGACGATTGAAGCCGGCCGCAATCAGTGTCTCGTCTTCCTTCGGAGCGATTTCATCACCCGCCAGTTGTTCCGTGACGAACAGGTTGTACGGCTTGTCGTTCTGGAAAGCGCGGATTACGTAGTCGCGATAGCGCCAGGCGTCTTTGCGATGAGTGTCGTATTCAAAGCCATCCGTCTCCGCGAAGCGAACTACATCGAGCCAATGCTGGCCCCACCGCTCGCCGTAATGCGGACTGTCGAGCAGGCGGTCCACCATCTTCGAATATGAGTTCGGGCTCTTATCGGCAACGTACTGCGCGATTTCCGCAGGCGACGGCGGCAAGCCGGTGAGATCAAAATAGAGGCGGCGGACTACCGTTGCGCGGCTGGCCGGAGGCGAAGGACGAAGGTTTTCCTTCTCCAACTTCGCAAGGATGAAGGCATCAATCGGTGTTCGCGCCCACGCGCGGTCGGCCGCTGAAGTGAACGTTGGCACGGCCGGTTGCGAGCGTTTGACGAAAGCCCAGTGGCGGCGCTCGGCGGGCTTATAGGTTCCCAGCGGTGCATTCGGCGCCGCCGTCAGAAGCCACGGAACAAGGCATAGTAGCGGCCAAATCGCAGACGACAGTGTCTTCTTCATAGTCCTACCCTCAATTATCCGCCTTTCTCCAGATCGATACAAGGGGTTAAACGACTGTCTTTATTGAAGCTACTGCGTATCCTGTACGCCTGATGTGAGACCATCGGGTCTGACAAACATGACCCAAAATTTACTCTCCGTTGTCGCCGAAATGGTTGCCAGGCCGGGCAAGGAAGATGAACTCAAACAGCACCTGCTCGCACTGGTCGCCCCCACGCTGAAGGAAGAAGGGTGTGTGCAGTACGATTTGCACCAATGCACCAGCGAGCCCGGGCGGTTCGTTTTCTATGAAAACTGGACCTCGCGCGAAATGCTGGATCGCCACGCCAAATCAGAGCACATCGCAGCGTTCCGTAGGGTTCGGGACGAGATTCTGGCTGAACCCGGCCGGGTCCTGACGTATACCCGAATCGCCTAGGTGATCGATTCCGCCGCCGTTCTCCGCGTGTGAGGTCGAAGGTGTGAATCCGGAATGACCATTATTTGCAACCTGTTCTTACTCCTGGTTGCGGGACTATCGGCGCTGATAATCCCGTTGTTTGTCAGCACCCAGAATTTGATAGGGACCGGCCGTCTGGCGACGCCGGTCACATTCTTCCTGGTCGGGGCGGCGCGCTGGGCCCTCCTTTCGGCCGTGCTCCTCATCGAACAGCCGAAGAAAGGCGAAGCCATCGGAATGGTACTCATCTACGCCGTCCTTGAGATCTACTGCATGATGATGGCCAGTGAAGGCGGAGTGATGCGCGGCCTCCCGGGATGGCTTGGCAGCGGGATGATCCTGATCCCGGTGCTTCTGCCGCTGCCGCTCGTCTCCTACGCATTGACCGGCTTGCCGAACGGACCCTGGAGAGCTTTGAGTTACTCGGCGGGCATTGCGGTTTTGGGTCTGTCGATCATGGGATTAGGTACCTGGGAGCAGTCGGGAGCGGTCCGGTCGAAGGACGATCGCTGCTACTCGGCGGGTTCTTCGGCCTCCAGTTCCTCGGCCCGCGCCGCATAGCGTTTCAGCACCTGGATGGACGGACCTGCGCCGAAGCCCGCGTATTGCAGCCTGCGGAAGGCCGCCGCCAGGTGCTTTGGCTCCTGCAGATACTCGCTGAGTTTCTTGCCCCGAAACTTCCGGGCCAGAAACTGTTCGATCATCGGCGTCTCGTCTACGCCTTCGAAAGTCTGCGCAACAGCCTGCTCGGCCAGTTTCGGAGCTACCCTGCGCTGTTTCAAATCCTGCAGGACTCGACGCTTCCCGAATCCCTGATTTTCGCGTCTGGCGTTGGCAAAGGTCTCGGCAAACTGATTATCGTTCAGATAGCCGTATTCTTTGAGTTTGGCCAGCACACCGTCCACGTCGCCGGCCTCCTGTGCGCGCCTCTTCAGCTTCTCCCGCAACTCGGAAACAGTGAGTGCGCGCATACCCAACACTTTTAATGCGAAACTCCACAGTCCCTCTGCGTCTAACAGACGTGGCGGACGCTTGTTCATTGGCTGGATTCTAGCACGCGTCGGTTGGTGGCAATTGGATGTACTGGTATTCTGAAGTTGAAAGTAGCGGTTCGAAAATTTGAAGGAAGGAGTGAAGCAAAATGGATGAAAGTAAAGGTCTCTCGTATTTTATGCTCGGCCTTGGAATTGGTGTCGCGGTGGGCATCGTTTTCGCGCCACAGTCCGGAGAAGATACCCGCGGCCTGATTCGTTCGAAGGCGCTGGAAAGCGGCGACTACGTCAAGCGCCAGTCGGAATCGCTGCGTGGAAGCGCGGAAGAGCTCGTCGAGAAGGGCAAGACCGCGATCAAAACCCAGAAAGAACAATTGTCTGCCGCTGTAGATGCGGGCAAGCAGGCATACCGCGAGTCAGTTGCCACTGCGACTGACGGAAAATCAACCGAAGCCGTCTAAATTTAACGCCGGAAAAGGCCGGGATTAACAGAAATGAACCAAGAACTCTTGCTCTACACAATGACGGGATTTGTGATTGTCTCGGCCGTGGCGTTATGTGTTCAGGCGGCGCTTCTCTTCGGGATCTATAAATCAAGCAAAGCCGTGCAGGAACAGGCCGCCTCGCTAATGCCGCAGGCCAAGGCTTTTCTTGGCAAGGCTGACAAAGTCTTGGAAGAAAATCGGCTCACGCTGGCCGAAGTGACCCGTAAAGTGAACGAAATAGCGGATAAGGCGAACCAGATGATGGACATCGGGAAAGCCCAGTTAGTGAAGATAGATGCCGTCATCACCGACGCCAGCGGCCGCGCGCTCGTCCAATTGGAACGGGCCGAAATGGTGGTAGACGATACTGTCACCCGCGTGCATGACTCTGTTGCAGCCGTTCATAACGGCCTCCTGAAGCCGGTTCGCGAGGTGCAGGGTGTCGCGACCGGGGTGAAAACCGCAATCTCCGTTTTCTTGCGTGGCGGCCGTCCGAGCGTGGCCCAAGCGACGCAAGACGACGAAATGTTCATATAAGACGTGATTGACATCCACAGCCACATCCTTCACGGGGTGGATGATGGCGCCAAGAGCTTGGACGTCAGTCTCGCCATGCTGGAAATGGCTGCCGCGAGCGGAACGACCGACATCGTAGCCACGCCGCACGCCAGCGTTGAGTACCGTTATCATCCAGAAATAGTAGCCGAGCGCCTGAGAGAACTGATAAGCGCTACTTCTGTGCCGGTCAACATTCATTCGGGCTGCGATTTTCATCTTACGTTCGACAACGTCCAGGATGCAGTCGCCAATCCCACCAGGTACACCATCAACCGCAAACGCTATTTGCTCGTGGAGCTATCCGACATGGTGATTTTCAAAAGCACCGAACCGGATTTCCTCCGTCTGCAGGAAGCGGGAATGAGCTTGGTAATTACTCATCCCGAACGAAACCCTCTCTTGCGCCAGCGCATCGACACGATCCGTCGCTGGGTCGCCATGGGCTGCTTCATGCAGGTGACAGCGCAATCCTTCTTCGGAAGATTTGGTACCAAGGCGAAGAATTTTTCCGAGACGCTGCTGGATGAGGGATTGGTGCATTTCGTAGCGAGCGACGGGCATGACGCCAAACACCGTCCCCCAACGTTAGAGGAAGCGTTCAAATATGTATCGAAGCGGCGCGGAGAAAAAAGTGCCGTTGCCTTGTTTTCCACCAATCCACTGGCAGCCTTAAACGGTGAGTTGATTCCCGTCCTGCCGCTTCCCGACCAGGCTCCGCGGCGGAAGTGGTTTCCAGCTTGGCGCTAGACTGAGATTGTGATCCGATTCGCAGTCCTCATTCTGGCGGCATCTACGGCGTTCGCCGCCGGCGAGGAAGCGGGCAGCGCTGCCGCGGCCGCAAAAGCCATTCTGAACAGCGGACTCGACGCCCAGGAATGCTACCGCATCCGCGACCTTGTATTTAACAAGGAGGACATCCGGTTCTACCTCACGGACGGATATCTGATCTTTGGCAAATCCATCGATGGCCGGCGCATGTCCGCGGTATTTAGCGCCGATGTGGATGGAGGTGATGCGGAAGTCATCCTCTTCCCGCCCCACCGCAGCGAACGCTTGTCACTGGCGGCTTTCACCGGCTCGCCCAATCTCGACGAGCACATAACGGCCGCCGTATTCCTGTTCAGCGATGGTACCGGCGAGCAGCTCCTGCAACAAGTTCAGGCCGGCACACCCAAGAAGTCGGAAGAGATGGGATTGCTGCTGGCCGATAAGTGGTATTCCGTCGTCAAGAATCTATCGGGCAGCCTGGAAATCCGGCTGGTGCAGGACCACCTGGCCCGGGGCGCGAACCGCGATGGCTTCTTTTACGCCACCATGAGCGGCAAAACGCTGAAGAACTTCGATCTCTTTTACGAGCCCAGGGCCCGCGAACAAATCACGGTCGGACAACTGGCAAAGCGCGACAACCGAGATTACTTCGACGTCTGGACCAGTTTTCTGGCCCGGCCGTGGCGCACGCAGGGCCGACCGCTGTATACGGAGGATTTGCCCGTCACCGACATCCAGATCGAGGCCACGCTGCAGCCGAATCTGCACATGAACGTCGTGACGCGCATGACCCTGCTGCCCGGCAAGCCGATTGACGCCGCCATCGCCTTCGACATTTCTCATCGCATGACCGTCACCGCGGCGAAGGTGGATGGAGAACCCGCGGAGGTCTTCATGCGCGACTCGCTACGCGCGAACGCCATTCGGGGGAGTGAGAACGAAATTTTCCTCGTCATCGCCCCGCATCCGCTCGCGGGAGGGAAGCCGCATCAAATCGAATTTACGCACGAAGGGGATGTCATCGCATCCGCCGGGAACGGAGTTTACTACGTTGGCTCGCGCGGTAACTGGTACCCCAATCACGGCAATGGATTCGCCCGCTACGACCTTTCTTTCCGCTATCCCAAGGCGTTGAATCTGATTACTACCGGAGACGTGTCGGAGGAAGTGGTGGACGGCGAATGGCGCGTGACCAAACGAAAAATCGCGTCTCCCATCCGTTTCGCCGGATTCAATTTAGGACAGTACGAAAAGACCAGCGTCACGCGCGGCGGCACCGAAGTGGATGTTTACGCGAACCGGAAGGTGGAACTGGCGCTGCAGCCGAAGCAGGATCTCGTCATCATGCCCCAGCCGTGGACGCGGGCCGGGCGCCGGCCGCCCGATATTCAATCACTCGGCGGAATCGGTCCGGCCCTCCCGAATCCCACGGCGCGCCTGCAGCAGTTAGCCAATGAGATCTCCGCGGCGATGGAATTCATGACAGCCAGCTTTGGTCCGCCGCCGCTGAAGACGCTGACCGTATCGCCGATTCCCGGTAATTTCGGCCAGGGCTTCCCGGGCCTGCTGTACCTCTCGACACTCAGCTATCTGAATCCTTCCGAGCGGCCCGCGGAACAGCGCAAACCCGCCCAGGTGATGTTCTACTCAGAGCTGCTGCACGCGCATGAGGCCGCCCATCAATGGTGGGGCAACATGGTGACTTCCGCAAACTACCAGGACGACTGGCTGATGGAATCGCTGGCGAATTACTCCGCGCTCTTGTTCCTGGAAAAAAAGAAAGGCCGCAAGCTGGTGGAAGAGGCTCTGGCGGAGTACAAAACACATCTGCTGGACAAAGGGGCCGATGGCCGCACGCTGGAATCCTCAGGGCCCATCATCTGGGGTCTGCGGCTCAGTTCCTCCCAGGCGCCTGCCGCCTATCGGGTGATCACTTATGAAAAGGGATCGTGGATCATGCACATGCTGCGCGGACGGATGGGCGACGAAGCATTCCTGAAGATGCTCTCCGAACTGGCTCGGCGCTACCGCTATCAAACTATCTCCACGGAACAGTTCCGCTCGCTGGCCGCCGAATTTACTCCGCCCAAATCGACCGATCCCAAGCTGGAGAATTTCTTCGAGCAGTGGGTTTACGGCACTGGTGTACCCACTCTGAAAATGGACTTCAACACCACCGGCCGCCCTCCTGCGGTCAAGGTGCGTGGAACCATCACACAGACGGACGTGGACGATGATTTCAGCGCTTACGTACCTGTCGAGATACTGTTACCCGGCAAGCAGACCGCCACGCGTTGGGTGAAAACATCCAGTGAGCCCGTACCGTTCCAAATCGATTTGAAACAGATGCCGGCGCGCGTTACGCTCGATCCCGCCGGGTCCATCCTGGCGATCCGGAAATAAGGAATGCTCAGACTCGGTCATACGGAAAGACTGGAAATCTGGGAAGAATTGGGTCAAATTCTGGAGAACTACGCCGCGACTGTAGATGAATTGCCGGTGGCGCCCGATCTGAATCCAGAAGCGATCCGCGCATTGCTCGCGCCCTGTGATTTCACGCGTCCCATGAATGCATCGGAAGCACTGCGGTTTGCCGCAAACGGGTTGCAGCGTTTCCAGGTACACACGCCGCATCCACGCTATTACGGCTTGTTCAATCCCGCGCCGACAACGATGGGGATAGCCGCCGATGCGATGGTAGCCGGATTCAATCCACAACTGGCAGCATGGAGCCACAGCCCTTTTGCCGCGGAAGTGGAGATGCATGTGATCCGTGCGCTCGGTTCGCGCTTCGGTTATTCACAGGGTGACGTGGATGGAGTGTTCGCGTCCGGAGGAATGGAGGCGAACCACACAGCGCTCCTTTGCGCCTTGACGAATCGCTTTCCCGGCTTAGCGGACAAAGGACTTCGTTCCCTCGATGGCCAGCCGGTCTTCTATTGCTCATCCGAGAGTCATCACTCGCTTCTGAAGGCGGCCCTGATGTGCGGCCTGGGAATGGATGCGGTCCGGCTGATCGATGTGGACGGTCAATTGAAAATGAAGGCCGAGGCCTTGCAGGATGCGATTGCTCACGATACGGAAAACGGCTTCGTACCGTTTCTGGTGGTGGGCACCGCGGGCACAACCAGCACCGGTGCGATTGACCCGCTGCCGGATTTGGCCGCAGTGGCCGGGTTGAACAATATCTGGTTTCACGTCGACGCTGCCTGGGGTGGCGGCGCTGCCTTCGTGCCTGAGCTGCAAGCGTTGTTAAAAGGGATCGATAGCGCCGATTCCATCACTTTCGACGCCCATAAATGGTTGTCGGTTCCCATGGGCGCAGGTGTGTTCCTCACACGCCACCAGACTATTCTTGACCGTACTTTCCGGGTGGCCACTTCTTATATGCCGAAGGATGCCGCCGGCCTCGACATCGTGGATCCGCATTTGCATTCCATGCAATGGTCAAGGCGGTTCATCGGGCTAAAAGTATTCCTGTCCTTACTCGCGGCCGGCTGGGAAGGATACGCGGACGCCATTCGTCATCAGACTCGCATGGGCGTGGTGCTGCGCGCCGGGCTGGAAATGGCTGGTTGGGAAATGGCGAATGAAACTCCCCTGCCGGTGGTCTGTTTCGCCAAGCCAGGCGCCACATCGGAAGAGCACCAGGAGATTGTGTCAAAAATTGTGCGTTCGGGAAAAGCGTGGATTTCTACTACAGTGCTTGCCGGACGCCGAACCGTTTTGCGTGCCTGTATTACGAACTACAGGACGCAGGAAAGCGATATATCGGCTCTCATCCGGGATCTTTCAGAATTCGTCTGACCACCCCAAGCACGCAACGTTAAATCGGCGTAAGATAGAAAAACCGCATCAAGGAAAATGCTAGAGGTTTTTGGGGGCTTTTCCCTGATGCGGTCGCGCCCATGTCTTGGGCTATAGATCCGGCGTCGGCTCCGTTCAAACAGACCTACAGACCAGGCCCGCGTCCATCTATCCCGGCCAGCGGCGCCCGAACGTTTACAGAAATCCGAATCTACGGGAAGATCGATGCTGCTTTCAAAGAAAAAACTATCAGGACAAAAAATGCCCTCTGGTCCACCTCGCTGTCGGACGAATGAGCGGTACGAAACCTAAACACCCGTTCCCGCAAGCACGCTTTCCTTCAGCCCACTCGCTTCTCACCGACTGCTCGCTGCACCAGAGGGGCAGGTTAAAAGAGTAACTCCATCAATTCGTCTTCTATTCTAGCAATCAATCCGCCGAGTGCAAACAA
>JBDUEM010000278.1:0-9823 GCA_040002435.1 Bryobacteraceae bacterium
CGAGGCCTCTACTTCCACTTCCCCGACGATCGTGCTGCTATCTATATCTACGTTCATTTATTTTTGCCCCCCGGATGCAGCGTGAGATTTTAGATTTGCCGGACTATCGTTCCAGAAATTCCGGTATTTTTCGAGCCACCCGTCCATTTCACGCAAACGATCCGGGTTTAGCCTGTATACACGGTTACGTCCAGCCTGCCGTTCAGAAACCAGACTGGCGCGCCGAAGGATCCGAAGATGCTTCGAAATTGCCGGCCGGCTTACGGAAAACCCGTTGGCGATTTCTCCGGCCGGCCTGTCGCCGATGCGCAACTGATCCAGAATGGCGCGGCGCGTGGAATCCGACACGGCATGAAAAACGTCGGTTTTCGTAACCATATGGTTACATGTTAGGAATTGCCGCGGTGGAAGTCAAGAAACTATTTGACGGGAACGGCGACGAACGGGGAATCCCAATCGTCGGCACTGGACAGATTGGAAGAGATTTCCAGAGGTATTCCGTGAGACGTGGTCTGGACGGGATGGGCCGCGTTCACATAAGTCGCGGCAATGAATAATCCAATCCCCAGGTAGATCGCCGCTTTCGATTTTTGTATTTTGCTCATCCCGCTCCTCATTTGTTGCTACGAGGATCAGCATGCAGCAAATTAGAGCCGGGGAGGAAGTTACGGCGGAGCGATGTGGCGTTATCCGGGGGTTATCCCGGGGGTTAGCTATTGCAAATAAAGGACTCTACGCGGGGCTAGCGGGTGGAGGCGGCGGTTGATAGAAGCCCAGACCGTCGCCCGTCAATTGTTTGGTAGCAAACATAATCTGACCTGTGTGCTGTTGAAAATGCCCTACCACCTGATAAACAGCCTCGAGGACCGAGACTGTACTGTGCTGCGGAGTGGTGAGTTCGGCGAGCCGTGCCGGGCTGAGACCCGCGATAATTTCCATGGCTTCGTTTGCGGTTTTTCTGATGTGGGACGACAGGGCGCCCACCGTTAATCCACTGTCTGTGGAGAATTCCAGGTCCCGCTGGCGGACGTCGGGGACGCCGCCGATGCCGTGGATGATCCATTGCCGGACGTTCCCTTCGAGGTGCAGGACGAGATTTCCGACGGTGTTCTCGTGGCCGGCTTTTCGGGCCCAGATCAAATCGTCGCCCAGCTTACTGAGGCAGGTTTCGATGTGACTGGTCATCTGCTCCAGTTTCCGGGAGGAGTGAGTGAGGAAGAGGGGGGCCAGGGCAGAGTCCATGAGATCAGTTTAACGGAGTTCGTTTTCGATTTCGAACAGGCGGTTGTACTTGGCCAGGCGCTCCGAACGGGTAATGGACCCGACCTTGATCTGCCCGGCGCCGGAAGCGGTGGCGAGGTCGGCCAGAAAATCGTCCTCGGTCTCCCCGGAGCGCGCGGAGACTACCGCGGCGAATCCCGCTTCCCGCGCGCGGTCGACTACAGCGAAGGTTTCTGAGAGAGTGCCAATCTGGTTCATTTTTACGAGAACCGCGTTCCCTGCCCCGGTAGCGATTCCGCGCTCCAGGCGGTCGAGATTTGTGGTGAAAAGGTCGTCACCGACCAACTGCACGGATTTCCCCAGGCGGGAGGTAAGCAACTGCCAGCCTGCCCAGTCGTCCTCGGCGAGGCCGTCCTCGATGGACACTATGGGGTAGCGGGCGACCCAATCGGCCAGAAGGTCCACCATGCCGGCAGCCGTGAGGCTGCGGTTCTCAGTTTGGAGATTGTAGGCTTCCTCGTTGAAGAAGTGAGACGAGGCGACATCTATGGCGATGGAGACTTCAGCGCCGGGCTGAAATCCGGCCTGTTCAATAGCGCGGGTGAGATATTCCAAAGCCTTTTCGTTGGAATCGAGACGCGGGCCCCAGCCGCCTTCATCCGCGACACCGGTGAGGACGCAGCCGGCCTGTTCCAGTACCATCCTGGCCGCCCGGTGAATGGCGACGATGGCCTCGATCTGCCGGCCGTATTCGGGGATGCCATTGGGGACCACGAGAAAATCCTGAAACTCGATGTTTCGACCGGCGTGGAGGCCTCCGGAAAAGATGTTGACCATGGGCACGGGCAATTTTGCCTTCCGCGTCCCCGCCAGATACTTCCAGAGTGGAACCCGTTCCGCGAGGGCCGCTGCGCGCGCGGTGGCACAGGAGACGGCAAGAATGGCGTTGGCCCCCAGGTTTGCCTTGTTGGGCGAGGCATCCAGTTCCAGCATGAGCGCGTCGGCTTCCCGCGGCAACGCACCGACCAATGCCGGGGCGATCAACCGATTCACATTGCTGACTGCGCGCAGGACGCCTTTTCCGGCGTAACGCCGCGGGTCGTTATCGCGCAGTTCGACGGCTTCATGGCGGCCAGTGGAGGCGCCGGAGGGGGCGTGGGCCTTGGCAACGACTCCATTGGAGAGCGTGCAGCCGGCGGCCACGGTAGGGTTCCCGCGTGAATCGAGAATCTCCCACGCCAGGATCTGCTGAATGTGAAATGGCATCACTTGAGTTTCGCAAACGTGTGGGGGGAAGTTGAGAGATAATCGAAGCATTCATGACTAAGCCGTCTGATTGGATTCCGCTGTTTTGGCCCGATGAAACAGTATCACTGGAATGGTTGAAAGGCTCGCCGGTGAATTGCCTGGTGGTGGAGAAAGCCGCCGAGGGATTGGCGCGGCAGGCGACGGCACTCGGAATCAATGTCATGGCGATGAGCGAACTGGAGCCGCAGGTGGCGGTGATTCGCAAGGCAAAGTGGCCTCGGGTTCCGGTGGCGGCGCGCGGTAAATCGCGCGGCATCTCGACGGGTCCTACGGGCGCACCGTGGGTGGATTCGAATGGCTGGATTTCCTCGCTGACTCATGTGAAGACTCCTGGAAAGCCGGTCTGGGTTGCGACGGAGCCGCCGACGGACGCCGGCATGCTGCGGACCGAAGCTTATGTGCTGGCAGTGGCCGATGCCGCGGTGTATGGCTCGCGATGGATCATATCTCTTGATGCCGATTTGCGGAAAGGGCTGGCGGGAGGCAATGGCGAAGCGCTCTCCACATGGAAGAGCATCGCCGAGGCGACGCTGTTTTTCGAGAACAACAAGCAATGGCGCGGCTACCATACGGTAGCCAAATTGGGCGTGCTCTCCGATTTTGCGGGAGCCAATGAGTACCTCGCCGGAGAGGTGCTGAACCTGTGCAATCGCCGCTATCTGCCGTATCGAATTTTGGATCAAGCTTCCTTTGATGCGAAGTCGCTGGAGGGACTGAAGGCGATCCTCCTGGTGCAGCAGCGGGAACCGGAGGCGCGGCTCCATACTCTGCTGGGAGATTTCGCCAGGGCCGGAGGGTTGGTGATTGCGCCGGCTAGCCTGGCTCATCTGACGCGCGAGCTACAGGCCGCAGGTAATTTCGAAGGCAGTTACGATTACTATGCGTTTGGCGAAGGCCGCACGGCCATCGCGCGGAAGCCGTGGTCTGACCCCTACCAGGTGGTGAGCGACGCGCACCTGCTGCTGAGCCGGAAGAACGACGTGCTGCGGCTTTGGAATGCCGGTACGACGAACGCGCGGTACACCAGAGGGCCGAACGGCGCGGGCCTGGTGCAGATTGTCAACTACGCCACGCGGGCGTTTGGACATCCGGTGAGTTTGTATGTGGCCCACCCGTATAAGTCGGCGAAGCTGGTGGGGCTTTCCGGCCGGACGCCAGAGATGTTGTCCGTTGAAGCGAGGGGAGAAGGGGTGGAAGTGAATCTGCCGCCCTTCCCCGTTTATGCCGCAATTGAGTTTGGAGACTAACCATGCATCAGTGTCCTGGATATACCCGAAGACAATGGATGTCCGCAGTGACGGCGACCGCAGGCGCGCTTACGGCGGCCAGGCCAGTGTCCGGCGCGACTCCGCCGACTGCTCCCGTGGCCATTGCGCGCTGCCATAGTTATGGCAAAGAGCTGGCGCCCATTATGGAGACGATGTTCGACCAGTTGGGCGGACTCAGCCGGCTGGTGGCGGGCAAGACCGTGGCGATCAAGATTAATCTCACGGGGTCTCCGAATCAGCGCATGGGATACCGTCCGGCCGAACTGGCGCATTGGACGCATCCGGCGGTGATTGGGACAACGGTGGCGTTAATGGGGAAAGCGGGGGCGAGGCGCATCCGGCTTTTGGAGAGTCCGTGGAATAATGCAGATCCGCTGGAAGAATACATGATGGAGGCGAACTGGGACGCCAGCAGCCTGCTGAATGCCGCGGCCCATGTGGACATGGAGAACACGAATTACCTGGGCAATGCGAAGAAGTACTCGGTGTTTACTCCGCCCAACGGCGGGCACATGTTCAAGCAGTATTATCTGAACCATTCGTATGAAGATTGCGATGTGTTTGTCTCGATCGCGAAGATGAAGGATCATGCCACGGCCGGCATTACCCTGTCGATGAAGAACTGCTTTGGGATTACACCGTGCACGATTTACGGTGATGGCGCCGGAGTTGACGAGCCTAGCGTGAAGCCGTCCGGCGGGCGCGGGTCTGTGATTCATAGCGGTTCGCGAGCTCCGTCGAAGATTGCGCCTGCGGAGAACGACCCGAAGGCGCCGCGCGAGGGAGGCTATAGGGTGCCGCGGGTTGTTGCCGATCTGATTGCCGCGCGGCCCATTCATCTGGCGATTATCGACGGGATTGAATCGATGGCGAACGGCGAGGGTCCGTGGATCAGGGGCGTGGTTCCGGTGAGTCCCGGGGTGTTGGTGATGGGGACGAATTGCGTGACGACCGATGCGGTGTCGGCGGCGGTGATGGGTTACGATCCGATGGCTGACCGGGGGAAGGCGCCGTTTGAGACCAGCGATAGCACGCTGCGGCTGGCGGAGCTACACGGAGTTGGGACGCGGGATTTGAACCGGATTGAGGTGATTGGGACTTCGATTCGAGATGCGCGGTTTGACTTCCGGACGCGGAAGCGGGGTTAAAGGGAGGCGGCTCCAGGGGGAGCCGCGCGGACGAGGGCGTCCGCCGTCCTGACGCAAAAATGCCGTCCGGGCCTTTTGAGCGCGGACGGCATTTTATTTTGAATTGAGGCGGGATTACTGGCCGCCGGCGCCCTTCTTCATGGCGCGTTCTGCCTTGAGCTTCTTTGTCTCCAGGGCCTTCTGCACCCAGTTGTCGGCTATGTCCACTTCCTTCTTATACTCTTCCGGGGTGTCAGCCAAGTCAGCGCGTTCGCGGATCAACAGGTTCATGTAAGCCATCGCGTCGTCGTACTGCGGATCGACGTCCAGCGCTTTTTGCAGATTCTTGATTCCGGATTCGACCATCGGACCGTACTGCGCCTTGAGCTCTTCCTTCAGCTTCTTGTCCTTGATGGGACCCGGATCTTCCGGCTTCATTCCCAGCTTGGCGCGGGCGGTGGCCAGCTGAGGATACCACTTCGCCCAGGTGATGACACCCAGACTGTAGTACGCTTCCTTGTTCTTGTCGTCAATGGAGGCGAGCCTTTCGTACCACTCCTTGGCTTCATCCAGCTTCTTGAACTTGGCTTCGAGGCCCGTGGAACCTTGCGCTTCGCTGTAGTGCAGCGAGGCGAGCGAGGTGACGGCGACCGTATTCTTCGGATCCTGCTCCAACACCTTCAGAAACTGGTCGTTCGCGGCTTTGGCGTTCTGCAGGTTCTCCGGCGAATCGGCCCCGGGAATGTACTGGCTCATGTAGGCTGTCGCCAGGTACAGGCGTGCGTTGGGATTGGTTGTGTCCAGATCCACGGCAGTCTTGAAGTGCTCCACCGCCTCGGTATACTTGGCATTCTTAAAAGCCGCGACGCCTTTGTTCAGCTCATCGCGGGACTTCAACTTATCGCACCCGGTAGAAAAGAGAGCGAGGATCGCAACGCTCGTAACTGCGAGAAGTGTCCTTTTCATGAGACTACTGTCCAGCCTCCATCTTGGCCGTCATCAAACCCACCTTGTCGATTCCGGCGCCCTTTGCGATGTCGATCGCGTGGGCCACATATTGAAATTCCAGGTCGGGGTCGCCCTTCACAAACACGACTTTCTCGGCGCGGGTCTTGAAGATTTCCATCAGCCGGTTGCCCAGCCGCGTCTCGTCTGTCGGTTCGGTATTGATCATCATCTTCTTGTCTTTGTCGATGATGATTACCACGGTTCGATCCTGTCCGGGCGGAGGTGGAGGTGCGTTTGGCGGCGGCGGCTGCGGCACAAGCGCGTCCAATCCCATCTGGTCGAGCGGCGTGATCACCATGAAGATGATGAGCAGCACGAGCAGAACATCGATGAGGGGCGTCATGTTGATTTCCGCTTTCGGGCCCCCAGACCCACCAACTGCCATTGACATAAAAATTGCTCCTTATAAACTCTCTCTCGTCTTCCGAACCGCGATCTTCCAGCCTACTGCCCGGCTGGTGGCGCGCCTGCGGCCGGGGTTGCCCCCTTGTCCGCCTGCTTTTCCGTCAACAATCCAAGCTGATCCACACCGGCGGCGCGAAGGTTATCCACGACTTCCACCACGCGTTCGTAGCGGGCGCGGGCATCACTTCTCAGGTAGACCGTCTTATCCAGCTTGTTGGTGAGCATATCTTTCACCTTCGGGGCCAACTGATCAGGCTGCATCAGATTTGAGCCCAGATAGGTTTTGCCGTCGCGGCTAATCGCGACGAGCACCGCGTCTTCCTTGTCAGCGGCGGCCATCTTGATCGGATTCTTCGTCTTCACCATGTCCACACTGATGCCCTTGGAAAGCATAGGAGTGATGACGATGAAGATGATCAACAAAACCAGCATGACGTCAACCATCGGCGTAACGTTGATGTCGGATACCGGAGGAGGAACTGGCTGTTTCTTCATGGATGAATCTCCTTCCCTTACAGGATGTGAGAGGCGCCGCGCGGCCCCCCTCACTCTCCCGAATTCAACTCGCTATGCGGCTGCGATTGCGCGCCGCTTTACTTCTTTGCCATGGGATGCGAACGCTTCTTCAGGAAGTAGTCGATCAGTTCCGAGCTGGAGTTGCCCATCTCGACGTCAAACGCCTCGAGCTTGCCGGTGAAGAAGTTGAACATCCACACAGCCGGGATAGCCACGAACAGACCGACGGCGGTGGTGACCAGTGCTTCAGAAATACCGGCGGATACGGCGCCCAGTCCAGCGGACTTCTCAGACGCGATTCCACGGAATGCGTTGATGATTCCGATAACCGTTCCGAACAGACCGACGAACGGCGCGGTGGAACCGATGGTGGCCAGGGTGCTGATGCCGCGTTTCAGTTCGGCGTGCACAATGGCTTCGGAGCGTTCCAGGGCGCGCTTGGAGGCTTCGATCTCTTCGCCCGGGATTTCGCTGCTGTCCTGGTGCGCACGGAATTCCTGCAGGCCGGCCACCACAACTTTGGCCAAATGGCTCTTGCGGTAACGATCTGCAATCTTGATTGCTTCATCGAGCTTGTTCTCACGCAGCGCGCCGGCGACGGCGGGTGCGAATTCTCTCGACTGCTTACGGGCGGCGTTGAACGCGATGGCTCTATCGATCATGACGCCGATAGACCAGGCTGACATGATGAAGAGCGTCGTGACGACGGCCTTACCAAGAATAGTCATCTGACCCCACATCTGAAGGGGGTCGAAGCTGATTGCGGGCCCAGCGGCTGCTTCCTGAAGGAACATGAAGGCCCAAAGCTGCATCTGTAGCAACATTCTGATTGTCTCCTGCGAGTTGAATTAAGTACTGAATTTTCTTACGAACAACATTTGCCTATCTTGCGTAACTCTTTTTTGGAACGGCTACTGACTCAAGGTGAAGTTGACGTCGATGGTGGTGACAACTTCCACCGGCTCACCGTTCAACGTGGTGGGTTGGTAGACCCACTGGCGAACGGCGTCCTGCGCGGACGGAATCAGCAGAGGATGTCCGCTGACCAGCGTCAGATTCTGAATGGTGCCATCTTTTCCGATGACGGCGTTGAAGCGTACAGTACCCTGGATGCGGGCCTGCTTCGCCAGCGGGGGATAGCTTGGTTTGGGCTGCCGGATCAACTTGGCCGCCTGCACGTTACCACCAACACGAATGGACTTCGGAGTCACCGGCTTGGGCGCTTCCTTCACCGGCGGGGGAGGAGGAGCAGCGGACGGGATACCGCCGATGATACCACCAAGCACGCCGCCACCGACGCCACCGGGAACTCCACCAGGAACGCCACCCACCACTCCGGGCGTACCGGCCATGGGGGGAAGCTCTTCTTCCTTAATATTGGCGATTTCCTTCGGGATGACTTTCGGGGCCATTAACTTGTCGGCGTTGAACTGACGGGGAATAACCTTGACAACTTTAACCGGAGCGGCCGCGGGAGGGGCCGGCGGTGGCGGCGGTGGCGGCGGGGCCACGAGGAAGCTGGTGAGCTGCGTCTTGGGAAGAGAGTCTGTGAATATCAGGGGGATGAGTACCGCGACGGTAATCAACATCACCTGAATGATAAAGGAAACGAAGACCGAGGCGCCTTTCCTGGTTTGATTTCCGCTCTCGACAAAGGTCTGTTCAAACATGACAATTACCCCTTTTCGTTGCCGCGCGCGTTGCCAGCCGGTGTTACCTTTTTTCCCGCGCGGCGTACTAGTTTAAGTTAAGTTCCTCAGCGACGGCGTGCCGCCCCGGCAGCGAGTGCCGAAGCGTTCCCCTTCCGCTTTTCTACAAAGTCCTGCCAAACTACCAAGATCGGACTGGCGATGAAGATCGACGAGTAGGTGCCGACGATAATACCAACAACCAGAGCAAAAGAAAATCCCTTGAGCACGGGACCACCGAAAAGAAACAGAGACACTGCGGTCAGGAAGGTCAGTCCGGACGCCAGCACAGTTCGGCTCAGGGTCTGATTGATACTGATGTTAATCAAGTTTTCCAGTTTCTCACGACGGAGCAGCTTCAGATTTTCGCGGATGCGGTCAAAGACCACAACCGTGTCGTTCATTGAGTATCCAACAAGAGTCAGCAGTGCCGCCACAACGGTGAGCGAGATTTCCATGTTGAAAATCGAGAACAAACCGAGGGTGATGATGGTATCGTGAAACACCGCGAGGACAGCGGCGACTCCGTAAATCCACTCGAACCGGAACGCGATGTAGATTAACATGCCTCCCAGTGCTGAGAGCACTACATACACGGCCTGACGCCGCAGGTCCGCACCGATCTTGGCGCCGACCAACTCCACACCGCGGATTGCGTAGCGCGCGGTGAAAAATTCCTGGTTCAGCGCCGCAATCACGGGCGGGGTTACACCTGGAACGCCCGAGAGCTGTTCAAAGTTGCGGATGAGCCCCGACTGAGGAGGCGTATCCCGAAAAGTGGTGATCGCTTTTGCCAAATCCTGCAACTGCTGTTCCGAGAGATTCACGCTATTCTTAGGCAGAACGTCCCGGAGCCTGTCGGCGACCGCGCCAGTACTGGCGTTATTGATATCGAGGCGCGAGCCTGACTCCTGCCCGAACTCTTTAGCCAGGGTATCGCCAATGGCCTGACGGGTAACGGCGAGAGTCTTCTCATCCTGGATTTCGGTACCAATAATCAGTTCGTTCGTACCCTGCACTTCCACCACTTCCGGCGCACCGCCGCCGGGGATCTTCGACGCAAGAGCCGCGCGCACCTTGTCCGGCATCGGCTTTTCAGCAAACTTCACGTAGACAAGTGCACCACCGCGAAAGTCAATCCCGTAGCGAGGGCCGCCGCGCGCCACCAGACTTACCAAGCCGGCCGCGGTCAGAATCAGCGAAGCGATGATGAAGGGCCACTTCTTGCCCAGAAAGTCAAAATTCGTGTTCTTAAAAAGTTCCATGAATCCGATCAAGCTGG
>JBDUEM010000279.1:0-9812 GCA_040002435.1 Bryobacteraceae bacterium
TCCTTGTAAAGGGTTGATTTGGTTTGTGAGAAATTTGAAAGATTCCTGGCACCGCATGAAGATGCCGGAATTCCGGTTTTGTGCTGGTAGTACCGCCGAAGTGCGATTCGGCATACAGCAGTGAAGGGGCCAGCCAGCGCCGGCTCTGATTGCCTCCGGTCCCATGGCGCGGCGCAGGTCATCTCCACTCTGAGGCGATGCACGCTGACGTTTCATCCATTCCTTCGGCTAAGTTCCCGTCCCAAAGGTGCCAATCCGCTTTTAGCCTCATATACGGGCGTCAACCGGTCTTCGCATCCAGGGGACGGGCCCCTCCCGTTGGACGGTATCGAGAGTGCTTTGCCGGAAGCGCAGTGGCAAAACCAAGGAGGTCTAGCGGCGGGTGGCTTCTCTCCCGCCGCAGGCTCATTCTTCCAGGAGAAAATGCAAAGGGCTGGTTAGCGCCTTGACGGTATCGGCGGGCGAGCCGCTGAGGGTGGCGGGCTAAGCGTGCCGCTGCCCGCCGTCAAACGCGCTGGATAACCCGGCCGCCAGACACCATAACAGAGGCGCCGCCCTCGAAGCTGACCGCTGCAAGGTTTTGAACTCGGGTCTCCCGGGGACTCAATTCACGGTTAGATATCCGCGCAGCGTGATGGTGGCGCCGTTCGTGATCAACGCGGTCGATTGGAAGTTGATTTCAATCTGATAGCCCGGCCCGATTACTATCCCCGAACCGAATTGCAGCTGTCTCATGACGGCGCCGCCACTCGGAAATGTCCAACCCTCGCGAACAGCGTTGTTCTGACCCAATCTCTGAATCAACTGAATAGAGTTCGTGCCGCCCGCTGAGTCATTCGTGGTCAAATCGGCTTCCGTGATGACGAGTTTCTGGCCCGCCGGCACGGTGAACTGTCCTCCGTTCGCCGCGTCCGGATTCACGAAGGTGCAAGGCTGCGATAAGCCGAACGGTGTGTTGCACTGTACCTCGATGATTTGCGAGGCAGCTCTGGAAACATCCAACGTTATCGCCGGATTAGCCGGTGTGTTGACAACTTGCACTAATGTTGCGATGACGGCGTGTGCCGCGCTTGGCGCGAGCATTCCGACGGCCATCACCAACGCTGCGCTTGCGAGAAGGCAGAGTGGGGTCTGATATATGCGTTTCATTTAGCTATTCTCCTTTTTGCTCAGGGGTGAAAAACGTTTGTACAACAACGGCGCCAACGCGGCGCCTACCAGCGCCAGGCTCGACGGCTCGGGAACAGGCATCACTGGAAGTCCGACGATGTCCACCGCGAAGCTCCCCGTATCACTAATGCAAGCGCCCGTGGTCGAACAGGTCCGAAAAACGCCTCCGGTTAGGTCGGCGAACCCGTCGGACAGGGCAGACGAAATGGGTGGACCCGGACTGACGGCAAAGGGAATGTAGGCGGCGTCGGAAAGGACCAGGCTATAACTACCGGGCGCGAGAGAAACGGTCAGAGTGCTATCCCCACAGACCGTATCCGTTGCGATAGCGCGGGTGCCGGCAGGGCCGCAACCAGGGAAGAATTGGGCGCTACCCGGCAGGCTCGCGAGCGAGTTGCCTCCGCCATCCACCAGAATGGACTCGGGAGCGGCGGAGAAGACCGCGATCAACGGGTCGAATCCGCCGCCCGCGATGGTGTCACCATTAGCGTTCGTCCCGCCGCCAAAACCATAGGTCTGGATCGTAATGATGTTGATGCCCGCCTGACCAGATACGGTGAACATCGTCTCGAAGAAGTGTGTGGGATCATCCAGTGCGCCGGTGCAGGATGTGGCGCCGCTGGCCACAACGACGCAATGGGAGATATCGGCCCGCGCACAAACAGCGCAGACCACTACCGAGAGGCATGCCGCAAAAACTGTGTGTCTCATGGCGGGCTTGCAATGCACTTTGAGCTCCATTAAAAGGTGGTTGATTTTCCGGCTGAATATCTGAGTTGTTCTAAACGCTTTGTGCCCGTCGTCATTGCGGCCTGGCGGCCGTCGTACAGCATTGCCTTCGTGACAGTTTCAAGGAGAGAAGCCAGCGCGAATAACGCTCGACCGCCACGAGAAATGGTGGCCACGAAGCCGTTGGAGGCGGTAGCCACGAAATATCGTAGACCGGGCTCGAGCACGTACCACCAGAGATTCGCCAACTCGAACAAAATCCAAAGTCATGTCTCTGCGCTGCGGTGCTCGCGGCAGTGGCGCTTGCCGTGCCCTTGTAGATCCGTCGCCATGCTTAGGATCTCCGCTAATCGAACGCCAGAGGGAATGTGGTTACATCTGGAAGGCTCGCTATCCGGGTCGTGGGTAGACGAACTTCGTCGCACCGCCGAGGGCGCACAGGCTAATTCGGAGGTAGTCTTGCTGGATTTACAGCAACTCTGGTACATGGACCTGGAAGGCGTTGCCCTGATGCGCGAGTTGTTGGGTCGCCGGGTCGTTCTTATGAATGGGTCTGCGTTCATCAAGAGGCAACTAGGGATAAATCCCGGCGGCGACGAGTCCGCGCAGTGAAGGGGACTATGCCAATGTTCGAATCGAAGCACTACCGGAAAAACGGCGCGTATCATCAGGCGCAATTGGCGAGCCTGATGGGGACCCGGGTCAAGGGGGTCAAGCTGTGCACATCCCCTGTGGCACAAGACAAGATGTCATCCGGGTCTGCTGCCGCGCTTGGGAGTGCGTGGCAGTTTATTCCGTAATAGCGTCCCCAGGGATTCGCACCAAAACAGAGACAGGAGGATTTAGATGAAATTTACCCGAGCCGCTGCGTTGCTGCCAGCGGTACTCTTATCGTGCGCCGCGATTTCAGCGCAGGCAGACACGATCGTCGTGCCATTCTCATTGAACGTGGGCCCCAGCCAGGTGACGGTTCAAGTACCGCAGTTCGACCCGGCGCGGGGCACTCTCACCGGAGTGACGATTTCGGCATCCGGTTCGATTCAGTATTTGCTGGACATCTTTAACACCGGGCCCGGCACTTTTTCGGCAACAGCCCACGATACTCTGCTATTCGGAATGACGCCGGTGATGACGGGAGGAACGTTCTCGGGCAGTATTCCTGCAAATCAAATGGTATTCACGTACTCCCCGGTTGCTTTGAATTTCGGTCCCCTCACGGAAGTCTTCGGGCCGAGTCTGGCGGGGATTTTTACCGGGACAGGTACAGTTCCCTTTGACCTGTCGCTTCCCGCAGTCACGATAGATCAGTTCAGTGGCAGTACGGTTCTGAACGTACTCGGCTTTTCCGCGGCGTCGGGCAACGTCACCGCCGATTATATGTTCACACCGGCGGTAACTGCTCCGGAGCCTGCTTTGTTCGGCACCGTGGGCCTGTCCCTTTTGTCGTTGGTTTTGGTATGGAGACGAAGATGACGGATGTGCCTTGGCGGGACGGCGCAAGCTTAGGTCCCGCAGGACAACGAGCGTGAGCGCCGACCCCTGTTCGTTGCAGGCGTCCTCCGGGGACCAACTGAATTACCGAATTCCGCGGATCAGCACAAGGTCGTTGACGTCTTTACCCCGCGCGAGGACGAGCGTATTTCTGTCTGCAGATGGATTAAAGAAAAACAACCCGTCTGTCCGGAAATCAGTTACAGGAGCCGGCGAGCCGCCGTGAATGTTCTGACGCCAGATATTGCCGACTCCTCGTGTGGACACGACATACTCGACGGCATTTCCGTCCGCCGACCAGAACACGCTGCTATCGGCGCCCGCCGGCCGCTCAATCACGGTCACTGCCCGGCCGCCGGAGAATGGATATATGGCAACCGCCGCAGATTGTTGCGGATGGTCGTATCGATAGTATGCGGCCGCGATCCATTTCCCGTCAGGAGACACGTCGGCCATGGAGTTGGCGTCGCGAGTCAACTGCTGGGGATTTCCGCCGTTGACAGGAATTCGCCACAGGGACGGCTGGCCCCCAATGCCGGGCGACCAACCGGCAAAGGATGTATAAAGGATCCAATTTCCGTCGGCCGAAAACGTCGGATGGGTATCCAGCGGTCCGTTGGTCAACTGGCGGTCGCGCGAGCCGTCCGAATTCATCGACCAGATGCGGCCGTCCGATTGATAGGAGAGATGGCGGCCGTCTCTACTGATTGCGACTTCGTCCCGGCTCGATTCGCCCGCTGTGATTTGCTGGCGATCAAGGCCATTGAAGTTCATGGTCCAGATATTCCGGGCATCGCCCGAAGAGGCCGAGAAGAACAGGCGGCCACCGGGCGCCAATAGAGCGGAGTTCAGGTCATGCAAACCACCCGCCGAGACCTGTAGCGCGCCGGCGGGATTATTGGCCCGTGCGACCCAGAGATCAGCCTCATGGTTCGTGCGGACCGCAAGCACTCTTCGGGAATCGGAGGTCTGAGTGAGGCGCTGGTAGTTACTGACATCGTTCGTGATTCGCTGTACGGCGCCGTCGCGGTACGACACGCGCCATAGTTGTAGTTCACTATCGGAATGCTGGGCCGCGTCTACTAATATGGTCTGGCCGTCGCCCGAACAGGTGACGGATCCGGGCCAGGCCCACATTCGCTTCGTGATCGCGTGTTCCGCGCCGGTGGCGAGGTTGATCGCAATGAGTTGAAAGGCACCGGCGGTGTAGGAGGGCGCATTTCCTGCGAGACAGGCCACCGAGGCGCCATCGGGAGCCCAGGACAGTCCCCTGCGCGAGTAGTATTGAGGACGATAGCGGGTCGAGATGATGCGTTCGGCGTGTCCGTCGGAATCGGCGACGATCAGCGATTCGGCCCAATGCTCGGGATCGAGGCGAATGAACGCAAAATGGCGGCCGTCCGGAGCGAGTGCATACCTGCCTGTGATGTGGTCGAAGACTCGAACGGGAGTTCCGCCGCGAAGTGCAATCCGGTATAACGCGCCACTCCAGTAGGCCGCTCCCTCGACGTAATACAGCGATTGTCCATCCGGCGCGAACGTCAGATCCCTGCGATTCACGCGCGCTGCAGGGAGGACTTGTTGGTTCGCCGCTGCGCCAGGCCGATGGAGTGATATGCCCGCACCTCCCGCATCCTGGAGGATGTAGGCGATGGTCAAGCCATCCGGAGAAATCGCCGCATCCGCCGCCACGCCGGGCGGCGTAACGAGACTGACCTGGATCTGGTCGAGAGACGAAGGAGCGTCTACAAAAGCGCGGTAAGCAACCAGGGCCAGGAACCCGAACGCAATCGCCGCCGCCGGCGCAAGCCAACGGAGGAGGCGTCTCGCGTCGAACGCTTCGGACAGGCGCAATAGATCACGCCTTACTTCAGCCACGCTCTGGTAGCGCAGATCGGGGTCTTTCGCCAGCAGGCGCTCCACGATTCGATCGATACGGCGCGGTAATCTCCGGTCGCGTCGCGAAAGTGGCGCGGGCTCGGATTCAATCAACTGGCGGACGATTTCAGACGTGGTGTCCCCGGTGAATGGGGTGTTGCCGGACAAAGCCTCGTAGAGTACGATCCCGAAGCTGAACAGGTCAGTGCGCACATCCGCGGGTCCTCCGCGGACCTGCTCCGGAGCCATATATTTCAGAGTGCCCATGACAAAGCTGGGCGCTCCGTTCGAGTGTGAATCTCCGCGATTTTCCCGCGCGAAACCGGCTAGGCCGAAATCGAGCACTTTGACCAGTCCGTCCCCCCGAAGGATGACGTTTTCCGGCTTGATGTCGCAATGGACAATTCCGGCGTTGTGCGCCGATTCCAGAGCCGATGCGACCTGGATGAGCATATGCAGAGCATCCCGCAGCGCCATCGGCGCCCGGGAGAGCGCGGATCGGAGCGTCTCTCCGGCCACGAACTCCTGTGCGATGAACCCGATTCCCTCGAACTCTCCCGTGTCGTAAATGGTTACGATGTTCGGATGATTTAACGAGGAGCTCATCCTCGCTTCCCTATATAGATTCGCGGCCCGCCCGGGTATTCCGGCGCATTCCGGGGAGAGGAGTTTGACTGCCACCGGGCGGCCGAGTTGCACATCTTCGGCCAGCCATACCTCGCCGTGCCCCCCGGCCCCGATCCGGTGCTGCATGCGGTATCGCCCGATCAGGCGCCCCGCCAGATCAGGGTGTCTGGCCGCCCCTATGAAGGCGTCCGCCACGCTGGCTACGGCGGGGCGCGCCAAAAAATCATCGCACTCCCCGTGGGCCATTAGCAGTCGTTCTACTGCGGAGCGCAGTTCGGCGTCCGAGGCGCAGGCGCTCTCGAGATACCCGGCGCGGCGATCGTGTGGCAACTCAAGCGCTTCATCCGTTACTTCGTTGATTCGCCGGTATCGCTCAGGAGTCATGGCGCGGGGGGTGCGTGCCGGCGATTTCAGAGTACAGCCAGGCTTGGGCGCGTTTCCATTCACGCATGACGGTGGCGGTGGAGATCTTCAGAACCTCGGCCGTCTCCTCCACGCTCAATCCGCCGAAGAACCGCAGTTCCACTATGCGGCTGCGCCGGTTATCCAGTTTGGCGAGCGCGGTCAGCGCCTCATCCACGGCCACGATTTCCCTTGCGGAACCGCGTGGGACCATCGAAGCTTCGTCCAAAAGCACGATTTCCATCCCGCCACCTCTGCGCTCCGCGTGCCGGGCGCGCGCCAGGTCCACCAGAATCCGGCGCATCAGCTGAACCGATATCGCGAAAAAATGCGCCCGGTTCTGCCAGCGGACACGGTGCTGATCGACCAGCTTCAGATACGCCTCGTGAATCAGTTCGGTGGTTTCGAGCATTGGGCCGGCAGGCTCCCGATTCATGTGGCGCCGAGCCAGACGGCGGAGTTCCTCATACACAACCGGGATCAGGTTTTCGAGAGCATCCGCCTGTCCGTTGCTCCAGGCGATGAGAAGCTCGGTGATTTCCTCGGCGGCAGGTTCCATTGTCGCGCGGATGTTCGCAACCAAATTCAACACCCGTGCAAGTTTTGGCGCCCGGATTCCGCGTAAGCGGACGAAGGAACGTGGAGCGCCTTGCGGCCGTGTTCCGAAAACTGCCGCGCGGGTGGCTTCCTTTCGCAAATAATTATACCGTGGCAGCGGCGCGATGCCGTTCCGTCGTATGGGAACACATACGCGCAAAGGAGATTCTGAAATGCTGGCACTAGTGGAGACGGACGAACTACACCGCGTACGGGAAGAACTGGCCGGGACGCGCGAGCTGCAGAAGGGATTACTCGAAGCCAGCCGCGACTGTGTGAAGATACTGGATCTCTCGGGGCGGCTGTTGTTCGTGAACGAGGGCGGTCTCGAAGCGCTCGCCATCCGGGATATTGGTTCATTTCTGAATCGTTCGTGGATCGAGTTCTGGGGTGGTGAGGATCAGGACGCTGCCCGGGCCGCCGTGAAGGCGGCTCAAGAAGGCCGAACCAGCCGCTTCAGCGGCTATTTCCCGACCATCGATTCGGGTGAGCCCCGGTGGTGGGATGTCGTGGTCAGCCCCATACGAGACCGCGATGGACAACCCTGCCGTATCCTCGCCGTTTCGCGCGACGCCACCGCCCGGAAGCGGGTGGAAATAGCGCTGGAAGAAGCCTGCGCATTCAACCGGCAGATCATTCGCGATGTGCCAAGCGGAATCATGGTTTGCGACACCGAACTTCGCTACCGGCTGTTCAATCCGTTCATGGAAAAGCTTTCGGGTCGCGAGGCGGACCAGGTGCTCGGAAAGCCGGCGGCCGAGGTATTTCCGGAACTGTGTGCGTCCGGGGTGGAGAGCGCGTTTCGTAAGGCTTTGAACGGTGAAGTAGTGCGCGACGACGGCGGCCACATTTCCCGCCATTCCGCCCAGGGCGGGGCCGTGTGGGAATCCTGCACCTACGCGCCACAGCGAGATGCGAATGGCAAGATCATCGGAGCGATTGCGCTGGTCAGCGATGTGACGGAGCGTCACCGCGCCAATGAGATCTTTCAGGCTTTGGTGATGGGCACGGCCTCGGCTACCGGAGCCGACTTCTTTCCGTCCCTGGTGGAGCATCTTGCCCGCGTGCTGGCCGCACGTTACACTTTCATCGCCGAATGCGAAAACCAGAAGGACGCCCGCGTCCTGGCATTCTGGAAGGATTGCGGATTGGCGCCGACTTTCGAGTTCGACGTCACCGGCACTCCCTGCGAGCGCGTCGTCCGGGGCGAGACCTGTTATTACCCTCGCGGTCTGCAGTCATATTTCCCGGGTAATCCCGCGATCGCCGCCATGGGCACGGAGAGCTATCTCGGGTTTCCGATCACCGACTCCGCCGGTAAGGTGATGGGACACATGGCGATCATGCATGACAAACCCATGGCCGAAAACCCTCGCGCTTTCGACCTGATCCGGATCTTCGCGGCAAGGGCAGCCGCGGAATTGAAACGCAGGCGTGCGGAAGCCGGACTGGAGGCCGCCCTCGAACAGGTGAAGGCGCTGCAGCAGAAGCTGGAGGCCGAAAACGTCTACTTGCAGGAGGAGATCCAGGCCGAGCACAATTTCGAGGAGATCGTCGGTCGAAGTCCTGCGCTGCTGCAAGTATTGAAAAATGTGGAAGCGGTGGCGCCTACCGACACCACCGTTCTCATTGTCGGCGAGAGCGGCTGCGGTAAAGAGCTGATCGCCCGGGCAATTCATAGCCGCAGCCGGCGTAATCAACGGCCGCTGGTGAAGTTGAACTGCGGCGCGATCCCCAACGGCCTGGTCGAAAGCGAGCTGTTCGGCCACAAGAAGGGAGCTTTCACGGGCGCACTCGAGAATCGCATCGGGAAATTTGAGCTGGCTGATGGAGGCACCCTGTTTCTCGACGAGGTGAGCGAACTTCCTTTGGACGTCCAGGTGAAACTGCTTCGCGTTCTCCAGGAGCGGGAGTTCGAGCCGGTGGGCAGCAACCGAACGTGCCGCGTGAATGTGCGTATCGTCGCCGCCAGCAACCGCGATCTCGAAAAGGCCGTGCGCGAGGGCTGCTTCCGCACCGATCTTTACTACCGGCTCAATGTGCTCTCCATTGCACTTCCGCCGCTGCGCCAGCGCCGGTCGGATATTGCGCTGCTGGCGTCGTTTTTCCTCGACCGTTTCGGCCGGCAGCTTGGGAAACAGTTCTCCGGTTTCACCTCTGACACGTTGGCGAGCCTCTCCGCCTATGATTGGCCGGGCAATATCCGCGAACTCCAAAACGTCATTGAACGCGCCGTTGTGCTGGAGCCTGGACCCGTGCTGAGACTCGGCGCAGATCTTCTGCCGCTGAATCGCGTGGGACAGCCGAAGGAAGAGCCGGCTCTGGGTGCGGACGGTCGGAGTTCCTCGCTTGAGGATATGGAACGGGCTCATATTATCGGCATACTATGCGAGTCCGGCTGGGTGATTGAAGGCTCGAAAGGAGCGGCCAGACGGCTTGCAATCCATCCGAACACGCTGCGCAGCCGCATGAAGAAGCTCGGCATTGTTCGCTCTCGCTGATCTGAGTGTAGATCGACGCGCAGTGTCCGCAACCGCTATGCGATGCCGGAGCGGGATCATTCTGTTGCCGCCGCAGATTCACCGCATTTTGGGCATTCCCGAATATGGCTATGGACAGTACAGAGCCAGCCCGCAGCAGGACTGGCCCCGTCCTTTGGAGAATCTACGCAGGCACCTCAGAATGAAATGCGAAGCCCTCCCTGTATCTGCCGCATGGGAGTGGCAAGAGACGTAATGACGCCCGTTGAGCCCGGTCCATCGTCGATCACATTGTCCGGCTGGGAGAAGTTGGGATGATTAAACGCATTAAAGAACTCCGCCCGGAATTCTACCTTCACCCTCTCACGGACCGGGAACGTCTTCCGCAGGGCGAGATTACTGACTTGGCTGCCCGGTCCATCCAGGATATTGCGTCCG
>JBDUEM010000280.1:0-9792 GCA_040002435.1 Bryobacteraceae bacterium
GGAGACCGCATCTCACGGCGTGCAGGACCTTTCCGGCATGCCGATGCCTATGTGGGTATCGAACGGAGGCTTGCCCTGGTGGACAACTACGAAGCCTCGAGTTCTTTGTTTCCCCTGATTTTTCGGCCTGGTCAAAGTCCATTCCCCGCGATCTTCGATCTCTATGATGAACCGCCCTGCGCGGATCTGGACGCTTATGTTGCAGCCACTCACCGCCCGATGGATTACGTGATGATCTGGTTTCCGGAGGCCCGAAAGCCAGGGAATGTTTGCGTCGAAAAGGTCCGCCATCACCTCAGCGAATACTACACTCGGATTTATGTCTCACCGCGAAATCTGGCTCACGTATACCAGTTGAAATCCGGGATCGCTGACTCGGCGCGGCGCTAGCGCTTGGCCTTCTCCCAGTACACCGTGCAATCTTCTACTTCGGCTTGATGGACGTAGAGCTTCGCCATATCAAGGTCGCCGACGTTCATCCCGTCCTCGCAAACTTGCACGGTTTGGAATGCGCCTGCGCTGACCCTGCGCTTTATCTCGGCAAACGAAACCACATGAAGGAAGGCGGCCCTGGCAGCATCGAATTGCAGTTTGTGGGAATCCACCAGTTCCATGCCGGATGGGGGACGGCGGCCCGTCAGGAAATAGATATGTTCGTCAGCGAGCAATATGCCGTCGCGCGGCGTCACCTGATCCACTTTCCTGGCAATCTCCTCCATCTGACTCCACCTCCAGTCGTCCCACTCTTCGTAGATAGACTTCCCAAGGCCGAAGGCAAGCAGGATGGTAAGCAGCAGCACGGCCGCGTAAGGCCGCTCTGTGTGAAACACGGTTATCGTTACACGGTACAGTCCTGCGACGGCCAGGACGGCTAGAAACGGAACTGCCAGCAAATAGTAGCGCTCAAAAGTGGGATGGGCGGTGGAAATGTGGATACAGAGTGCCAGCGCGAGCCAGGCGCAGAGATAGAACTCCGCGCGTTTCGCCGCTTGCCAGCCGCTGTAGAAGTGGATGTAGACCAGGCCGGTGATGGCAAGCAGCCCCAGCGCCAGCGCGTGGGAGGAATCCACCCAGGAAAGCCACACCTCGATATTGTGGACTGTTGCGCGCTCCCACTGCACGCCGCGATAGCGGAAGTTGTATTCGATGACGCCGAAGTATACCTGCCGCGGCGATTCGATCAGCAGGCGAATCAACGGCAGGAATGCAAGGACTCCCCCTGCCGCAAACGCCGCCCCCTTGGCCCACCGGAGGCCGGCCCGACTGTAGATCAGGATCCACAGCAACAGCACCGGCGCAACCGGCGCCGTAAGCAGGGATGAGGATGCCGCCGCGCCTGCCAACAGTCCGGCCAGTGCGGCGGGCGCCGAACTCCTGCGTTGAGCCGCGACAATCGAGGTTCGAAATGCCGCGGTAATCAGGAGCAAGCACAATCCGTAGGCTTGCCCGATGGTGCCGAAGTCTACTATCAGCACATTCATTCCCATCGCGCAGGCTGCCGCCAGCGCTGCCGCAAATCGCCACCGCGGAACCGGAAAGTGCGTGAAAACGAAATCGGCTATCAGCATGACTGCAGCGGTCGTGCAGACCGCAGCCACCGCATGGGCTGTACGCCAGCTTTCACCGAACACCCGCATCCACGCAGCGTTCCAATAGGCGTTTAAGGGAGTTTGCGAGAAGACGAAATCGAGGTACGGCCTTTTTCCGGCCTTGATCAGTTGCGCAGCCAGCAGGTGGAAGCCCTCGTCCCAGGCGAAGGCCGCGGTCTGAGAGTACAGCACTAAACCCGCGCCGATCGCCAGGACTGCGCCGCAGAGCAGGAAATAAAGCCCCTGTCCGCGGTTGGCGGAATCATTCGTCATAAGTTTCCATACTAAGCTGGAGTCATGTTGACCGACCTGGTGCAGATTCGCCGCGCGGGTGAAAAAATGCGCGACGAGAACGAGCGTTTCCGCAAGCACCTGAAGCGGCATAACTTTGTGGAGCGCAAGTTCCGCCACATCGCGCTGGATGTGGAAGCGCAGATCGATTGCACGGCTTGTGCGAACTGCTGCCGGGAAGCGACCGTGAAACTGGCGCCGCGCGACATGGAGAAGCTCGCCAAATTTTTACGTGTGAACATCAGCCAGTTCAAGCGGGACTATACCGACTTAACCGAAGACGAAGGCTTCATTCTCAAGCGAAACGCGGGCGGATGTATTTTCCTGGATGGCAACCTGTGTTCCATCTACGAGGCGCGCCCGCACAATTGCGAAAACTTTCCGCACCTTGTGCGCGGAGAAGGATCGCTGGTCAGCCGCATGTGGGAGATGAAAGACCGCGCCTGTTACTGCCCCATCGTCTACAACACACTGGAGGCGTTTAAGGCGGAAGTGAATTTCAGTAAGGCGAAATTCAGTTAGCACAGGCAACGATTAATGCAGGCGCTCGGTCAGCGTGATGGCGTCACGCAAGCGGAAGCTCAGCTTGGTCTCAACCGGCACCTCGGCGTCCTTGCCTCGCGTGGCCATCACACCACCGGTGCCCGCCGCGCCTCCCGCGCCGGCGCCGATGGCGGCGCCTTTTCCGCCGCCGGCGATCGCGCCAATCGCCGCGCCAATCGCTGCGGCGGCTCCAATCTTGACCCCGTCCGCCTTCTTGCTGGTCTCGCCGTGTTTATTGAAGGTCTCGGTCTGGATCTTGACCTTCTGGCCGTCGGAGGTGTTGAGTTGCGTCAATTCAAGGGTAAGAAGCGCGACGCCTTTTACCCGCCCGGCGCGATCCGAATCAATCACCTTGCCCATCACACGGGCACCGCGTTCGGCCACGACGAGTCCATCCACCGCCAGCGGCTGATCTAAGATTGCCCGGAACGAGTCTCCCGCACGATTTTTCTCGCTCGATAGCGTTTCATCGATGCGAACAGAGAGTGTGGTGCCAGCAGGTACGGTGATGGTCCGCGGAACTCGCGGCGGTGGCTCTGGTTGACGCTCTTCCATCCGGGGTCTCTCGATGGTCACGGGAGGAGGAGAGGGTGGGGTTTGCGCAACCGCAGCAGGCTCTTGCGGTGTGGGCTGTGCGGCCGCCGGTGCAGCGGCCGGGGGAAGGGACCTGGCTACGGGGGCGGACCTGACGGGTTTGCCCGGCATTGCCGAACGCTTCGGCTGGGCAACTGGTTCCGGCTCGCGCAGCGGTTCCGGAGCGGGGGCTTCAGCCGCAGGGTAAGGCGTAACGGCTGCGGGCGCGACGGATGCGACGGGTGCGGCAGCGGGCGCTGGTTCAGACGGTTTGCGCATTGCGAAATACGCCACTCCGCCCGCCAGCACGGCGCCTAATACAAATGTCACCACGGATTTCATAATGCCACCCCTATCAATGAATTAAACGCGGCGCAACAACGCTTGGTTTCAAGCCTCCGGAATTCACACGTTAGAATAAAATTATGCCGCAGTTTCCCGCCCGGTTCCACATTGGCGCCATCGAAATCTCGCCTGCTACCGTGCTGGCACCTATGGCCGGCGTCACCGACACCGTCTTCCGCCGCCTCATCCGCAGCCAGGGCGGTTGTGGTCTGATTATGACGGAATTTACAAGTTCCCACGGTGTTGTAAAGGCGGCCCGGAAGCAAACGCGCACCATGAAGTATCTGGAATTCGACCCGGATGAGCACCCGATTTCCGCGCAACTTTTCGGATCTGATCCGCACGTAATGGCCGAGGCCGCGCGGGTCTGTGAGGACGTGGGTTTCGATATTGTCGATATCAACTTCGGCTGCCCGGTAAACAAAGTAGTGAAGTGCAACGGCGGCTCCGGCCTGCTGCGCGATCTGCCTCTGGTGGAAGAGATTCTCACCACCGTTCGAAAGGCGATCAAAGTTCCGTTCACCTGTAAATTCCGAGCCGGTTGGAACGATCATGAACTGGTTGCCGTGAAGATGGCGCAGTTGGCCGAGAACTGCGGCCTGCAGGCGGTAGCCCTGCATCCACGCACGCGCGAACAAGGATATGCCGGAAAGTCCGACTGGTCGCGTATTGCGGAAATAAAGGCGGCGGTGAAGATCCCGGTCATCGGCAACGGCGATATCCTCACACCAGCGGATGCGGTCCGGATGATTGAAGAGACCAATTGCGACGCCGTGATGGTGGGCCGCGCCGCCTCGTCGAATCCGTGGATTTTCCGTCAGATTTCCGAATACCTGGAAACCGGCACGTTCTACGAACCGGTGGAACACGATCGCTTCGAGTTGATGAAAACGTACTACAACATGCTGGCTGTCCGCGACGAGCCTGACGCGGTGGGCAAGATGAAACAGTTCGCCACTTACTTCACTCACGGTGTCCGCAACGGTTCCAAGCTGCGCGTCGAAATTTATCAACTGAAGGAAGCTGCCGCTATCCTGGATTGCGTGGACGCTTTCTTCAGTCGCGAGTTGGTATCGATTTCCGCATGAAGCCTGCATGAAGAAAGTACAATTGATCACTGACGGGGCCTGCATTGGAAACCCCGGCCCGGGCGGTTGGGCATGCATTCTACGCTTCGGCCAAATGGACAAAGAGATGTGGGGCTCCGAGCCGCAGACCACTAACAACCGCATGGAACTCACGGCAGCCGTTCGAGGGTTGGCGGCACTAAAGGAAACCTGCGATGTGGAGATCGTGACCGATTCCGAATACGTGAAGAACGGAATCACGAAGTGGATTCTCGGCTGGAAGCGAAACGGCTGGCGCAAAGCTGACAAGTCGGCGGTACTGAACAAAGATCTGTGGCAGGAACTGGATTTCCAAAATGATCGCCACACCACGAAATGGACCTGGACAAAAGGCCACGCTTCCCACATCGATAACAACCGCTGTGACGAATTGGCGACGGCCGCGGCACGGAGCCAGAGCAAGAGTTCTTAGCTTCCACTGTCATGCGACGAATCCGGATCGCCATCGCCGCCCTGTGCTTCTTGAGTGCAGTCTACGGGGCGGATACCCTGGTTCGGTTCGACCCGTCGAATCCTGCCGTCGGCCCTTATCCCACGGACTTCCTGACGGTGCCTGATTCCGCCCAGAAGACCGGCCGCCGCGTAAATCTTCCGCTTCCTGATTGCACCGCCAAACCCTCCGATTGCCAGGATATTGCGCTCCTGAATCAATTGGACGGCTTCAACCTTCAGCCGAGGATCCGTGTGCGCTTCTCAGGTCCCATCAACCCCGGTACATTGCGCGCGGGCATTGCTTTTGTGTGGCTCGATAACCTGACTACCGAAGAACATGGATTGCAGCCCCTGGGTCACGTGACTCTGATCAATCAAGTGATCTACGATCCGGCCAACAATACCGCCTACGCCAAGCCGGATGAGTTTTTCGACCAGCACCGCCGCTATGCGCTGGTGGTAACCGACGCAGTGAAAGATGCAGCCGGCGCTTCCGTGAAGGCCGACCCCGCGTTTGAAGCATGCCGTACTTCCTCTTCCGACCCCTATTGCAAGAGCCTTTCCCAAATCGCGGAATTGACCGGCGGAAAGGCGGTAGCTGCCTCGATATTCACTACGCAGAGCGCGACGGCGTTCCTGGAAAATGCGCGGGACGCGCTGCGGGATACCAGCCCCAGCGTGCAGCCCACCGGAATCAAGAGCATCTTCGATCTATCCAATCTTTCCTCGTTGACCGTGCACTATCAAAAGTCGCCCGATCCCACGCGGCTCGCCGATTTCAACATTCCGTTCTTCGTCCTGGATGGAGTCGGCCGGTTGGCTTTCGGCACGTTTCAATCCCCAAAGTATCTGAACGATCAGTTCGTGATCCCCAACACGCCGACCAACGCTGTCCTGGCGGGGCGCCTCGCGACGAACCAGATTTATTTTCACGCCTGGCTGCCAATGACCGCCAAGCCGCCGCAGGGTTATCCCGTCGTCATCGTAGGGCACGGATTCACGGACGATAGCTTCGGCGTCTCCAGCGCCGTTGCCGGTACGTTTGCGCGTTCGGGTTTCGCTACCATCGCCATCAACATCTTCGGACACGGGTTTGGGCCTGCCAGTAAAGTGAGTCTCACGGATAAGACCGGCACTGTTGCCGACATCCTTACCGGAGGCCGCGGCCAGCCGCTTTCGCTTGGCGGAGCTTATGGTTCGTTCGATGGCTGCATTCTTCCGGGCATCTTTGGCGCTCGCGATTGTTTGCGGCAAAGCGTTATCGATCTGATGCAGCTTGCGCACGCCATTGCCGGTGGTATCGATCTGGACGGCGATGGTATCGCGGACCTCGATCCCACGCGCGTTTACTATGCGGGCCATTCCTTCGGTGCAATCTATGGCACGATTTTCAGTGCGCTGGAACCACGGATTCTGGCCTCCGCGTTAAACAGCGGCGGCGGGTCGATTGCAGATATCAACCGCACCAGCCTGTCGCTGCACGCGCTGGGTATTCTGATCATGGGTGGCCGGACTCCGTCGATCCTCAACAACGGTTTCGACTTCAACGATGGCTCGGTTCTGCGGTATCAACCTGTTCGCATCGAAGACGTGCCAGGTGCGATTCCGATTCAGGAATTCTACGAGTGGGCCGAGTGGTACGGTGCCTCCGGCGACGGTTTGGCGTACGCGCCTCATCTTAAGTCGTCGACACTTGCCGGTGTCCCCATCAAGCCCGTGCTTTTCCAGTACGGCTCCGGTGATCCGGTGGTCCCTAACCCCACGGAAACGGCATTGGTCCGCGCGGCAAACATGCGCGAGAGCACTCAGTTCCTTCGATACGATCTGGCGCGTGCCGCGTTCCGGGCTCTGCCTTCCAGCCCGCACTCCGCTATCGCCAATTTTGGCTCTACCGCCGAGTTAACACTAGCGATGGCCCTTCAGCAGCAGATCGCAGGATTTCTGCTGTCGCGCGGAGAGACAATTCCAGACGCAAATGTTTTGGTGCGGCCCTTGTTCGGAAGGGATTTGTTCGAGACGCCTCAGCTTCTCACCGAAGGCAACAACTACATTCAGTAATTAATCGATGCCGTGCTCGCGGAGCTTTACTATCTGGTCGACCGTTAAATTCTTGAGGCCTCCAGCGTACAGGCGGCTAATGTATTCGCCATTGACCCCATGGTCGCGGAGTTTCGCCAGGTCGTCCGTGCTTAAGCGGTCATAGCCTGCCTTCCTCGCACCCGCTATTAGCTCCGGCTGGACTCCATGTTCGCGCAGTTTCACCATCCCGTCGACGGACGGATCCGCAAGCCCGGCATCCTTCAGGCGCTCGGCATACCTCGGATCGACGCCATGCTCCTTCAGCTTTACAATTTCATCGGCGCTAAACCGGAAACCGTTCTGATTCAGTTCGCGGACGAAATGGCCGTTCACTCCGTGGTCTTTGAGGTTCACAATGTCGTCAACGGAGAAGTCCCTCCCGCCGACGCTGAGATTACGGAGGAATGAAAGTGCGACTCCGTGGTCCTGCCACTTGATGATGTCATCGCCATCCACGCGGTAACCCATTCGTGCGACCTCAGCCATGTAGCTTGCACTGACGCCGTGGTCTCGCAATCGGATCAACTCCGCAGGCATCAATTCCCGATGGGAGTCCCTCCTGGCGCCGCGCACATACTCGCCATCCACGCCGCGCTGCCGCAGGTCCATGAGTTCGTCTATCGAAACGCGTGTGAGGCCGGCATCGCGCATGGCCGTGGCGTATCGAATGCCAGTATCGGAAAGCGCGAGCGAGTAGAGATTGTCGTTGCCGATCCCCCAATACCCGAGCTTCTCCATGTCCGCGATGAAAGTCGGATTCGGCGCAAATCGGAATTGTCCGCTGCCTGATCCTAGAGTCACTACGCCATCGCAGATAAATGTTCCAGCCTCTCTCCTCAACTCGAAGCGCACGGGCGATTGCAGCCCGCAAACCTTATTAGGAGTCAGGCCATGCAACTCGGAGATCGAGATGGGAAACGAGGTCTGGCGGAGTGAGGAGGGTGTCCGCTGTGACAGCGACAATTGTACTCTGTCGCCGAACAGGCGCTCACGGCGGATCTCCCACGTGTCTCCGAGAGGTTTCATTTCGATTGCTCCGGCTGCGATGGCGATGCCGCAACAGACAACGGCTGCAGCGATGTCCATGTTCTTGAAATTCATTTTCCGCTCCTTTCGCCCAGAAATCCGGACTGTTTGAGTTGCAGTACGCGATCTACCGGAACAGTCTCCAGACCCAACTCACGCGCCTGCTCGATATGCTTCTCGTTGACGCCGTTGTCATGCAGTTCAATCAGTTGCCGCGGACTCGGCTTGTCAATCGCTGAACGCACGATGGACAGAATGTATTCTGGCGAGACGTTATGCTCCTTGAGCGCGATAATCTCATCCACGCTGATGCCGGCGTAGCCAGCCGCCGCGATTCCAGCCACGAAACTCCCACGTGGCGCCGTTCGCTGTTTCGCCGCCACTCTCGGAGCGGAGCCGGTCAGCATTACGGTGATGCCGAAACTGACAGCAAGGGCGATCAGCCAGCCGGGCGCACCGGAAGACGATTGCTGCGGGTTACGCGTCAGGCGCCGGATGCGCTTGAGGAGCGATCCGTTGGACGCGGCCATGGCCATTTGAATCCCAGCTACCCTGCTTTCTTCCAGGCTTGCCAGCGCACTGGCGTAGACAAATGTGCTTCCACACACCGCAACCGCAACGTCGTCGCAGCAGTTCTCCCGCTCGTCGCGAATGCGGCTCCCCAACCACCACACCGCCGGATGATAGAAGAGCAGCGTCTCAATTGCGGTTTGCACCAGATTGACCAGATAGTCGTACCGCCGGATGTGCGCCAGTTCGTGTGCCAGCAGGGCCTCGAGCTGCGGGACATCGAGGTTCGCAAAGGCGCATACCGGCACCAGAATCACCGGGCGAATCCACCCCACCACCATCGGCACTTCCGTGAGAGCCGTTTGAAAGACGCGAACCGTGCGGGCGACGCCGACCCGGACGCAAAGCCGCGCCACCCTCGATTGCCATTCCTCCGGCATGAGTCTGCGGCTCTGTCTCCTGAGCCGTTGCGCCACCACCCAGCCCCCGGCCGACCACACCGACAACAGGACCACCCCGGTCAGCCAGACGCTGATCAAGACCGGGAAAAAATCGGCCACATTCTTACCTTGCCTGATGGCGCCCGCCGCGGTGCGTCCGGAGAGACCTGCTAACGTCAATAGCGGCACGATCAGCATCAGCAGCATCGCGGCGCAGCCTGTCAGATACCTTGCGTTGGCTGAGGAGCGCCGCAGGATTACGCGCGCCACTGCGAACAGCGCGGCGATCAAGGTCCCTTGCCAAACGAAGTGGATAATAGTCCAACCCAGCGCGTTTCCAAATCTCATTTCGCGCGATCCTCCATCTCATCGATCATGCGGCGGATTTCTACCAGCTCTTGCTTGGAAGTCTTGGCACTGGAAAGCGCCCGCATCACCAGCCGCGACGCCGAACCACCGAAAGCGCGGTGCAGCAGATCTCCCAGAAGCTGGTTCTGTGTCTGTTCTTCCGGGAGCTGCGCTTCATAAACGTGAGCGCGCTGCTCTTCATTGCGCCGCACCAGCTTCTTGTCCGCCATGATCTGCATGAGCTTCAGCACCGTGGTGTAGCCTGTCGGCTTCGACTCGTTCAGAGTGTCGAAGACATCCCGCACCGTTGAAGGGCCGCGATTCCAAAGAACCCGCAATATCTCAAGCTCGGAGTCAGTAGGCTTGGGCAGATCGTCGCGCCTCATACGACGATGCTAATACGAAGGTCTTCGTATGTCAAGAGTGCAATGCCGGTATGTCGCCGCCAAATGATAATGTCCTAAGTGTGCCAAGTAGAAATGTCCTATT
>JBDUEM010000281.1:0-9782 GCA_040002435.1 Bryobacteraceae bacterium
CCCCCTGGGCGCCCACGCCGCACTAGACCACCGATACTCACGCGCCTCCCGCACCAACCCCGCCCGCACAGGGTTGTTCTCCACGTAAAATCGAATCCGCTCAAACTCATCCTGGTTCCGGACATTCCGGTCGAATGTCTCCTCCTGCCAGAAAGGCTCCCCTGTCCGTCCGAGAATCACGTTGGCTCGTTTAGCGGTAATCCCCTTCAGAGATTGAGTCAACTTCGGTAGCGGCACCTTCGGTGTTACCAGCAAATGCACATGATTCGACATCACCGCAAAAGCATGCCAAACATAATGACCCATAGCTGTTGAATTGTAATCAATAGCGTCCACCACCAAGTCCGCTATGGAAGGCTGCTTCATGTACACGGGTCCAGAGCGAGCTTCATCCAACAAATGATCGAGAGCTGCGAATACGGCACCCGAATCGAGTGGGCCGCCAGAGAAGTGACGCCCGGAAGGCAGACTCCCGTACAAGCTCCAAGTCAGGAATACCGCATGCCGCGTCTGGTAAACATGCGGCAACCGCCGCCGGTAGAACATCATACAGCCGTAGTGCCACAGCACCCCGCAACTTCTCCGCAAACGGACCAGGGGTCCGTTGCGGAACCGGGGTTCCGCCCTCCTACAATAGTTACCGTGGAAGACAAAGCCTATAACGAACCCCGCCTCGCCCTCAATCGCATCTACACCAAAACCGGCGACAGTGGTGAGACCGGCCTGGTCGGCGGACAGCGTGTCGGCAAAGACGCGCTCCGCATCGATTGCTACGGCACAGTGGATGAACTAAACGCCTTCATCGGAATGGCCTGCTTCTCCTCGGAAGAAGCGCACCTCAACAAACTTGCAATTATCCTCAAGCGTGTCCAACATGAGCTTTTCAACCTCGGCTCCATCCTGGCCACGCGCCCGGAGGACGTTCATCCCAAGCAGCCCCGCGTGACTGACGCGGAGGTGAAACAACTGGAAGCCGAGATCGATGAGATGAATGCGGGCCTGCCTAAACTCCGCTCGTTCGTGCTGCCCGGAGGCTGCCGGCTAAACACCGAACTGCACGCCTGCCGCACCATCTGCCGGCGCGCGGAGCGCATCGCGGTTTCGCTCAGCCGCGAGGAAGAAATTCCGGCCGAAGCGATCCGCTACCTGAACCGCCTCAGCGATGCTCTGTTTGTGTGGAGCCGCTGGGTGAACCGAGAACTGGCAGTTCCCGAAGTGCTCTGGCAGCCCAATCAAGCTGCCTCCGCGATCAAGTAGCTACTTCTTCGTCTTGATCACCTTGGGCCGCTTCGGCGTCCGCGCCACCAGTTTGTCTGAAAACGCGTCGTCTACCACTTCATTTTGCTCGTACTTGTGCCGTTCGGCCGTGCCGACCGCCGGACTTGCGCTTTCCGGCCGCGTGATATGCCGCAGGGTCCGCTTGATGCCGTCGAGCATCGGCTGGATATTCTCCTGCATGAAGCGCCATGGCCCCATGTTTCGCGGCTCTTCCTGAACCCAGTAGAACTCGTTGGCCCCGGGATATTCCTGCAGCGCCGCCTCCAGCGCCTCTTTCGGAAACGGGTACATCTGCTCCACCCGCAAGATGGCTACATGGTTCGCGTTGGTCTTGGTCCGGCGTTCCTGCAGATCGTAGTAAATTTTTCCGGAGCACATCAGCACGCGCTTGATGCCCGCCGCCGGCGCTCCGCCTGTATCCGGCAGCAGTTCCTGAAACTTCCCACCCGTCAGATCTTCCAGTCGCGATGTCGCCAGAGGGCTTCGCAACAGGCTCTTTGGCGTAAAAAGGATCAGCGGTTTGCGAATCGGATTGCCGTCCGCGCCGCCGCGCAACTGACGCCGCAGGATATGGAAGTACTGCGCGGGCGTACTACAGTTGGCAACCTGCATGTTTCCCTGCGCGCACATCTGCAGGAAGCGCTCGATACGCGCACTGGAATGTTCCGGTCCTAAGCCTTCATAGCCGTGCGGCAGCAGCAGCACCAGCCCGCAAAGCTCGCCCCATTTCTTTTCGGACGACGACAGGAACTGATCGATCACAATCTGCGCGCCGTTGACGAAATCGCCAAACTGGCCTTCCCACATAACCAGCGCCGTCGGCCGCGTCAGACTGAATCCGAACTCGAAGCCCATGGCCGCATATTCACTGAGCGAACTGCCCCACACTTCGCAAAGCTGCCGTTTCCCCGCCAATGCCTGCAGCGGGATATACTTTCGCCCATTCTCAAAATCGGTCAGTTCCATGTGCCGGTGGCTGAACGTGCCGCGCCCTACGTCCTGTCCACTCAACCGTACCGAATAACCTTCCGTCAATAAACTGCCGAACGCCAGCGCTTCGGCCGTCCCGAAATCGATCGGCTCTCCGGCCAAAACTGCTTTCCGCTTCTCGATCAACGGCTTCAGCTTAGGATGCAGATGGAAATCCGCCGGAATCGTTGTGATCGCCTGGATCACCTGTTCCGCCGTCGCCTGGTTGATGGTTGTCCGGTCGCTGAGGAAATGTACCGGAGCTTCCGGTTCAAAATGTAGCGCCTCTGTCGCGGCGGTGGTCTTGGAAAGATCGAATGCTGCTGTCAGGCGCGCCACGTAAGCCTTCTTGCGGGCATCCACGCCGGCCGCGTCCAGCACGCCTTCGCTCACCAGCCGCTCCGCGTACTTGGTAATCACCGAAGGCAGTGCTTTGATCTTCTTGTACATCAGCGGCTGCGTGAAGCTCGGGTCGTCGCCTTCGTTGTGGCCCAGGCGCCGGTAGCAGTTCAGATCAATCACCACGTCGCGGCTGAATTTTTGGCGGAAGTCGAGGGCGATGCGGCTCACCCGCAACACCGCTTCCGGATCGTCGCCGTTCACATGGAAGATGGGGGCGTGTATCGAGCGCGCAACATCGCTCGCATACGGCCCGCTGCGGCCGTCTTCGGGCGAGGTAGTAAAACCGACCTGGTTATTGATAATCAGGTGGATGGTGCCGCCCGTGGAATATCCAGGCAACTGCGACAGGTTGAGCGTTTCAAACACCACGCCCTGGCCTGCAAATGCCGCATCCCCGTGAATCAGAATCGGAATCACCTTCTTGCGCTCGGTGTCGGCCAATTCCTCCTGCATCGCGCGGACCATCCCTTCGACAACGGGATCGACCGCCTCCAGATGGCTCGGATTAAATGCCATGGACACGCCGATCTTCTTGCCCAAGGTGGACCTTCTTGTCCCGTGCGCTCCCAGGTGATACTTCACGTCACCGGTCGAGTAGCGGTTCGCCGTTGCTCCGGGAGCTTCATCGAAATCGGAAAACACATCCTCTAGCGGCTTGTTGCAGATGTTGGCCAGAATGGTCAGCCGGCCGCGATGCGCCATGCCGATTACCGCCTCTTCCGCGCCACCGTTCGCCGCGCGCTCCAGAGTCTCGTCCAAAGCCACCAGTGCGGATTCGCCGCCTTCCACCGAGAAGCGTTTTTTGCCAATGTAGCGCTTCTCCAGAAAATGCTCGAACTCTTCCCCTTCTATCAGCATCTCCAGAATACGCAGCCGGACCGGGCGATCCAGAGGCTCGGAATTCAGAGTCGATTCCATCCGGTGCCGCAGCCATTCCTTCTGGTCCGGGTACTGAATGTACATGTACTCGCAGGCGACTTTATCGCAGTACGTCTTCCGCAGATCGGCAACTACCGCGCGCAGCGTCTTGCCGCCCTGGGAAAGCAGCGGCCTGTCCAAATCGGCCTCTACCAGACCGTAGGTAGCCGGCTCCAGATCGGGGTTCATGGGACGAGTGGATCCCAACGGATCGAGATCGGCAATCAGGTGCCCGCGCACCCGATAAGCATTGATTAAAAACGCTGACGCTGCTTCTTTCAAAGCATCGACCGTCGAAAGCGAACCGGTTGCAGCAGCGGCAACGGGCGTCGCCGCCGGTATCAGCGATGCGCTTAACTCCCCGGCAATTCCCAGGTCGGTGTAAATCTTGTCGTAAAAGCCGCCCTCGCCATTCAACAGCCCCTGCAGCTTGCCAAGGAACCGGCCGGACTCAGCGCCTTGAATAATGCGGTGATCGTAGGTGCAGGTGATCATCATCACCTTGCTGATGCCGATGTGCGCCTTCATCTCGGCGGTAACCGTGGAATACTCCGCCGGGTAGTCCATGGCACCCGTGGCGATGATCGCGCCCTGTCCGGCAACCAGTCGCGGCACCGAACCCAGCGTGCCAACAGTCCCCGGATTCGTCAGCGAAATCGTGGTGCCCTGGAAATCCGGCATCTGGAGCTTTCCGGCTCTTGCGCGGCTGACGATATCGTCAAATGCGGCAAGGAACTGGCTGAAGTTCATAGCGCCGGCATTCTTAATGCTCGGAACCATTAACGACGAAGAGCCGTCCTTGGCCTTCACATCCACCGCGATGCCGATGTTCACGTCCTTGTGGACCACACGAAACAGTTCGCCGTTCTGTTCGGCATAGGCGTGGTTGAGGGAAGGGAATTCTTCCAGCGCGCGTACAATCGCCCAACTGATCAAGTGCGTGTACGAAATCTTCCCTTGTCCTGCGGCGGCGCGGCGCTCATTGATCTGCTGCCGCTTCTCTTCAATCACGCGCACCGGAATCATGCGCTGTGAAGTGGCGGTGGGAACCGTCAGGCTGACGGTCATGTTTTCCGCGATCTTAGCCGCGACTCCCCTGAGTGGAGTCAGTTGATCGGATGTGGTGGTGGCGGGAGCGGCCGCCGTTGGCTTTGGCGCCGCAACCACTGCCGGGGAGGGCGGTGGCGGGGGGGCTGCTACAGTGCCGTGGCCGTTGGTTCCATTGGGTTTAGTGCGCCCGTTAGTCTCAAAGACACTCTTCCATGTGTCGTCGACATTCTTCTTGTCATGGAGGTAATTCTGATAGAGCTCGTCCTGGAGCCAGCTATTGATACCTAACTTCGGTTCGGATTGATCAGACATGCAATTAGTTCGTTAAATTCCATGATACCGAACTTGCCGCCGTCTCCGTGGCAGGTCGTGCCCCTGAGTCCATAATCCTGAATGATAGAATCAGGTTCATGCTTCGTGAAGAAATTCTTGCAGCCCTGCGTAAGGATCTTGCAAGTGCCCGAGAGCAGGAAAAAATCGCCAGGGAGTATTTCACTCAAGTGAACACCGATCTGCCTAGCGGTATCCCGCACCCGGACGGAGTCCAGCGAATTCGCAACGCATCCGTCTCATATGCCGCTGCACGCACGACAGTCATGCACGCGTTATCCAGGCTAAACGGGTTTCTCATTCATGGCACCGTGCCTGACGAAATGCAAAGCCGCTAGATACTTTCCATCACCCACCCAGTTACCTGATCGGTCAAAACGGACGACGCCCCGCTTGCTGCCAGCGGCGCCCCATCCAGCACTGCTTCCACAAAGTTGTGCACGCAGGGGTAATGCAGATTGGGGTAAGCGGGGAGATCCTCGCTCCCGCCAGGGAAATAGATTGTTGGTCCGTTCAGAGGCGTCAAATCGATCTCGCCGTCCACGCCCCTGATCCGGAATTCATCTCTCACCGCGCGCGAATGCCAGCGGACGTCCACAATTCCTCGCACGCCCGATTCATAATCTATGAGCACCGTAGCGTTATCTTCCACATCGTTACAGTGGACGAGGTTCGAAACGTATCCACAGGCCCGAACCGGGGTTCCGAAGAGAAAGTTAAAGGCATCGATGCGGTGCGAGGCGATATCGTACAGAGGTCCGCCGCCGGCCATCGACCGGTGCAGCAGCCACGACCTGTTCCCATCTTCATCGTTGAAATAGGAATGTGCCGTCGCCTCCGCAACCACGGGTTTCCCGATCGCCCCCGCCTCAATCAGTTCCTTCGCCCGCCGGATCTTGCCATACATCCGGCGGTAATAGGCGATACCGAGCACCTTCCCCGTCTCTTCCGCTGTATCCCGCATGGTGCATGCCTCGAGGTAATTCATTGCCACTGGCTTTTCGCAAAGCACGTGCTTGCCCGCCCGGAGTGCGGCGATTGTTTGCGGCGCATGCAGGACGACGGGGCTGGCAACGTAGACGGCGTCGATTGCATCATCTTTTAGCGCCTCGTCCAGCGAAGTCCAAACGCGCGCTTGGTACGGCGCGGCCTTGGCCGGATCGCGCGTTACCAGGCCATACAAGTGGCTCCGTGGTTCCTCCAAGATCGCGGGAATGGCCCGCTTGGTGGTGATGTCTCCAATGCCGACTACAAGCCAGTTCATCATCTTCAGGCATGGTATCTCAGTGTTAAACTGCAGTGGATGACCCTCGAAGAACTAGAAAGGGAGTACGTTTCGCTCCGCCAGCAGGCCGACGCTGTGCGGAGCTATCTTTGACGCGCCTTCCAAAAAAGCAGCTCTAGCAAAAACCGAAGAAGCAATCAGCTCTCCGGACTTTTGGAATAGTCCCGAAAAAAGCCAGAAAATCATGCAGGACCGCAAGCGCCTGGAAGAGGGCCTTGCCGAAGAATCGCAAATTGCCGGCCAGACCGGCGACCTCGACACACTCTTCGAGCTAATGCGGGAAGGCGAAGACGTAGGCTCCGAAATTGAACGCGAAATGCAGGGTTTCGCCAAGAAATTGGAAAAGCTGCAGACTGGCATGCTGCTCTCCGGTCCCAATGACAAGACCAGCGCCATTCTCACAATTCATCCCGGCGCCGGTGGCACTGAGAGCCAGGACTGGGCCGAGATGCTGCTCCGCACCTATCTCCGCTGGGCCGAGCGCAATGGCTACGAAGCCGTCATTACCGACCGGCTGGAAGGCGACGGCGCGGGAATCAAGTCCGCGACTATCGAAGTGAATGGCGAGAACGCCTTCGGCCTGCTGCAATCGGAGATCGGAGTGCACCGGCTGGTCCGCATTTCCCCCTTCGATTCGGCGGCCCGGCGGCACACGTCCTTCGCCTCGGTCTTCGTCTATCCGCAAATCGACGACGAAATCAAGATCGACCTTAAGCCCGAAGACCTTCGCGTGGATACCTTCCGCGCGGGCGGCGCCGGAGGCCAGCACGTCAACCGGACCGATTCGGCCGTCCGCATGACGCACCTTCCCACGGGGCTGGTGGTGCAGTGCCAAAACGAGCGGTCCCAGCACAAGAACCGTGCCAGCGCTCTGAAACAAATGCGCGCCAAGCTGTACGAATTCGAGCTCGACAAGAAGAAGGACGAAGAGCGCAAGGTGGAGGATTCCAAGCTCGGGATCAACTTCGGCAGCCAGATTCGCAGCTACGTACTCGCGCCGTACCGCATGATCAAGGACCATCGCACCAAGCTGGCCGTGGGCGATGTGGACCGCGTTCTCGACGGCGATCTCGACGAGTTCATCCACGCCTTCCTCGTCTTCAAGCGCACCGGAAAAACCGCCGGCGATGCGAAAGACGACATGCCGGACTAGCCGCGCGGATGGTTACCGAAGACGAACTGCGGCGTGCGGCGGTATATCTGCGCGCCGGCCGCCTGGTGGCGTTTCCTACAGAGACGGTATATGGGCTGGGCGCCAATGCGATGGATGCCGAGGCGGTCGGCCGCATCTTCGCCGCCAAAGGCCGCCCGGCTACCAGTCCGCTGATCGTTCATGTCGATTCAGTAGAGATGGCCAGAGGGCTGGTGACCGCATGGCCTGAGTCAGCGGACGCGCTCGCGTCGAAATTCTGGCCGGGACCCCTGACACTGATTCTTCCCAAACAACCGTCCATTCCGGGTCGCGTCACTGCCGGACTCACCACCGTAGGCCTGCGCATGCCGTCGCACCCGGTGGCGCTCGCGTTGATTCGCGCCGCCGGCATTCCCCTGGCCGCCCCCAGCGCCAATCGCTTCACTGAACTTTCCCCCACAACAGCCCGGCATGTCCGCGAAGCCCTTGGCAATCGTGTTGACATGGTTCTCGACGGCGGACCTTGCACCGTCGGAATCGAATCGACCGTCCTATCGCTGGCGGGCGGTATTCCCGTTTTGCTGCGACCCGGCATGATCACGCAGGAACAAATCGAAGACGTGATCGGCCCTGTTTCGCTGCCCGTTCCAGTGCCTGGCGCTCACCAGTCGCCGGGAATGCATCCACAACATTACCGGCCAAAGACACTGTTGCTGCAAGGTGCTCCGCCATCCGAAGGACGCGGTGCTTATCTGTATTGGAACGATCCGCTGCCTGCCGCGCGACCGGTCCAAATGCCGTCAGATCCTGCCGCCTATGCCGCTGTTCTTTACGGAATCCTGCACAACCTGGATACCGAAGGCTGGGACTACATCGCCGTCGAGCCCGTTCCTCACAGCGTCGAATGGGCAGGCATCCGCGACCGGCTGCGGCGAGCGGCCGCGTAATTTCCACCGTCCTATATAATCGCTGCAATGCCTTCGGACACCCTGCACCGTGCGCGCTGGTGGGTACTCTCTCTTCTCTTCATCGCAACAACCATCAACTACCTGGACCGCATCGTCTTTTCCGTCCTGGTGCCGGTGATCCGTGAAGACCTTCATCTTACGACGGAACAATACGGTTACATCAACGGCGCATTCCAGATCGCCTACACGGTCGGCTTCCTGGCCATGGGCAAGCTCGTCGATAAGTTCGGCACGAAGATCGGATACGCGTTCGCCATTGCCTGGTGGTCGCTCGCCGCGGGCTTCCACGCCTTTTCCGGATCCGCCCTGTCTCTCAGCTTTTGGCGCGCCATGCTCGGCCTGGGCGAAGCGGGCAATTTCCCGGCAGCCATTAAGTCCGTGTCGGAATGGTTCCCAAGGAAAGACCGCGCCTTCGCCACCGGAATATTTAACGCGGGCTCGAACGTTGCTTCCATGGTCGGGCCGCCGTTGTTTGTTCTCGCCGCGGCAAAACTCGGCTGGCGATCGTGCTTCGTCATCACGGCATCTCTCGGGTTCGCCTGGCTCCTGCTCTGGTGGTTCACCAGTCCCACCCCTCCCGTGCAAGCTATCGAAAACGTCGGACCGAAAATCGGTTGGGCCGAAGCATTCTCCTATCGCGAAACCTGGGGCCTGGCGCTGGCGAAATTCTTCACCGATCCCGTCTGGTGGTTCTATCTCTACTGGCTGCCTCCGTATCTGTTTGATGTCCGGCATTTCAATATGCAGGCCATCGGCTGGGCTCTTCCGGTCATCTATCTCACCGCTGACATCGGCAGCGTCGGTGGCGGATGGCTTTCCGGTTATTTCATGCGCCGCGGCTGGAGCACTGCCAAAGCACGCAAGACCACCCTGGCGATTTTCGCCTGCCTCATGCCGATTGCCGCGCTGTCCGTGCTTGCTACCAGTCCGATTGTCGCCGTGGCTCTGGTTTGCGTAGCCACCGCCGCGCACCAGGGTTGGTCCGCCAATCTCTACACCACCGCATCAGACGTGTTTCCCAACAACGCCGTCGGCTCGGTCACCGGAATCGGCGCCTGTTTCGGGGGCCTGGGCGGCGTTCTATTTTCGGCTCTTATCCCCGGCTACGTAGTCTCGCACTTCGGATACACGCCCGTCTTTCTCACCATGGGTTGTTTTCACCTGATCGCGCTGTTTTTTCTGAATAAATACATGGGACAACTCACACCAATTGAAACGCCGGTGGCCGTCTGATGGGAACCGTCCGCTACCGTGTTCTCGCAATGGCCGTATGCCTGGCCTTCATCACGTATCTCGACCGTGTGTGCATCTCGGTCACCGCGCCGTCGATCATGCGCGACCTCGGCCTCACGAAGCTCCAGATGAGCTTCGTGTTTAGCGCCTTCACGGTGGCTTACGGATTGTTTGAAATTCCATCCGGCTGGTGGGGAGACAAAGTCGGCACGCGCCG
>JBDUEM010000282.1:0-9735 GCA_040002435.1 Bryobacteraceae bacterium
GTCTCGCGCTCGAACCGCTTCCCGAGCGGATCTTCACCGGGAAAGTAGTGATGGGCGAAGGAGTCATTCACAATCACCGCGTCGCCATCCTGGGCCGCGAACTCGCGGCCGGCAAGCAATCGAATCTGCATGGTCGTGAAAAATCCGGAAGCAACGGCCATGTATTGCGGTCTCATGGCATCAGCGGGACGTCCGGGGATGCGGATACCGGGACGCATGCTTGGAAAGTAGGCGCCCCCCACCAATGGAATGTCCGACGCGCTTGCGCCGGCGACGCCGGGGAAATGCCGGAGGCGCTCGAGCAACTCCGTTTGCACGCCGGGACTCTTAACCGATGAGTGCAAGCTGAACAGCACCACTCCTTCCTTTGCAAATCCCAATTCAACGCTGGTCAGTTTCTGGAAAGAGAGAAGCAGCAGTCCCGCGACAAACAGCACAGCGAAGCTGAAGGCCAATTGCGCTACCAGCACCGGCTTCAATAGGGAGGCCGGAGTGGAGTGGCCGCTGCTACCCGTCTTCAGGACTTCATTCGGTACGACACCAGAGGCGCGAAGCGCTGGACCGATTCCGAAGAGGATTGTGGCAATCCCCGCCAAGACCGCCAGGAAGCCGAGCGCCCGCCCATCCGGCTGAAGATCCAGATAGACCGGCAGTTGGGAACTCTGCAGCAGGCTCACCAGGGCCGGAGCCGCCATCACGGCAAACGCAAATCCGATAAGGCAGGCGAGTGCCGCGAGCAGACTGCTTTCCACAAGGATTTGCTGGATGAGCCGCCCCCGCCCGGCGCCGATTGCGGCGCGCATCGCCATCTCTCGCGTCCGCGCAGCGGTCCGCGCAACCAACAGGTTTGCCAGGTTGGCGCAGGTGATCAGCAGGATCAGTCCGACCACGGCCGCGAGGAACCACAAGGGCTTCGCAAACTGCCAGGCGGCAAATGTCTGGTGCCCGTGCGCCGCGGTCTTCAGATTGAGGCGCAGTTCCGGCTGCGCCACTTCGCGCCGCCCATTGGTGAAGACAACCTGCAACCGGGACTGCATCGACGGGATGGAAGCGTCCCCTTCCATGCGGCCCATCACGTTCACCACCGCCAATTTTGGATTGGCCATTTGCCTGGCGGTCAGAAGCGTCTTGAGGGGCAGCCACAGGTCTGTTGCCATCCCAGGCTCCACTCCGCTGAAGCCGTCCTGGACGACGCCGACGATCTGAAATTGACGGCCATTCCATGTCATCCAGCGGCCGAGCACGGAGGCGTCCTCGGCAAAGCGGCTCTTCCAGAAACTACGACTCAGGACTGCACTGGTCTCGTCATCCGCGGTCAGCAGCCGGCCCAGTGCCGGCCGAACCCGCAGAATCCCGAATCCCTCAGACGATATCCATTGCGTCCGCACCCGCTCCAGTTCTCCCTGGGCATCCTGAAAAACAACGGACTGCAGCGGCATGCCCAGAGTGATTGCAAACAACGACAATTGGCCGCTGCCAGCGCTGCGAAAGCGCTCGTATTCCAAATAACTGAAGCGGTAGTCTTCAGCCGGCGCGCCGGGGAAAGGAACCCGCAGCTTCGGATACGAGAGTTCCACCAATCTCTCCGGCTCAGGCAGGGGCAGCGGACGCAACAGCAAAGCATCAATCAAAGTGAACGCCGCGGTACAGGCACCGATGGCAAGCGACAAAGTGGCCACGGCGGCAATGGTAACCGCGCGATCCTTACGAAGCGTTCGCAAACCGAACCGTACATCCTGCAGGAATGATTCCAGCCACCGCAATACCTTCGTGTCCCGGCTCCGCTCGCGTACCGCCAGTGGATTGCCGAAGGCCCGCCGCGCGGTGACGGCGGCCTCGTGCGGGTCCATGCCGGAGCGGATCAAATCCTCCGTGCGGGCCTCAATGTGAAACTCCAATTCGTCGAGAAGATCCCGATCTAAACGTTCGCCGCGAAAAACATTGCCAAGCCGCGATAGCCACGACATACAAGAAGACTACTCAGTTATCTATGTATAGTCAAGCCTTAGCGGCTGTACTGTACTCTAGTTCCGTATGCATTCCCCGTCCCGCATGCTCAGATCGGTCGCCCTCTTTTGTTCCGCAGCCCTGTTGCTTCCAGCACAATTTCCGGACGCTCCGGGCAAGGAGGTGACGCAGAAGGTTTGCGGCGCCTGCCACGGCCCCGAGGTGACCGTGAGCAAGGGCAGGACCCGGCAGCAATGGGCGGAAACCATCGCGAGCATGGTGTCTAAGGGAGCGAAGGCAACGGACACCGAGTTTGCGCAGGTGCTCGACTACCTGACGAAGACTTTGCCGCCGAAGCCAAGTGTGGCCACGGCTCGCAGACCCTCCGCCGGTCCTATGGACGTACATATCGTCGACCCCGCCGGAGCCGACCGCGGAAGGAGTGTCTACGTAGCCGAGTGCGTCACGTGCCATGGCCAGAGAGCCCGCGGGAAGGACGACACCGCCGATCTTGTGCGCTCCATTGTAGTGCTGCACGACCGGTATGGAAGCACCATCGGCCCCTTTCTCGCCAAGGGCCACCCACTGCAGAGCGGCCGGCCCAGCGCCAGCCTGACAACCCAACAGGTAGCGGATCTCGCGCACTTTCTCCATCAGCGTGTTGCCGATACGCTGCGCAGCGGACCGTACTCGAAGGTGCTCAACGTTCTGACCGGCGACGCCAAAGCAGGAGCGGCTTATTTCTCCGGCGCGGGAAAGTGCAGCGGCTGCCATTCTCCTACGCGCGACCTGGCGGGCATTGGCGCGAAGTACGATCCGCCCACGCTGCAGCAGCGGTTTCTGTTCCCGCGCGCGGTGGGCTTCGCGCGTGGCGGCGCGATGGTCCAGTCAAAGCCGGTGATGGTGACGGTGACCTTGCGTTCGGGCACCAAAGTCGCGGGCGTTCTGGACCGGATAGACGACTTCAATATCTCCCTGCGTGATTCCGAGGGACAGTATCGGTCCTTCGAGCGGACGCCGGAGATGAAGATCGACAAACAGGATCCCTACGCGGCTCACAACGAGTTGCTGGACCAGTACACCGACAAGAATATCCACGATGTGGTTGCCTACCTGGCGAGCTTGAAATAAGATGACGATCCGATTCGTTCTACTCTCTACCATCGCTGGGGCGCTGCTGTCCCAGACTCTGCCGCCTACGGATTCCTGGCCTACCTACAATGGCGACTACTCTGGACGGCGGTTCAGTCCACTCACGAAGATCAACTCCTCAAACGTGAACTCGCTCAGTCTCGCGTGGGTGTACCGCATCAATGCCGGCGGAGCCATCAAGGCGACGCCGCTGGTTGTGGACGGCGTGATGTACTTCACCGTGCCGGACCACGTTTGGGCCATCGATGCACGCACCGGCCGCGAGGTCTGGCACTACACCTGGCAGTCGAAGGGCGGCGAGCACATCGGCAATCGCGGAGTTGGGATCTACGGCAAGTGGCTGTACTTCGAAACACCGGACTGCAACCTGGTATCGCTGAACCTGAGCGACGGCAAAGAGCGCTGGCACAAGACCATCTGCGATCTGGACCAGATGTACTTCGGCTCGGTGGCGCCGGTGGTCATGAAGAACCACGTCATCGTCGGCGTGAGCGGAGACGACCTGGACATTCCCGGCTATCTGGAATCGCGCGATCCGGAGACGGGCGAACTGCAGTGGCACTGGTCCGTGCTGCCGAAGCCCGGCGAGCCGGGTTCGGAGACGTGGCCGAACCCAGAAGCCATGGCACACGGCGGCGGCATGACCTGGGTGCCCAGCACCTATGATCCCGAACTGAACCTGCTCTACCTGGGCACCGGCAACCCGCAGCCGGTAATCGCCGGGAAAGCCAGGAAGGGTGACAACCTGTACACGGAGTCCATTGTGGCCCTGGACGCCGACAGCGGCAAGATGAAGTGGCACTTCCAGTCTTCCCCCCACGACACGCATGATTGGGACGCGGTGCAAACGCCGGTGCTGTTCGACGGGGAGATCAAAGGCGAGAAGCGCAAGCTGCTGGCGCAGGCCAGCCGCAATGGCTTCTTCTTTGTACTGGACCGCACCAACGGCAAGAACCTGGTGACCAAGGAATTCGTGAAGACGAATTGGGCCAAAGGCATCGACGCCAAGGGACAACCGATTCCGAACCCCGCCAAGGAGCCGCAAATCGACGGTGCGCTGGTGACACCGAATCAGGGCGGTGCGGCGAACTGGCCGCCGCCGAGCTACAGTCCGCAGACGGGCCTGTTCTACATCAATGCATCGCGCGGCTTCAGCGTGTACTACATCTACGACGATGACGATAAGCCCGAGGGCTGGGGCGGTAACGACCGCGGAGGGTACGCGCAATCGATGCTGCAGGCCATCGACTACAAGACCGGCAAGATCGGCTGGAGCCATCAGTGGGAAAGCTCCGGCATCCGATCCGGTGTACTGAGCACCGCGGGTAATCTGGTGTTCGCTGGTGATCCGGCAAACAACCTTGTGGCCCTGGACGCGAAGGTGGGCCGGCCTCTATGGCACGCCAATCTCGGGAACGCGATGAGCAACGGTCCCATCACTTATGAACTGGATGGAAAGCAGTACCTGGTTGTAGGAGCCGGCGACACGATGTTCGGCTTTGTGATGAATTCAAAATGATCAAACATTTCGTACTACTCCTGTTTGCCGCCGGAATGGTGCAGGCACAACCTTCGCGCGGCCCCCTGGGCGGGGCGGCCGCAGGCTTTGTGCTGACATCGTCCTACGATAAAGAGCCGCCGCAACTGCCGGCCGACATGAAACCGGGAGGAGTGCTGATCTTCTCCAAGACTTCGGGTTATCGGGACGAGCCCGCGATTCAGGCGTCGAACACTGCCCTCGCCGTGATTGCCCAGCAGCACGGCTGGCCGTACTTCATTACCGAGAATGGTGCGGTGATGAATCCGGAGCAGCTCGGCAAGTTCAAGCTCGTGATCTGGAGCAACACCAGCGGCGATCCGCTGACAACCGAGCAGCGGGCCGCCTTCAAGGCGTGGGTGGAGAACGGCGGGTCGTTCCTGGGCATCCATGGAGCCGGCGGCGATCCTGTTGCGAACCACGGACACTCGTCGCTTGCGGATTGGAAGTGGTATGTCGAAACCCTCATCGGCGCGCAGTTCATCGTCCACTCCGGTATCGTCCCAGCGGAGATTCATGTGGAAGACCGCAAGAGTCCCATCACGAAGAAGCTGCCCGAAATCTGGAAGCGTTCCGAGGAATGGTACGCCTTTGACGCCAGCCCTCGCAGCAAGCCGGGGTTCCATATCGTCGCCTCCGTCAATGAGAAAACCTACGAGCCTGGACGGGCCACCATGGGCGCGGACCATCCACTGGTGTGGTGGCATTGCGTTGGCAAGGGCCACGCCCTGTACTCAGCGCTGGGTCACGCCGGCGTGATGTACTCGGAGCCCTTGATGATCCAGTTCCTGGACAATGCCATGTCGTGGGGCCTGGAGCAATCCGGGAAGGCGTGTCCCGCCGGGAAGTAAGTCTCTTACTTCAGGTCGGTCAGCCGTTCCGGCATATCCGCCAGTACAAAGCTCATCACCGCGAGTGCCGCCACGCACTGCTTGAATTCCTGTGGATTGATCTTGTCGAACGTATCGGCCTCGGTGTGGTGCCAGTCGAAGTAGTGGGTGCCCACGGTGCGCAATCCCAAACCAGGAACGCCAGCGGCCATGATGGGTCCGATGTCCGCGCCGCCACCGCCTTTGGTAATGGTTCCGGCATCAATCGACGCCAGCAACTTTCCGATCTCCGCAACTCTGGCCATCGCTGCGTCGGAGAGCACGACACCTCTCGCTTCCCCGCGGGCGGACGGCGCGCTGCCGGGTGCGGGTGCCCTGCGGCGCTCCCCGCCGCCTCCCGCGCCGAAGCCGAGCGGCTTCTCCGCGCCACCGTCCATCTCGATAGCCGCTACGTGATTCGTTACTTTGTCGCCGAGCCAATCGCGATACGCGTTGCCACCGGCGGTCCCGTTCTCTTCATTCGTCCAGAAGGCGACACGAATGGTGCGCTTGGGCTGCAGTCCCAACTGTTTGATCAAGGCCACCGCTGCCAGCGACGCCATCACGCCCGAGCCATCGTCCTGTGCGCCTTGCCCCACGTCCCAGGAATCGATATGTCCGCCGAGCACCACCACTTCCTCCGGTTTCTCGCTGCCGGTAATCTCGCCGATGACATTCGCCGAATCGGCGGGCGGGTCTGTATGCGCTTCCATCTGCATCCTGAGGCGGACCGGGACGCCGGCCTTTATGAGCCGCGCGATGGCCAGGGAGTCTTCCACTGTAATCGCCGCTGATGGGATCTTCGCGACGCCTACTTCGTAGTTCATGGCGCCGGTGTGAGGTGTCCGCAGGCTGTGCCCGGTAACCGACCGCACCAGGGACCCGACGGCACCGAGCTTGGCGGCGCGCGAAGCTCCGGAACTCCGGTACATTACTGTCGCTCCATATCCTTCATAGGGAGCATCGAAGAGAACGATCTTACCCTTCACCTTATCCTCACCCAACGCGGTCAATTCTCCGAATGTGGACACCGCGATTACGCCGGCTTCAATGCCACCCTCCGGCGTTGCCACACTGCCACCGAGTCCGAGCATCGGCAAAGGCCGCGCAACGGGGGCCAGCATCAGGATTGACTCTTTCCCGCGAACCCAATGCGGCACCTTCACGGGAAGTGTCTGCACGTTCTGCAGGCCTGCCTTCTTCATCGCCGCAGCCGACCAGGCTATGGCCTTGTCCAGACCAGGCGTACCGCTCAATCGATTGCCGATCTGGTCGCACAGAAATTGCAAGCGGGCGAGGCCCACTTCGTCTTTCATTGCCGCATCAATCAGCTTGTTGGCGACTGGCTGATAACGGTCTACCACTCCGGCGTCAGCGGCGTAGAGGAACGCTCCGCAAACAAGAAACAGCAACGGTCTGATCGTCATATAGAGAGAGCTCCAGGTGTTTAAGGTCAGACGAGAACCAGGACAGGGGCTGTCTGTTTTCGCTCCGCGCGGAGCACCGGAATTACCAGCATACCGTTAAAATCCATTCATTCAGACCGTACAACCGAAACAGTACACGGGCCGCAGAGTCAAATGGGCGTACGAAATGGAGAAAATATGAAAAAATTCGCATTCTTATCGCTCTTGAGCATCGCCGCGGTGATGGCGCAAGATACGCCCCAGTCTACGACTGAAAAGTCGTCTTCGGAAGTTGTTACAAAGACGAAAACCAATGGCAAGAAGACCGTGACAAAGAAGGATTCCGCCAAGGTCGACTCTGTCTCCGACTCCAGCGGAGCCAGTGCAACAACTACGCAAACCGGAAAAATGGAAACTGAGGTGAAGGGTAAGGGGAAGCACAAGAAGTCCAAGACCACTGCCAGCCACACCACTTCCACCACGACTACTCCGCCAAATCAATAGAACTCAATAGAACTCAATAGAACTACGGGTGCTGCCCGTCAAAAGCATCCGGGGGTCGCGCATCCGGCTGCTTTTGAATGAATCTGGCGAACCAATAGAGCTGCCATTGCATGCTCTCTACGAGATGCTTTGGTTCGCCATTCCGGGTCAGGTTATGGTTCTCCCTGGGGAACAGGACCAATTCTGTGGTGACGCCGAATTTCTTGAGGGCGCGGAACCACTGCTCGCCCTGTTCAAGGGGCACGCGAAAGTCATTGTCTGAATGCAGGATCAGAGTCGGCGTCTTCACATTCCGCGCATACTTCAGGGGAGACGCCTCCCAGTACTGATCGAAAGCGTCAAAGAGAATTCCGTTAAAGTCTTCGTCATGCCCGTAGGCGCCATCACGGGTACCCTCGTCGCTGATAAAATTTGCCACGCTGCGTAGAGTTACGGCGGCCTTGAAGCGGTCGGTGTGGCCGACAATCCAGTTGGTCATGAAGCCGCCATAGCTGCCTCCGGTGACTCCGAGGTTGGCGGCGTCGATCCATGTGTTGCGCTTAATGGCTTCGTCTAACCCCGTCATCACGTCGGTGTAGTCCATCTTTCCCCAGTTGTTCTTGATTGCTCGTGCGAACTCTTCGCCATATCCGGTAGAGCCTCGCGGGTTCGAAAAGAACACACCATATCCACTGCCCGCGTATACCTGGAATTCGTGATACCAATCCACCCCGTACATGCCCGCGGGACCCCCGTGAATGCTGAGCACCACGGGATACTTAACGCCCGGCTTCCAGCCGATCGGCTTGACTAAAAACCCATCGACGGGAGTTCCATCCGTGGACTTGTAGGGCATCCTTTCGATAGTTGCCAAGTCAAGTTCTCTCCAGAGCGCGACATTGTGTGTCGTCAGCCGGCGTTCGCCGGACCCGTCGGCGCCCGAGACATAGATGTCGTCCAGATTCTTGAAGTCGTTTACCAAATACGCCAACCTGGCGCCTCGTTCGTTTACCGCCCTGACGGACCGCTCTCCAGACAAGACCGGCTTGATGCTGCGACTCCGCAGGTCCACCCGATAGACAGCTTCAGCACCGCGAGAAGCCGCTTCGAAGAGCATGGCATCGCCACCCAGCCATTGGAGGTTGGAGACGAGCAGATCGAGGCCATCCACTGCGAGGCGCGAGGGCGCGCCTCCGGTAGCGGGGGCAAGGAAGATTTTCGGATGCTGCCGCTGCTTAGTGCTTCCGAGGAAGGCGATGGTCCTGCCGTCGGGGGAGAAGCGCGGGGAAGTGTCCGCCTCGGTGTGATCCGAGATCTTCGTCAGCGGACCTCCCTGCGAGGGAATGGTCCAGACATTGGTGTCCCGTGAATCCTCATATGCCTTGCCCGTGCGGTCGCTTACGAAGGCCAGCAGAGCGCCGTCCGGCGACCAGTTCGGTTCCGTGTCGTCCCACTCCTGGCCGTCGGTCAGTTGGGTGGAAACGCCGGTCTTTGCGTTCACGACGAATAGATGGGAGCGCTTATCGTCGAACCAGCCAGTGTCATTGAACTTGTAGCGGATGTTTGTGTAGTGCCGGACGTCGCTTGGGGATTTGTTCTTGTCCGAGGGTCCCGTGCGAGAGACGACGGCGAAACGGTCGCCCTGGGGAGACCAGCAGAACGAAGAGACGCCGTTCTTGAGGCTGGTTAAGACGCGCGGTTCCCCGCCCTCCATGGAGAGCAGCCAGATCTGCGGTCGCGCCGCTTCGCCGCGGGTGGAAAGAAACGCAAGTGTCCTGCCGTCCGGCGACCATTGCGGACTCGATGACGAAAGAGACTCCGAGGTGAGCAGGCGAGGGGGAGCGCTGCCGTCGTAGGGGACCAGCCAGATGGCGGTCATGCGCCGATTCAATTTCGCGTTGATTTTCGTCAAGGGAAAAGCTACCGATTTTCCGTCAGGCGAAATGACGGGATTGCCGACGAACTCAAAGCGGAGATAGTCCTCCGGCGTGATTCCACGGCCCATCAGCAGACTAGCCGCGACAAATAAAATGGCAATCCCTGTACGCATGATTGTGGCTAGTTTACCGCAATAGGGCTGCCGGATACGGCGGCTGGCTTCCGCCGGAAATTCGAATTGCGAAACGCAGCGAATCCCAATTTCGAACAGTTTTGGGTTCGTTGGTGCAATTCGGTTCGTGGGTGCGATTGGGTTCCTTGGTGCGAGTGGGTTCGTTGGTACGAGTGGGTTCGTTGGTACGAGTGGGTTCGTTGGTACGAGTGGGTTCGTTGGTGCGATTCGGCTCGTTGGTGCGAGTGGGTTCGTTGGTACGAGTGGGTTCGTTGGTACGAGTGGGTTCGT
>JBDUEM010000283.1:0-9733 GCA_040002435.1 Bryobacteraceae bacterium
CGGAAACTACACGTGGGGCCGCAGCCTCGATACCGCATCGTTCCTCACCGATCTGGACGGCATCAACGTCGTCAACCCCTTCAACGTCGGTGCCTATCGCGGCCTTTCAGACTTCAGCGTAGCCCATCGCTTCGTCATGAATTACCTTTGGATCATGCCCTCGCCGAAGGGTCCCCTCCGCCACGTGCTGGGCGGGTGGGAATCGTCCGGCATCTGGAACTGGCAGCACGGCTTCCCCATCAACATCACCTCGGGCGATGACACCTCCCTCACCGCGATCGGTAACGATCAGGCCGATGTTGTCAGTAGCCCCACCTACACCAGCGGTTCCCGCGGAGCAAAGATCAGCCAGTGGTTTAGCACCAACTCTTTCCGCGTCGCCAAACTAGGCACGTTCGGCAACGTCGGCCGCAACACGCTCTATGGCCCTGGCACCTTCAACATCGATTTCTCGATGCACAAATCGATTCCCATCACCGAGAAGCTGAAACTGCAGTACCGGGCGGAGTTCTTTAACGTCATGAATCACCCTATTCTCGGTAACCCGGGGACAACCGTCACCTCCGGCGGCTTTGGCCGCATCACCAGTGCCGGCGCCCCTCGCGTTATCCAAATGGCCTTAAAGTTGAACTTTTAACGCGAATGACCCGCCGTGACCTGCTATGGCTTACCGCCGGGCCGGCCTTCGCACAAACAGGCTTCCCCGGTGTCACCTACCGTGAGTATGCCAGGTGCCTTCCGGACTACCTCCGCGCCCTTTCCGCGCGCGCCTACCAAACCCGCAACGCCGAACTCGACAAGCTCACCACAGCCGAAGCGGTCCGGCGCCGGCAGGCCTGGGCCCGGGAGACGCTGTGGAGGCTCATCGGCGGCCGGCCCGAGCGGACGCCGTTAAACGCACGCACCGTCGGGTCGTTCACCCGCGGGTTACAAGGTGGAAAACGTAGTGTACGAGAGCCGGCCGGAACTCTGGATCCCGGCCAACCTCTACATCCCCACTACCGGCAAGCCGCCCTACCCCGGCGTGCTTTTCCAAATGGGCCACTCGCTCAACGGCAAGGCGTACGACTCTTATCAGCGCTGCTGCCAGGCGCTCTCCAAACTCGGCTACCTGGTCCTCGCCTTCGACCCCATGGGCCAGGGCGAGCGCACCTATTACCCCAACGCCAAACTCACCCAGACCCGCCTGAGTTCGGCGGACGAAGAACACACCCTTCCGGGCAAACAAATGCTGCTGCTCGGCCATACCAGTTCCCGCTTCCAGGTATGGGATGCCATCCGCAGCCTCGACTATCTTGCCGCCCACCCAGCCGTCGACCCCAAACGTATCGCCTCTATGGGTCAGTCTGGAGGAGGCACGCTCACTATGCTCTTAATCGCCGTCGATGATCGCCTCGCCACCGCCGTCGTATGCAGCGGCAACACCGAAAACGTCGCCTGCGCCAACTTCAACCCGCCCGGCTCCAGTGACGACGCGGAACAGAACTTCCTCGATTCCGGCCCCGCAGGCTTCGACCGCTGGGATCTGTTCTACCCCTTCGCCCCCAAACCGCTCCTGATCACCGTCAGCGACAAAGACAAGTTCGGCACGTACTCCCCGAACTACATCAGCAACGGCTGGGAGGAGTTCCAGAAGCTCCGTAAGGTTTACGACGTGATGGGACAGCCCGGCCAAATCGCCTGGGCCGATACGCCCCTGCCGCACGGTCTCTCCTACGACAGCCGCCTCCAGGTCTACTCTTGGTTAGCCCGTTGGCTCAAAGGAGAATCGGCGCCAGTCACCGAGGAACCCGCTGTCAACCCTGAACCCGACGCCACTCTGAACATCGCCGAAAGCGGCAACGTTGTTAAATCCTTTGGCGGCGCCACTCCGTTCACTCTCAACAAATCCGCCACCATCCCGCGTTCGCCCATGCCGCTCGATCGACTACTCCGCATCGACCGCACGGCCGCTCCTCCCCGCATGACCGTGCTCCGCCGCGTACCCTCCCGCGGCATCAGCATCGAAGCCGTCGAAATCCCGTCTGCCCCCAACGTCTTCCTACCCGTCTGGCTCTTTCTTCCCGCGAAAAACGATCCTTCGAAGCCGCTCCTTTTGGCCCTGGAATGCAGCGGAAGAAACGTCCGCTGGCACGAAGGCGAAATGTACCAGCAACTCGCCCGGCAAGGCTTCCCTGTCTGCGTGCCCGACGTTCGCGGCATCGGCGACCTCACGCCTGAGTTCGGCCGTGGCGCGGCCAATCACGCCCGCTCCCACCAGACGGAGGAGGATTACGCTTGGAGTTCCATGATCCTTGGCAAGCCGCTGCTCGGCCAGCGCGTCACAGACATCCTGGCCGTCGCGGCCGCCTTCCGCGCCTATCCGGGGATGGCCGGACGCAAACTCCGACTGGCCGCCTGGGGTGGCCTCACCAGCGCAGCTCTCTTCGCCGCCGCCCTCGATCCCCAGATCGCTGAAATCTATCTGTCCGGAGCCCTCCTGTCCTATCGCGACGTCGTCGAAACGGAAGAGTTCCGCACGACACTGGCCGACATGGTTCCCGGCCTCCTACGCCATACCGATCTGCCGGAAGTGGCCCGCGCCGTCTCCCCCCGCCAGGTTGTCCTGGCCGGCCTCGCCACCGCCAAAGGCCCCCCTGCGGCCGACGCCGATATCGAGCGTCTCTACTCCGGCGCCGCCAACGTCGTCATCAAACCCCGCGCCGCCTGGACCGCGGAGGCCCTGGCCAACCCCCATTCCTTATAATTGGGTTTGGCTTAGGAGCCCAGGAATAGGCTCCGGGCCATCGACGCCGCCCGATCTCGCATGCCACCCAGCCGGATCAAATGGACGGCAACGCCTCATGGGATGTCGTCGCATTCCTTGAGGACGCTGTCGTGGACCTCACGGCCAACGCAGGGTCTGGCCGAGGCTGCACTCCCATGGAAATATCCAGGGCTATTCGGCGTCGTCTTGTCGAAGAGCCACTACTGAGATTCGTCGTCCCGATGTCCCGCTCTAGCAAGTTCCGGTCTTTGCTAGCAAATTAGTGCATAGTTGCGTAAATGTCTGCCTTACGGCTCCAACTCATGAAACCGGGCTGAGGCACGCTTGGAATGCCGCATGGAAACTTGAGTGTGCCTCGGTCTGTCGCTTCGAGCTTGAATGGGAGCATGTGTACCCATTGCTAGAGTCGATTCGAGTGCGGTCTGGACATTGATCGCCGAACTGGATTCGGACATGCAAGTTTTTGAGATTCCAAACATGTTGCCGGGTTGGGCTGGCCTTTGTCTGGGGGAATCAAGAAAGCGGCGGCAAGTGAGTCAGCAATGGCACCCGCAAAGAGAATCGCGTATCCGCAGGGCCGTCCGGGGCAGTCACGAATGGGCTGGAATTGCCGTGGTTCGGAAATGCCGCCGGGAATGCCGCCCGCAAATTGGTCGTTCGCGATAGGAAAGGGGCTCACCCGTGTCGGCGGGGCCGGGTCATGAGCTTCAAGACAATGGATCGCATCGTAACGTCTTGAGATACTTTACGTGTATAAGTGGCGTTTCGATGCCAGCACTCCTCTTACTCCTTTGCGGAACTCCTCAAAGAATAAGCCAAGTTCTGGACCCCCTGCTGTTCAGTGTGCCGCCCATCAACTGGCCTTGTTCTTCGAAATAAACTCAGCCGTCACTTCGCTGCTCATGCCCGGCGCTTCCGGCGCCAGTACCTCACCATTGACCATCCGCTGCTTCCCGCCCGACTCCATATAAATCGCATTCGGGATGGCACACAGGATATTCATGTTGGCTGGTCCGCCGCCGTGGCTGGCAAGCTCCACGCCAAACGCGTCCGAAATGGCGCCGATTTCCATCCATTCGGTTGGCCCGCCCGCGCGCCGGTTGTCGGGCTGCACGACATCCGCTCCCCGCTTCATCAGCAGGTCCGTGAATGCTCGCTTATTGTAGTGGTTCTCACCAGTGGCTATTCGCATATCAAGTGCCGCGGCCAGTTCGGCATAGCCCTCATGATCGTACGGTGGAAGTGGCTCCTCATACCAGAAACAGCCTAGCTCCTGATACACACGACCGCGCCGTAGCGCTTCCACCCGGTTGAATGCCTGATTCGCATCAATGAGGATCCGGATGTCCTTCCCTGCCGTGGCACGGCCCACTGTGATGCGCTCAACGTCATCCTCCAGCGAGTAGCGCCCCACTTTCACCTTGATGGCCCGGTAGCCGATTTCCAGCGTATCGGTGATCACTCTTTTGTACAGCGCATGATCCTTATCGTTGTCGTTCTGCCGGTACCAACCACACATCGCGTACGCTGGCATGCGATCACGTACCGCTCCCAGCATCTTATAAACGGGCATTCCGGCGAGTTTTCCAAGAATGTCCCAAACCGCAATGTCCACCAGGGACATGGCGAATTGCGTAATTCCCTGCACTCCCTGGTATTCCAGCGCTTTCCAGAGGTCATCGCGGATTCTCTTGGGAAAGGCCGGATCCTTGCCCACGATCACCGGCTTGATCTCATGCTCCAGAATTGCCTGCACCACCTTGGGTCCACCCGCAATCATTCCGAAGTTGCTATAGCCCCAACCCGTTATACCCGCATCCGTTTTCAGCCGCAGCACCACTCCGCCGGACGCGCCGCCAAAATCGTGAATAGCGTCACCTGTGAACGCGGAAGGCGGCATGCTGAGGACATCTGTTTCGATGCCCGTGATCTTCAATTGCTTTTTCGCGTCGGCGGCCTTTGCCAACCCGGGGCTCAAGAGCGCGGAGGACGCCGTCGCGCCCCCAACCGCTAACAAATTTCGTCTAGTCATGATTTTCTCCGTGATCGTTCATTAGAAACTAAACCGCAGGCCCAACTGTATTTGGCGTGGGAAATTGGTCTGGCCGTTATCGCGCAGGATCTTTCCAAAGTTGGCTGAGGTCGCATCCAAAATCGGATCGTTCCCGAAGATGGGATGGTTGAACAGATTGAATGCCTCAGCGCGGAACTGGATCACCCAGCCTTCGCGTATGGTCGTATTTTTCGCTAACGTCACATTGTATTCGCGGCCCCAGCGATTTCTCAGATTGCCGTAATATTGTGACGCGGTTCGCAGTGTGAACGGGGGCTGGATTTGGAAAGCCGGCTGCTCGCCCGATTGCACATTCCGAAGCGTTACTCCATCCTGATCGATAAGCCCGGTGTTGAACATCCGATCGTAGGTGGGATTCTGCAGCGCCGGATTTCGCAGCAAGAACACATTTGAAGGAACAGACATCGGATTTCCGCTTTGCAAAGTAGAGTTCATCATCACCTGCCACCCGCCCACGATGCGCCCGGTAACTGGGCCGGTGGAGGATAGGAACCGCTTACCCGGTCCAAAAGGCAACTCATAGATGGGCGCGAGCACTAATCGGTGCGGGCGATCCCACGGCACCAGACTACGGGAGGGGGCGGCGTCCTGCGCATTCAAATAATTGATTGCCTGCAAATTCTTGGAGAGGGTGTAAGCAACAGTGAGCATGAATCCATGCGAGTAGCGTTTGTTCACCGCGATCTGCAGGGAGTTATACCAAACCTTCCCGTTGGGAACATTTTGAACGTTGAAGCTGGTGAACTGCGGAAACGGCCGCAGCAATTGTTGGCGCGGCACCGTGGACGTGTTGATGGTGCTGCCGGGAAGCAGATTCTCAAAAGGATTTGCCACCCGCTCATTTAGATAGTTCGCATTTCCACCCTTCGTGCGGTCGCCCAGCGCCAGGTTTGCCGCGGATAATTCGTTGAAGCCTTTGAGCGTCGGCAGGCCGAGCGTCCGTGAACCGACATAGGCAGCCTCAATGCTGATGGAACGGGGCAGTTGCTTTTGAATACCAAACGAGAAGCTATGCACGTAGCCCAGGGAACCGTTGGGATCGGCGATGTTTGGTCCGCGCCCAAGCAATGTCTCCAGACCCTGGGCCGAGCCGGAGGGAGCCTGAATCCCACTGGGGAAGGGGTCGGAAATTAAGCTGGCCGGCGTGCGCCCTGCATCCGTCGAGGAGACGAACGGAGTAGTCTGGCTGAAGCCGTTGTTGTAACCAGTGGATACATTGCTGATGTATGCGATTCCCCAGCCGCCACGGAGAACAGTAGTGGGTGTAAGTTGAAAAGCTGCACCCACTCTGGGTTGGATATTATTCCAATCGGTCTTGTAAGGTGACCGCGAATCGCCACCTACAAAGCCTACGCCTCCCTTCACTGCAAATCCGGGGAATAAGGCTTGGTTGACCTTCGAAGAAATTGGATTAGTCTCGCCCGCACGGAACGGCCCGTTGATGCGATTGTATTTTTCGGTAACTGGTAGAGCAAGGTCCCAGCGAAGGCCTAGGTTCAGTGTCAGGCGCCGATTTATCTTGATGTCGTCCTGTACCCACGGTGCATAATATTGCCACTGGTAGTAGGGGCGTACGAGCGAATCCACCTGGCCAGAAGCAGGAGTTCCCAGTAACATGGACGCGATCGCGTTTCCGCTAAGCGAATCCTGTGCCAAATAGTTACTCCGTGTGAACGCCCGGTCGAAAGTGAAGTTTCCGCCTGTTCCTATCGTTTGGTAGTTGGCGTAGCGGGTGAGCCGGTAATCCAATCCCACCTTGATCGCATGGCGGCCATGAACGGTGGTCAGTGTGGGTGCAAGTGCAATGGTGGTAGTAGGCGCCAGCCAGATGTTATTCGCCGAGGGTCCCAGCCGCTTGTAACTGTCTATTGTGAAGGACGGGAATTGATTCTTCTCCGGCAGCGAGTTCACCAAGGCCCGCGACCATCCTATTACCGTTGCATCATAGTCGCCGTAAGTGGTCGGCTTATAGTCTTGCACCCAGCGAGTAATCGAAGTGCGGATGTCCAACGTGGTAGTCGGACTGATGATAGTCAGCGAGTCCAACAATAATCCCTGATTGATCTTCGTGCCCTCGCGAAGATCCGCCCCAAACCCGGAGATGCCGTTTGAGTTCTGGTGCAGAACCTGGTTATTCCAGACGAAGCGTCCGTAGATCCGCTCTTTCGTTCCAATGTTGTGGTCCATTCTAGCGGCGAGGTTATTGAAGTTGTACCAGGTCAGATTGTTGCTCAGGAAGAAATTGTTCTGCCAGGGCACCGATCCCGCGGTGGTGGTGTTCGGTTCGGGGTAGAGATCCACCAACTTCTTGCCCACAGGATCAAAGCGGGTGGAGGGAATCCGGTTTCCCGCAAATTGATCCCGTACCCAGTTACTGCCCACCAGGCGCGTGGAAGCGGGGTCGTAGATCGGCATCAATTGCCCCTGGGCGTTGAACGTCTGCGAAAAATCGCCATTCCTTTGCGCGATGGTGGGCACCGACGAGATATCGTTCTGTGGAAACAGAATATTTTGCTTGTAATGTTCCCACGATACGAAGAAGAATGTCCGATCCTTGCCGTTGTAAACCTTGGGTATCAAAACCGGCGCGCCTACCGAGAATCCGTACTCGTCGAGCGAATTGTTATCGCGTGCCAATCCCTTCGAGTTGTTGGAGAACGCATTCGCATTGAGAGACGGACGCTTGATGAAATCGTAAACCGAACCATGGAGCGAATTGGTTCCGCTCTTCACCACCATGTTGATGACGCCGCCGCCGTTGTGCCCATATTGCGCGTCGTAAGCGCCCGCCGTCACCTTCACTTCCTGTACGGCATCCACCGGTGGAATGTAGGCGACGCTCGGATTCGATTCGTAAACGGCGCTGTTCGGCGCGCCATCCAACAAAAACTCTGTGCTGAGTGAAGTGCTGCCGTTGATAGACCATGTGGTCAGCCCTGAATTGGAAAAGGGTGTCAGGTCGTAGCGGGGATTTGTGGGAGTGACGCCCGGGGAGAGCGTAGCTAGCAGAATCGGGGTACGCGTGATGATCGGCAGTTCCGCCAGATTGCGCGTCTGGATCACGGCTCCACGGTCGGCCTTCTCCGCTTCGAGCAGCGGAGCTTCGGCGCCAACCGTAATGGTCTCCGCTTGAGTGCCAAGTTGCAGCGTCACGTCGATGGTGCCGGCCTGGTTGGTATTCAGCTCGATGCGTTCTCGCGCGTAGTTGCGAAAACCCATCATTTCCGCTGTCAGCCGGTAATTGCCGGGGTTCAGAAAGAGGAAGCGGTATTGCCCGAGTGTATTCGTCTCCGTGGTGAAGGGGATGGCGGTGTCGATGTTCACCAGATTGAGACTGGCACCGGTTACTGGTGCACCGGAGGGGTCGGTAACTGTGCCGCTGAGTGTCGCCCGGCTTTCCTGGGAAAGAACCGGGAGAGTGAATAGAGCCGCAAGGCACAGCAGCCGGACTGGAGCTTTCCACATGGAATTCATCCTTCACCTCGGAGGGTTTCGAAAACGTCTAGGACCGCTAATTACCTGACAACGCTATATCTATGGAATGACAGTTGTCAAATCAGTTATCTTCCGAATACCGATCGACTCGAATCGTCGCCGTGATCGCGTGAGCAAGCATGTTCTCCAGTACGCATTGCCGTTCGGTAACTTTACCTATCTCTATGCTTGCCGCTTTGGTCATGTGCTGGTAGGTGCAGGTCTTAAGGAACTTACCCACCCATAGTCCGCCGGTATAACGCGCGGCCCGGCTGGTAGGCAATATATGATTTGTGCCAATTGTCTTATCGCCGTACGCTACCGTAGTTTCTTCGCCGATGAATAAAGATCCGTAATTGCGGAGATTGCGAAAAAAGTAGTCGATGTTCTGGACATGCAGTTCCAAGTGTTCCGGAGCGTAGCGGTCGCTGAGCGAGATAGCTTCATCTTCGGAACCGGCAACAAAAACGATGCCGTGATCGCGCCAGGACAAGGCGGCAATTTCCCGTGTGGGCAGAACGGCCAGTTGCGCTTCGAGCTCTTCGATGACGCGGTATCCAAAGCTTTCGGAAAGGCAGATGAGACATACTCCGCTCGCGGGATCATGCTCCGCCTGACCTAGCAGGTCACAGGCAACCAGGGATGGGTCCGCGGCATCGTCAGCCAGCACCAGGATCTCAGTGGGCCCTGCGAGTAAATCGATACCGCATCGTCCAAATAACTGGCGCTTCGCCTCAGCAACATACTTGTTTCCGGCGCCGCACAAAATATCCGCTGCCGGAAAATCATCCAAGCCGAAAGCCATCACGGCCATTGCCGGTACGCCGCCGAGCACACAAATCTGATCCGCGCCCGCTTTGGCGATCGCGTTGATCGTGGCTGGATACCAGCCTTGGCCTTTGATTGGAGGCGTACAGGCAAGGATATTCTTCACCCCTGCTACTCGCGCGGGAATGATACTCATCTGTGCGGATCCAAACATCGGATAGCGTCCGCCCGGAATGTAGCTCCCGACGTTTTCGACTGGAATGTGACGGTGTCCCAGAATGACACCGGGGCGGGTTTCCACTTCAAGAGGAAGTAGCGTGCCTAGCTGTGCTTGTGCAAACGCCCGGACATTCGCCTGGCAGAAATCGGTATCGAGAATGGCCTGTTCCGAAACCTGGGAAATCGCTTCGTTGATTTGTTGCGGAGACAAGCGGAAGGTGTCTGGATTCCAATCATCAAACTGAAGGCTATACCGGCGGACCGCATCCATTCCGTTTTTTTCCAGATCAATCAGCATGCGAGAGACAACGGTCGCAATCTCCACTTCGTTTTCGAACAATCGGTGCGTACCTTGCTTGAGAATTTTCAATGGGAACCTAGTACTACTGGGTCATAAATGATTGAATAGTTTGAAGTTCGCGATTGTGCCG
>JBDUEM010000284.1:0-9715 GCA_040002435.1 Bryobacteraceae bacterium
TTGGTGTCCTGATACTCATCGATCATCAGGTAGCTGATGCGTCGATTCACCAGCATCCGTGTCTCGGCGTCATGCTGCAGCAGCCGCACGGCTTGAATCAGCAGATCGTCAAAGTCCAGCGAGTTCGCCTGCAGCAGCCTGTCTTCGTACTTCTCGAAAATGACCGCCAGCCGCGCCATCTTCGGGTCGGAAGCATCTTTGTAGAAATCCTGCGCCGTCTGCTTATGGTTCTTCGCGTGGCTGATCCGCGACAGCACCGCTCGATACTGCATGAACTTTTCATCCAGCCCCAGCGCGCGAAAAATAGACTTGATGATCAACAACTGCTCGTCATCGTCGTAGATGGTGAATTTTGTCGTGAAGCCGCGGCGGATATCGGCCAGCCGCGCGCCGTCCCGCCGCAGCAGCCTCACGCAAAAGGAGTGAAAAGTGGAAACAACCGGCGTCCCCGAAGCACCCGCTTTAGAAAGCAGATTCTCGATGCGGTTCCGCATCTCCTCCGCCGCCTTATTGGTGAACGTGACGGCCAGAACCGAGTAGGCGGGCACGTGATGATGGGTAATCAGGTGGGCAATGCGATGCGTAATCACTCTGGTTTTCCCGCTGCCCGCCCCGGCGAGAATCAGCAGCGGACCATCGACGTGTGCAGCCGCTTCGCGCTGGTGTGGGTTTAGGCCTTGAAGGAAATCCATGAAAATTCGGGGGCAGCTATGATTTTAACATGGCGGATAAAGGCTTCTGCCCAATCTCTGCTACACTACGGGCGGCGACTCTCAACGGCGTTCACGTACTTGTGTCGGGAGCGAGCTGATGCCTTTAGAAAAAGCAATCCTCACTGAACAGCTGTCGGTCGCCCGCGCCAGAATCGCCGAATTGGAATCCGAACTCTCTCGCGTCCGTACAGAACGCGAGATCCGCGAAACATCTCCGGCCCAGCCTCCCAGCTTTATTCTTGAGAGCATTACCGACGCCTTCGTGGCCGTCGATCGCGAATTTCGTTACATCTGGGTGAACGCAGAGGCGGAACGGCTGATGGAAAAATCCGCCGCCGAAGTGCTTGGCCGCTCCATTTGGGACCTGTTTCCCGACACAGTTGGGACGACCCTCGATCAAAAATGCCATCAGGCCCTGGCCGACCGGACGCCGGTCAGCTTTGATAACTATTTTGCTCCGTACGATCGTTGGTTTTTCAATAGGGCCTTTCCGACTAGAGAAGGAGGGCTTGCCATCTATTGGCGGGAAATCACCGACCAGAAGCGGGCCGAAGCCGAATTGCGCCGGCAGGCGTTGGTCCTGCAGCAGGTTCACGACTCCATCATTACCACGGACCTGGAGGGCAGAGTCACCCAGTGGAATCATGGAGCCGAGAAGATTTTTGGCTATACGCAACAGGAGATCGCCGGGCAAAACATAGCGCTGCTCTATTTTGACGAAGACCGCCCGGACTTGCGGTCGCGCGTATTCGAACCGCTGGAGCGAGACGGACAACTGGACATTGAACTTCGTAACCGCCGGAAGTCCGGCGAGGAGTGTTTTGTCCGCCTTTCTTTATCTGTCCTGCGCGATGAGGCCGGTCAACCCTATGGGATGTTGGGTGTAGCGGTTGATATCACGGCGCAGAGACAGGCTGAGCAGGCGCGGCGGGAGAGCGAAGAGCGATACCGGGGGCTGGCGCACGCAATTCCCCACATCGTCTACATCACCGATCAACATGGCCGGACAGAAATGGTGAATCGCCACTGGGAGGAGTACTCAGGAACTCCCGCGGATCGGTGTTTTGAGTTTAATTGGCTCGCGTGGGTTCACCCCGACGATGTGGAATCATTGATGGCCCAATGGTCGGAATGTGTTCGCACTGGTAAACACTTTGACGCCGAATACAGGGTGCGAAACGCCAAGGGAGAGTACCGCTGGCACCTGTCGCGGGCCGTTCCCGTAAGCGACGGCGGCACATCCATCACGAAATGGTTTGGCACGCTCACTGATATTAGCGACCGAAAGATTGCGGAAGAAGCGCTGCGCGACAGTGAAGAACGCTTCCGGCTGGCTTCGATGGCTGTCGAAGGGATAGTCTACGACTGGTATCCGGAGACCGGAGTGGTTCGCCGCAGCGGAAGCCTGGAAAGCATTATCGGAATGTCCGTCGGCCAGGCGGAGTCAAGCGAGAATTGGTGGCAGGACAGGGTACATCCCGAGGACCGGCTCAATTCGACTTTGAATGTTGTCCGAGACCTCAAGAGCGACCGGAACAGTTTCGAGACGGAGTTCCGTGTGCTGCACGCCGACGGCAGCTGGGTTTACGCATGCGACCGCGGTTACATCATCCGCGATGAGGCAGACAGGCTCGTGCGCGTGGTCGGGAGCACACAGAATATTTCAGAACGCAGGCGCCTGGAACGGGAACTTCGGGAAAATAATAACCGCCTCCGGTTTCAGGCGGACATCTTAGCGACAACTGACGATGCAGTCATCGCCATAGATCCACATTTTTGTGTCACGTACTGCAATGCGGGCGCCGAGCGCTTGTACGGTGTTCATGGCCCGGATGTAATTGGCAAACCGCTCTCAGCGATAGCCCAACATCGTTGGCTGCGGCCAGAGGATGAACAGAGTGCCGAGTCCGCTTTGCGCGAATTAGGTCATTGGAAGGGCGAAAACGTCCACATTCGCAACGACGGTACCTGCATCACCGTGAGTTCCACCGTCAGCGTTTTGCCGGAAGACCTGGGTGGAGGTATGGTGGCGGTGATCCGCGATATCACCAACCACAAGCGCGCGGAGTTGGCGCTCACAGAAAGCACAGTCAAACTCAGGCGTGCCAATGAAGACCTGCTTCATTTCGCCTACGCCGCCAGCCACGATCTGCAGGCTCCCCTCCGCTCTATCAACGTCTTATCGCAGTTACTCAGCCGGCGCTATGATTCGGCACTGGACGCGGACGGCAGAGGACTGCTTGCCCGTATCATCGCCTCCGGCTCCCAGGTTGTGAAGATGCTCGGCGATCTACTGCACCTTACGGAAGTGGCGGGAAACGAATCGCAGTTAAGCGAAGTGGTGCCGTTAGAACGTTCGTTGGCTGCCGCTCTTGAGAACCTGAGTAGCGCCGTTAAAGATACGGGGGCTGTAATCACCCACGATCCTCTCCCGATGGTGAATGGGAATCCCGTGCGCCTGGTGCAGCTCTTCCAGAACCTTGTCGGCAACTCTCTGAAGTATCGAAACGCGGACAGGCCGCCGGAAATTCATATTTCGTCCCTACGTAACGGCGGAGATTGGATTGTTACAGTCCGCGACAACGGAATTGGCTTCGAGCCGAAGTATGCGGAATCTATCTTCGGAGCCTTTAGCCGATTGCAGGGCGGCATTGCAGGCACCGGTATTGGCCTTGCCATCTGTAAACGAATTGTAGAGAGGCTAGGGGGCCGTATATGGGCTACCGCGGAGGTGAATTCCGGCGCGGTGTTCTCGTTTACGCTTCCTGCTATCGGTCCCGCCACTGCTTTAGACTAAGGCTGCTACAGTCAGATCGTGGCGGAAACCCTCTGGCACCGGCTTCAATCGGCCCTCGAAGGCGGCATGCGCCCGCAGGTCACCCGCACCGGCCTCCTCTTCACCCTCACCATCCTGCTGGTGGGGCTCGCCGCCCTCGTCTCCGCAAACAACCTCATCTTCCTTCTGGTCGCGGCCCTGCTCGCCACCCTTCTCATCTCCGGCTTCATCAGCAGGCTTGGACTGGCCGGCCTTGAACTGGATCTGGAACTGCCCGATCACATCCCGGCCCGCCGGAAAGTAACCGGCCACCTCATCCTGAACAACAAGAAGCGCTGGGTGCCGTCGTTTTCCATTCATCTCACCGGAGCCCCCGAAAGCGGCCTGACTAACGCCCTCTACCTGCCAGTCATCCCCGGCGGCGCCACCATCCGCGAGCCGGTGGAACTTCTGTTCACCAAACGCGGCCTCTACCGCGAAAATGCCTTTTTCTTCACCAGCCGCTTCCCCTTCGGCTTCACCCAGCGCCGCGCGCAAGTCCGGCTCGTGCGGGATGTCCTTGTCTATCCCTCAATCGACCCGCAACCCGGTTTTGAGGACCTGCTCTCCATCGTCGCCGGAGAACTCGAATCCGCGCAGCGAGGCCGCGGCCACGACTTCTACCGCATCCGGCCCTACGAGATCCTCGAAAGTTCCCGCCATGTCGATTGGAAGGCCACCGCCCACACCGGCGATCTCCAGATCCGCGAGTTTGCCCGCGAACAGGATCAGGCCGTAACAATCTTCCTCGACCTCGACGTTTCGCACGCCGACGAGGCCTGGTTTGAAATGGCCGTAGACTGTTCCGCCTTCCTCGCCTGGCAGTTGTCCCTGCGGAGTATTCGCACACGCTTCGTAACCCAGCGCAACGAATTTCACGTCCCTGATTCTGGGACTGTCTATACTATCCTCAGGTACCTCGCTCGAGTGGCTCCGTCGCAAGGCTTGGATCTGCCTATTCCCGATGATGACTCCAGTTTTCAAATTGCACTCAGTGCCAACGCAGAGCGGGTTGTGGAAGCGGGCTGGGTTCGCGCTCGCGTGCTTGGCGTCCGCGATCTTGCAGGCACAGACACCGCCGGACCCGGCCAGGAGCGAACTCCCCCCGGTTAAGACCTCCATCACCGTGGTGGAACAGATTGCCGCGGAAGTGCCAGCCACCATAACGGTTCTCGGTAGACAGGAGATTCAGGAACAGCCCGGCATCAACCTCGACGACCGCCTGCGTTCACTGCCCGGCTTCAGCCTGTTTCGCAGATCGTCCAGCCTGGTGGCCAATCCAACTACACAAGGAATTTCACTTCGCGGTCTGGGGTCCAGCGGCGCCAGCCGAACTTTGGTCCTCTGGGACGGCATTCCCATCAACGATCCCTTCGGCGGCTGGGTTTACTGGACGAGGGTCGCCCCCGACGAACTCGAGCGCATCGAAGTGTCCCGCGGCGCCTCCACCGCGGTATTTGGCGACCGCGCCATGAGCGGAGCCATTGGGCTGTTCTCTCGCCCGGCCGAGCACGAACGGCTAACGGGCTATTACGAAGGCGGCAATCGCAATTCGCATTCCGTTGGAGCCGGCTATTCCTATCTCTGGCGAAAGTTCGCCGTCTCGGCGCAAACGCGCGCCTTCACCACCGATGGCTACTACATCGTTCCCAAAAATCGCCGCGGCACGGCCGACTCCATGGCCAGCGTCCGGTTTGTAGCTGGCACTACGAGGCTCGATTATCTTGGCACCGCCGACCGCCTCTTCATCAAGCTGGATATTCTGGCCGAGGAACGCGCGAACGGGACGGTGTTGACCAATAACTCCTCTAGCCTCGGAACATTGTCGATGAACTACTCGCACCAGTTCGCCAAGGACGGCGTTTCCATCCTCGGATATCACACGCGCGAACAGTACCACGCCAGCTTCTCCTCGGTTTCCGCCAATCGCAATACCGAAACCATCACTTATCTTCAGACTGTCCCCTCCCAGGCTACCGGCGCGGCCGGCATGTGGCGTCACTCCGAATCACGCTGGAATCTGTTGGCCGGAGGGGATGCGCAGCGCGTCTCCGGGACAAGCACCGATCATCTGCTCCCCACCGGACTCCGCATCGGCGGCGGATCGCAATTGCAGCACGGCGTCTTCGGCCAGTTCGACGTCAGCGCAGGCCCGGCGAAATTCTTTCTCGGTGCTCGCCATCAGTACACCGGCCAGGACTCCACATTTTTCAGCCCCAGCGGAGGAGTGGTGGTTGGCAAAGGCCGCTTCCGCGGACGCGCCTCCCTCTACCGCAGCTTTCGCGCGCCTACGCTGAACGAGCTGTATCGCGAGTTTCGCGCCGGCAACGCCGTCACGCAGGCGAACGCGCTGCTGCGGCCCGAAACGTTGTTCGGCGCGGAGGCCGGCTTCGATTTCGTCGGAGAGTCCTCGCACGTAACAGTGACGTTGTACCGCAACAGCATCGAAGACCTCATCACCAACGTAACGCTGTCTTCCACGCCCGCGCTCATCGTCAGGCAGCGCCGCAATGCCGCCTCGGCGCTCACTCGCGGGCTGGACATCAACGCCCAAAAGAACTATCGAAACTGGCGTGCGGAGGCCGGCTATCTCTACGCCGAATCCCGCTATGTCACCGGCGAACGCATTCCACAGGTGCCCAAGCACCAGGGCTCGGCACAACTTTCTTATGACCGGAAAGCGACGCTTGCCTCCGTCTCCTTCCGCAGCTTCGCCTATCAGTTTGAGGACGATCGCAATACATTCCTGTTGCCGGGTTACGCTACGGTGCAAGCGATGGTGCGGCAGCGCCTGACAAAAAGCCTTTCGGCGAATGTGGCGGTAGAGAACATCCTCAACCGGGAATTCCTCGTCGGCTTCAGTCCTGTTCCGCTGATTGGCTCGCCGCGATTGTGGCGTGTTGGTTTGCGTTGGGACGGACGGTTACGCTAAGGCTTTTTTCCGTCCAGCTTGTCGATCCGCTGTTGCAACTTGGCAATCCGCTTGTTTTGTTGATCGATCGTCCATCGGCTGCCGGTTTGGAGAAGGGTTGCCTGACGATCCATGAGAAATGCTTGTCCATCGAAGTCTTGACTCCATGGACTTCGCGCTCCAGGCTTTCCTTGACGTCAGTGACAATGTAAATGATGCGCGACTCCATCGCCGTCAGGTACTGCTTCAGCTCTTCGTCCATGGTCCGCTTTCCTTAGCGCCGTTAGAAGTCCTATAAGCAGGCTATAACACTTTGACCTCCAGTTAAGAGAGCACTTCTAAAGATGGATTTCGACTGATGTAGCCGCTCTAATTTTCAGGGACTCGCACGCCAGTGGGCAAAGAATCTGAGTGCATCCGTATTCGCGTCTTGCGATCCAGGGCGATTCCCGAGCCGCGCGTTCGAAAGAACGCCACGATCGGGAAGTGATCCGACGTCAGCCTAACTTCAGGATCTTCGGGATGATCGGTCAGCACGGTTGTTTCCACGCGGCGTCCTTGAATGAATTCTCTCAATGTATATATCGATACAAGGCAATGATCATAATTGCCGGACGGCGCGCCTCCGGCGGAAGATGGACTGCGGGACGTCGGCTGATGCACGACTGAAACAAACCGCCGCTCCCCGCTTCCAAACCGTCGATCGCCGTCTAAAACTGACTCGATCGTGATTCCAGATTGTCCTTTCTGTCCACTGAGTAGCGACGGCGTATTGAAGTCTCCGCAAACAATCACGTCGGGGTCATGGTCCGGTTGGCCAAAATACCAGTCCAGGTAATCAAGAACATTCCGCAGTTCCCGGGCCGATTCTGACGTTTTTCCATCGGCAAAAGTTAAGTGGACTGTGATGAGCGTGAAATCAAAGTCCTCAACTTCAAACTGCGCCACGTGAGGCGGATGCAGAGCGAGATTCGAATCGCTGATTTCGTGACCCGTTGAGTCTTTATGCCCCGTTACAAATAACGAAAAATGATCTCGTAAGGTGATGCCGGTTCGATACCAGAAACCGCTATCCATTGTGTCGGTCGTGTCCGTAAACGCTGCCCGCCACTGCGTCGTGCCGCCTGGTAGTTGCGTCCTTAAGAACTCCGCCGATTCGGTGCTCGGAACTTCTTGACCAGCCAGAACCTGATATGTGCCACCAAACATCCTGTTCAAAGCGTAGGCGACCATTGGCGGCCGCGTCGCGCCCGCAGCGGTAGACGTGCCCCCCACCTGCGTATTCCAGGAGATCAGTCCAAGCCAGTTCTGTGGTAGACCGATGAGATCGTTCGGGATCTCTGGCAATCTCGTGGGATTGACTTCGAGCTTCAATTCCTGATAACGAGCCTCAATGTCCGCCGGCACACCAGCCGTCGCCAAAGTTGCCCCTACAAAAACCGTGACGCCTTGCTGGCTCATACCACTTCCAACCCTAAGGAAAACCGATTGTGGACCGCTCGCCGCAAATTCCTCTGGAATCTTAGCGTTCACCTGCAATACGCCGGAGACTAATTGCGGTGCAGTCCCGGCATACAGCACTTCTGCTTCAACGCCTCCGATCTGGACCGAAACCTCTAATGAAGGGCGCGATAATTCCGAGTCCGTGATCTTGCCATCGCCCGTGGCAGGCACCACAAGACCACCGCCGGTCGCGTAAATTGTGATTACAGATCCCCACTCCGCGGGAGATCCCGCACGGTTTATCGAATAGTTCTGATTGAGGATCGCTCCCTGCCCCTTACCGGAGGCATCAGCGGTAAAAATCGATGGTGCACTTTGCGTCACCGGGAGCCGGACAGCGTTCGAAAGATTACCCGAGTATTCAACCCGTACCTCCGAATCCACCGGCCGGCCGGCAATCGCATACGGGACAATCACGCTCACCTGTTCATCGCGCGCATAAATCATCGGAGCCGGCACTCCATCGAACAGAACCCGGGTTCCGCCAAGAGAAGTGGTCAGAAACCGCCGGTCAGTTGTCAGTTGCAGCGTGTTCAACACGGCCGGCCCCAACCCGGATCCGAAGATTGTAATGATTTCCCCTGGCGCGATGGCGCCAGGGCTGTAGCTCCCGGCATTAACCACTCCGAGTTGTGTAATCTGGGGCCCGATGGGTGAACACGGGTTGCGTGGGGAACCGCTGTTTCGCGGAGTGGGCGAACCGACAGAGAAGTCGGCAGAGTTGTTGCCCGAGTCAGCACAGCCGCCGGAACGCCGTATGGCAGCTGTTGTGTTGCTCAAGACTCCAGCAGGACTCGTCCTTGACGCGTTCGCCTGACCGTATCCAACAAAATCTACGACGCGGCTACCAGCAGGAGCGCTGCCCACGAGATTTACGCCATCGCTGACAAGAGCGACCTTGCCGGAGGTGGCGCTCAAACTCAGGCCACCACTCGCATCGAATCTCGGCAGCGAAACAGTTCCTACACTTCCTTCAATCTCCTGGACAAGGTAATACTGGCCGGGTTGAATCGAGCCGCTCAGAACCGTACGGTCCCAAGAGGTGCCGCCTGCCGCCGCGTATTGGACCGTCCACCCGCTGACATCAACCGCCGATTTGCCACGATTAAGTATTTCGATAAAGTCGTTGCGGAGGATGGCGCCGCTGTTGCCGCCCCCTCCATAGATCTGGCTGATTACGACCGCCGGGCTGGCTTGCCCCCAGATCGGCGATGGCATCGCGGACAAAATCAGGCCCGCCATGACCCAGAAAAAGCCACGACCGTCCGCCAATATGGAGGTCATGCGACGTGCCGCATCATAAATGAAGTTCGCATTGGACACCGCGTCGGTATCATCTACAATCGACGCTCAATACGATTTCCAATACCCTATTCCCAGTCATCGTCTTGCGTAAGGCTTCCGCCACCGCAGTTCAGCGGCAATTCTCTGCTTTAATGCAAGTCACAAATATTTTGGCGTTGCATCTGTCTCAATCCATTAGTAATTCGTAAACGATCCGAACGGGGTCATCGTTCCGGATGCCTAAAATTTAGGTCCTAAATAGCAACAGGCCGAACTCTTTGCGGAGTTCCGGCATTAGTTCTTTGACAATTGAATGGCGGGGCCGGAAGCCCTGCTGTAGATGCGGCGCCTCGACAGTTCCGGAGCGAATTCGCTAGAGTTTCGTGATGCTAACGCCGAAACCGCACTTTCTGATGAATCAACAACGTAGGCCGTTAGCCCAACTTTCGCAGTTGGGCATGTTTGAAGCCGGGATGCCCTTTATTTTCA
>JBDUEM010000285.1:0-9657 GCA_040002435.1 Bryobacteraceae bacterium
ATGGCGGCGACCCAAGCAGGTCCGGCCCCCGCGTACGAGGCTGTGACGAGAACAGCAAGGAAGTACGTAGGGAACCGGGCGCGGTCACCGAGTGCCGGATCCAGTAAAACCCGCACAAGCGTCGCGAGCCCAACGCTGGCAACGGCACAGCCGTACCGCCGCAGAAACGGAGGGGATAATTCCGACTTTCCAGTCGTAGGCCGCACAACGCCGATCATCGGTGAGAGAGTCGTGCCTCCTACCAACTAGGTAGCTCTGCCGCTCCAATATTCTCAACGATTTGGCGGAAATTCCGATTCGGTGCGACTCATCTGGTGGAGGTAGTTAACAAATGGACATGTTTCTTGCCTGGTATCCGGTAACCGATATGGATCGTGCCAAGGACTTTTACGGCAACACTTTGGGTCTGAAGAAGACATACGAGATGCCGGGATGGGTCGAATTTAGCGGAGCTAACGGCAGCGCGTCGGTTGGGCTTTCGCTGGTGAAGGACGCCGCACCGGCCGGCGGTGGAGCGACGGTAGTTTTCCGTGTTCCCGACATCGAGGAATCACGACTGAAATTGGAATCTTTGGGAGTGGCGTTTGAAGGCAAGGTGGAGGAGATTCCCGGAGTCGTGCGGATTGGAACATTCCGCGATCCATTCCAAAATAGAGTGCAACTGGCACAAGTTCTGGTTGGCAAATAGTACGATGGCGCACAGGACCTAAGATGTCACATCCACTGGAATCCCAACTTCTTTCCGACGCCAGTAGCGGCGACCGGACGGCTTTTGAATCGCTCATAGGTCCGTTGCGCCGTCCCCTGTTTTCCTATATCTACCGCATGACCACCAGCCCGCAGGATGCCGAAGACCTGCTGCAGGATACGCTGGTCCGCGTATTGGAAAGCCTGCCCAGCTTCCGGCGCGAGTCTCAGTTCAAGACGTGGCTCTTCGGTATCGCCACGCATGTTTGCCTGGATCATCTGCGTTCCCGAAAGCGCTGGCGCCTGGAAGCGCAGTTAATCGGGGAGAGCGAAGTGGACGCCACGGGCCATGAGGCGATTATGTCCGTGGTGAGCGATCCGTCGTTCGTCTTCGAGATCCGTGAACATATCGCGTTCTGTTTCGCTTGCGTGGCACGCACTCTGGAGCCTGACGAGCAGGCGGTCTTGCTGCTGCGCGAGGTGCTGGGGTTTAGCAATCAGGAATCGGCGGACATTCTCGAAGTCTCCGAGCCGGTGTTCCGGCACCGGCTTTCGAGCGCACGCTCCATTATGGGCAAGAGCTACGAGGGCTTGTGCCAATTGATCAACAAGACCGGTCTCTGCTATCAGTGCGGCGGGCTGCGCGAACTTACGCCGGAGCACAACCGGGGAAGGGACCTGGTGCAGATTGAAGTGGCGCCGGGCGTCCCCGTAAGTGCGCAGTCGCTCTTGGACGCGCGGCTGGAAATTGTGCGCCATGCGGATTTGGAGCGAGGGCGTACGGAGCCGCTGCATCGAATGTTTTTTCAGTCGTTGAGTGTACGCGAAGAATCGCGGTAGCTGAGTCGCGCGCATTCAGGGCTCTATTGTCGTATAGACACCATTCGTGCTCACATCCGAATCCACCTGGATCGTAATCGGAATATCTCCCCCACGAGCGGCCTGCGGAACCTGTACGTTTATCTGGAAAAGGCCGGCGAAAGTCATTCCAACGAATGTCGGACGGACGGCAATTCCGCCGAAGGACACAATAACTCTCGACACATCTATTTGTGGGTATGGAGGCTTGATAACCCTGCCATCCGGCGCCGCCGGTATTGCCGATCCCAAGCCGGTGGCGAATAATTGCAGGACTTCTCCCCGCCGGGCGGAGCGTGTCGTTCCAGGAACTGCTCCAGTCGGGGCGACGAAGGACCTGGGGGAACTGACCGGAGCGGCGACCGCATACGTTCGTCCTAACCAACTCGATGCGAACAATCCAGGTGATCGCTGCTTTAGAAGCACGTTACCTGTCGCAGTACCGTTGGGCGTCGCGACGGAAACCGAGATAGTTCCAGAGGACGTCGTCGCCGGGACAATCGCATTTATTTGCGTGGGGCTGACGTAGCTTACGAATGCAGCTCGCCCGTTGATTGTCACGCTCGTTCCAAGAATGCTGGAGGGCAGCTGGTCATTGACGATATATCGATCCCACGACGTTACGGCGGACGCCAGATTAGTCCCGAATATAGTGACGAAGCCTTGCGGCGCAATTTCCAGCGTGTAGCTCGCACCGTTTGTGATTCTCGAGATCGACGGTACCGCGGTTACATCGCGCACGTCGGCAATTGCCGCGAAAGACGCCTGCATTTCACTTGGCTGCAGTTGGCGGAACCCGAAATTGGGTCCTGGATATGGATCGATCGCCCAACCGGCAACGATGATCGGTTGTGGCAGGGCGGCAATATAGTCGGTCTGCACCAGGATTAACGCATGATTGGCATCAGCATAGAAGACCGGCTTCTCGTCGGCGAGGGCACCAACGATGTCGGCGTTAGAAACCTGAAAGCTCGATCCGCCATACAGATCAGTGATTCTCGATGTTACACGGAAGCGTTTGCCGGTTGCGTCTGTCCAATCGGTATTGAGCGCATCGCGCAAGATCCAGGGCGGGCCCGGAACCGGGAGTGGCGCGCCGAAATACCTTGTCACAATGGCCTCCTGTTGAACGGGATAGTTGTAATAGGCGAAGAGCATCGAAAGGCTGGCCGCCCAGCACCAGACGGGGGTTTCCTGCGCTCTCAATGGCACCGGGCGTTTGGAAATATATACCCGGCAATTTCCAAAAGAATCGCACACCCGCGCCGCACGCACCGGGACGCCGAAGACTGCCAGCATCAGTGGCAGGAAGGATAGTTGGCGGACCAGGCCGAGATTCCAAATACTGAGGTACGTGCGAGTACCTGGCTTCCTGTTCGCTTTTGGTTCCATTGGGCCTCCGATCCGCTCGAATACATAAGCGTGGCCGGGCCATTCAAGGGGACAATTGCCTGGCGGGACCTTGTGTTCTTGGGAAGCCGAGGCTGGGGCCTCGGCGCGGCACTGGGGTGCCGCCGTCCCGAAATTTTTATGTGATCGATTCGTGTTCTCCTTTGCGCGGTGATTCAGTGAAGGGAGACATAAATGATTCTGAACCTGGCTGTAAATGACGCGAGGAATGCACCGCGGGGACAAGCCCGTATGAAGCTCGATTTCGGGCAGAAGCAGTGGTCCATTCTGGAGGGCCAACAGCCGGCGTGGGCCAGTGTGGGCTTCTCCACGAAGGGATCGTTTGAGGTGCCGTCGCCGGGCATCATCTGGCTGTGGGATCAGCCGCCGGGACAGACGAAACACAACACGGTAATCATTTGGGATGCACCGGGCAAAGCATCCGGCTCGGCAAGAATCTTCGATCCGAAGGACCCGGCATTTAAGGACGGCAGGATCAATTGGACGGCGGACACCAGCTTGAGTCCCATCCGGCAGAAGGTTCTCGATCTCTGTCGCGCCGCCCTGCCGCAGGTTGGCACGTTTCTCACCCCTGGGAGCATGCGCATGGCGAAGATCTCCAGCGAGACCAGGAATAGTCCGCTGGTGGTGGCAGAATACAACAAGGGCAAGCACTATACCAACTGCGGCGCGTTTCCCGCCTACATCTCGAAACTGCTGGGCGGACGAGGACTCATCCTGCATGGGCTGAGCGCCGGAATGAAGAGCGCGGCTAAGACGGCCAAAACCTGGGTTGAAGCCGACGGCAGCAACCGTCCGCTGCCCGGCGACTTTTATGTTCTGGAGAACCCGAAGGGGCAGTTCTCGCACGTCGGTGTGGTCATCGACGCCTCGACGGGTATGTGGAGAACGGCTGACTCAGGCCAGTCCGACGGCTTTGCGGCCGGCTATCGCGACCGCCGGTACAAGGACGGCTCGTTGAGCGGAGAGCCTACGCAGGGCGGGGGCTTCGGTTACCTGGCCGGCTGGGTCGATATCGAAAATAAGAATATGTTCCCCAACTGGTAATTAGCGCAGTAAACTTTCACGGAACGGATTGCGCGCAGGGTCCGTAATCCTTGGTAATGATTTCGGACCTCCGCTTCGCCTTGCGCATGATTGGTCTGCATCGCTGGTTCTCCCTTGCGGTGGTGGCGACACTGGCGCTGGGAATCGGCCTGAACACGATGGTATTCACTTTGGTGAATGCGGTGCTTTTCAAGCCGGTGGCGGTGGCGGGGGGCGAACGTCTTTTCGTGATCCGCAACCGCAACTTGTCGAAGGGCGGCCGGTCGGTAGGCGTATCCTATCCCGAATTCCGGGAGTACCGGGCGCAAGCAACCTCTTTGGAGCACGTAGAGGCTGAATCGCGTCAGGATGGGATCCTGAGCGAACAGGGAAACCCGCCGCAAAAATACAACCTGGATCTGGTTTCGTCGGGCATCTTCGAGATGATGCATGTGCGGCCTGTTCTCGGGCGCGGGTTTCTGCCGGCCGACGATAAGGCCGGCGCGGAGTCCGTCCTGCTTTTGAGCCATGGCGTGTGGATGGACCGGTATGGCAGCTCGCCCGATGCGGTGGGCCGCGCGGTGCGCGTGAATGCGAAACCGGCAACCATCATCGGAGTGATGCCTGAGGGATTCAAATTCCCCGACAACGTGGAGTTGTGGATGCCCCTGGTGCCGACGGCTGAAATGGAAAGCCGCACCCTGCGGCCGCTGCAATTGTTTGCGATGCGCAAGCCCGGCGTCACGCTTCCAGAGGCAGGTACGGAACTGCAGGGCATCGCCGGCCGCATCGCCGCGCAACACCCAGACTCGAACAAAGGCATCGACCTTCTGGTCCAGACTTTTCACGAGCGCTACAACGGCGGAAACGTCAAATCGGTCTTTGTCCTTCTGCTGGCCGCAGTCGGCTTCGTGCTGCTAATCGCATGCGCCAATGTGGCCAATATGATGCTGAGCCGGGCGCTGGCGCGGCAGCGAGAGGTTACCATCCGGGCGGCAATGGGCGCGTCTCGCTGGCGGCTGATCCGCCAACTTCTGGTAGAGAGCCTGCTGCTCAGTGTGGCGGGCGGCCTGGTGGGGCTGACGATCGCCATGGCCGGAGTCCATGGGTTCGATCTGGTTACACGAGACGTCGGGAAGCCCTACTGGGTGACCTTCACCATGGACTATAACGTCTTCGGCTACTTTGCGGCCCTTTGCGGATTTAGCGGACTCCTGTTTGGGCTCGCTCCCGCGATACGTTCGTCGCGCGTGGATTTGAACAGCGTGATGAAAGACGGCGTCCGCACTGCCGGCACGCAGCGCGGGGGCTCCCTGGCCGGCGTGCTGGTGGTTCTGCAATTCGCACTGACGCTGGTGCTGCTGAGCGGCGCGGGACTTTTTGTCCGCAGCTTTCTGGACAGCCAGTCTGTCAACAACGCCGTGCCGGCGGACCATATTCTCACGGCCCGCGTGAGCCTGCCTCGCGAACGATATGCCACGGCCGATGCGCGTGCGCGCTTCTTTGAGCAGTTGCGTCCGCGACTGGAGGCGCTGCCTGGCGTGAGCCACGTGGCGATCGGGTCAAGTGCTCCGGGGCTGGGCGCCGGAGGACGCAAGATCGAAATCGAGGACACGCCGCTGACGGATCCGGCCCGCGGCCCTTCGGCATCGGTCCTGGTACAGTTCCCGGGTTATTTCAACGCGGTCAACATTCCCGTTCTGTTGGGACGCGATTTTGACGATGCCGATGGCGGGGCGGGACGGCAGGTGACCGTTGTCACGAAGGAATTCGCGGCGCGGTATTGGCCAAACCAGCCGGCCCTGGGTAAGCGTCTCCGCTTCTATGCCAACGAGAAGCCGGGAGAGTGGATGACGGTGATCGGAATCTCGGCTGATATTGTGCAGAACGTCGGCGATGCGAAGGCCGACCCGCTGCTGTTTATTCCCTACCGCCAGGACAGCTACGACTCGATGGCGTTACTGGTGCGGTCAGCGGGCGTTTCCGCTTCCGCTGTGCGCGGGGTGGTGCAGAGTCTCGATCCGGATATGCCGGTGTATGACGTGCGCACGCTGCTGGCGGCCGTCGAACGCAGCCAATGGGCGCTGCGCGTTTTCGGCACACTATTCCTCATTTTCGGCGTGATGGCTTTGGTAATTGCGTCGGTAGGAATCTACGCTGTGATGGCGCATGCCACTGCCAGGCGGACGCAGGAACTTGGAGTTCGGATGGCACTGGGGGCGTCCTCGCGCAACATCATGGGACTGGTTCTGGCGCGGGGAATGAAGCAGTTGATGGCGGGTGTGGTGCTGGGGGTCGCCGCGGCCATTCCAGCGACGCGCGCCATGAGTGCGCTACCTCTGCAACTCTCCAAGTCCAATCCTTTTATTCTGGTATTCGTGACTTTTGTGCTGGTGCTGGTGGGGATCTTCGCCTGCTGGCTGCCGGCGCGCAGGGCAGCGGCACTGAATCCGGTTGCGGCAATCCGGTACGAATGAGGTTCATTCGCACCGGACCGCCGCGTGGGTATTTTAGGGGACGATCGTAAAGGGCACTTGCATGGTGACTGGATTCGGTGTTGCCAAAGTGTTGAGAGTACCAGGGCATCCGGAGCCAGCAACGGAAACGGAACCGGAGAAACTGAAATTGCCGCTTCCCGGCAATGCGCTGCCGAGCACATCACCGATCTTCATGTGAACCTTTCCGAGAAGAGTGTCTCCGCCGGCGAGGGTCAAACCCGCAATGCAACTGTTTGAACCTTTCGGAATGCCGATCAAGAAGCCTGTCAGATTGGGCGGTGTTGAGGCATCGGTCTTGGTCATCACGAAAATCGAATTCCCGTTGGGATTCGTGCTGTTCTGGAAGTTGGGATCCAGCGTGATACTGAGATCAAACGACAGCGGGTATGGGCAGGTGTTGACTACCAGGACATCATCCGACAACTGAGGGGGGGTGGTGATCTGAGTTCTCCCCGCGTTTGGACCGTGCGCGAAGAGCTTTACGCCAAGCGGCAGCGTGACACTGGCGAGGGATTGATCCGTCAGATAATTGAACACTCGCAAACAGGACGTCGGGTGCACCAATTTGATATGAACCTGTATAGAGGTAACGGTATCCAGATGCGACCCCTGGGGAGCAGTGCCCAGTTGAAGATTGGCGACCAGTTCCGCTCCGTCGATATTCAGAGATGGATTATTCGGGACCGCAGCCGGAATCGAAATCGTGACCGTCGTTGAGTCTGACCATTGCGGGGAGGTTCCCGTGACAGAGAAACTGCTGGTGGTTGGCGTCAGCACCAGATTCGACGATCCGGTCTGAGTGAGATTCAGAGTGACAGGATACGCCGGAGTCTGGCCGGTGTTGTTGACATGGAGATCCTGCAGGTTCAGCTGGAATGCGCCGAAAGTGCCAGCAGTGAACTGGTAGGCATTTACGGAATAAAAGAGTTGAATAGTACCGACAGCGTAGGTGCCCGAGGAATAGGGATTTCCATTTACGGCAACTATCGGAGTTGACGGGGTGAATGGCCCGGAGACAGCAGATGCAATCGCATCTTTTGCCCAGGCCGTGGAACCGAAAGCGCAGGTGGCAAGCACCATTCCTACACTCATCCATCTATTTGTTCGTATTTTCAATTTGGACCTCCTCCATGCGCCCTACTTGCAACAATTGGTTGAAAGCTCTTTGTTCTTTTAGCTGACGCTGTTAAGGATTTAACCGCGGATTGGGATCTTTACAAATGGGCCCTTGGACTCAATACCCATTGCTTTCGTAGGCGGTACTAAGCGTTAAAAACGTACTGGTTCAAGGGGGGGCACTTGACGAGCCGCGTCAGTTTATCTATTCTGGATAAGAAGGTCCAGATATCCAAAGTGCCGTATGCTCTCACAAACCACCGAATACGCCCTTCGCGCCATTGTCTGGCTGGCTAACACCGCCGGCGAGCCGCAGACCACGGGCCAGATTGCCAAGGCCACGCAGGTGCCCACCGGCTACTTATCCAAGGTTCTTCAATCGCTCGGGCGCGGCGGGCTGGTGACGGCGCAACGCGGCAAGCACGGCGGTTTCCTGCTGACCAGGCCGTCCACAGAAATCACCGTGCTGGAAGTGGTGAACACCGTGGATCCGCTGCGCCGCATCAAGACTTGCCCCCTGGGATTGAAGTCTCATGGCGCGGTTCTGTGTCCCCTTCATAAGAGACTGGACGATGCCACACGCCAGGTAGAAAAGGCCTTCGCAGAAACGACGATTGGGGAACTGCTGAATACGCCGTCGCCGAGCCGGCCGCTGTGCGAGATAGCGGGGGTGCGCGTTGCTTAGCCGCTATGGGAAATGGCTGCTCTGCGCTGTTCCCGCGATACTGGCCGTGCGCGCGCTGGCCGACCTGGAAGGATCTTATGTTCTGCCGCTGGATGATGACGCCATCGGATATGAGACGGCTCCGCTTCATGACGCGATCACGCTCCTGCAGGCGAAACTGAATGACAGTACCGCTCGCCTCAGTCATCATCCTGATCTGGGCTATCTTCCCGGGCTGCTGAAGGCCCTGAACGTGCCCGTTTCGTCGCAGACTCTGGTCTTCTCGAAGACCAGTTTTCAAGCGCCTCGCATCTCGCCGCATACTCCGCGCGCGCTCTATTTCAATGACACGGTTTCGGTCGGCTATGTCAGGGGAGGCGACGTGCTGGAGATTTCGGTGCTTGATCCGAAACAGGGCGTCATCTTTTATACTCTCGACCAGGAACGCACCCGCACGCCGCAGATCCAGCGGCGGCAGGAATGCCTGCAATGCCATGCTTCCTCCAAAAGCCTGGGAATTCCGGGCAATATCCTACGCTCTATTTATCCCGATTCCTCGGGCCAGCCGCTCTTTCAGGCCGGAGGCTTCATTACGGATCATCGCAGCCCGATGAAAGAGCGCTGGGGAGGATGGTATGTGACCGGTACACATGGATCGCAATTGCACATGGGCAATACGTTCGTGGAGAAACCCGCCGCTGATCCAACCGGCCTCGACTTGACTGCCGGCGCCAACATCACGGATCTGAGCCGCCGCTTTGACACCGGCGCGTACCTGAGTCCGCACAGCGACATTGTGGCGTTGATGGTGCTGGAGCATCAGATCCGTATGCAGAATCTGATCATTCGCGTGGGTTTTGAATCGCGCATGGCGCTGCACTCGCAAGCGGACATCAACCGCATGCTCGGAAAGCCGGTGACCGAGTTCAGTGAATCCACCGTGCGCCGCATCAACAACCCTGCGGAATACCTGGTCAGCTATATGCTGTTTACCGATGAAGCGCTGCTGACGGAGCCTGTCGCCGGGACGTCCGGCTTTACGGCGGAATTTCCACGGCAGGGCCCGAGAGACCGGAAAGGCCGATCGCTGCGTGACTTCGACCTGGCGCGGCGCGTGTTCCGCTACCCGTGCAGTTATATGATCTACTCGGAGGCGTTCGATCAATTGCCTGAGCCTACCAAGGAGCGTATTTACCGGCGCCTATGGGAGGTGCTCACGGGCCGCGACCAGACCAAGGCGTACGCGACGCTGACGGCCGCAGACCGGCAAGCGGTATTGGAAATCCTGCGCGAAACCAAGCCGGGTTTGCCGGCTTACTGGCAGGGTTCATGAGGCGGGTAGCTTCCCTCTGTGTGGCCTTGACCGTGGCGGGTTGTGTTCATCACCCCAAGCAAGCC
>JBDUEM010000286.1:0-9642 GCA_040002435.1 Bryobacteraceae bacterium
CGTTCCGCCTGGGAAATCAGAACATTGATAAGGTCCCGCTCTTCATAAGATCCGAAACCGAGGGCTGTCTCTGGAGCATCCTGGACAGCGTGCAACGCAGCGAGGCGGATGGCGCCGTCCGGAGATTCGAGCGCTTCAAATAATTCCCGAGCACAGCGGACATGGAATTGTGGGGCAGGCGCGGGCGGCTGCTCCTCCGGCTGGTCGCCAGAACTCATGACCAGTTCCAAACGTCCAGCCAGAATTCGGACCGGCCGTATTGGCAGTCTGTGGTGACCAGGAGGTAGAAGCGGTTTGCATATCCCGAAGGTTTTCCTCTCGAATTCCAATAAATGGCAAAGGAGCCGTTGTCGCTCGGAATCTCTATTTGCGGGCGCAGACGAAGGTTGAACGTACAGGACGGTGAGAGGAACTTGCGCGTGCCTCCGGCCAGGATTTCGACATCGCTGCGGTCGTATGGTTCCCGATTCTCATTTACGAGCGTAAAGGTGACTGGAACGGTCACCGGTTGTTCATTACCCACATAGGGGAACCACAAGTCGGCGCTGGCCAGGAAGCCGCCACTGGGCGAAGCGATGTCATCCGCGACGATCTTCGCGCTCGCCTTGTCATCCCACGGTGGGTTAATGGCTCGTGAAGTGTTGCGGCTGGCCTGGCACCGGATGAAGCGGTTTGTGATGCTTAGCGGCGTCTCGGCCCGGTAGTCCGTACAGGAGCCTGCCGGGGTTTCCTTCAGCGTCGCGCGCACCCGGTAGGCCTGGATAGACGAGAGGGCATTGGGAGGCGCCGTTTCTTCAAGATTCTCGCGGTTTCCCGTCGGCATGCACTGGTTTTGGAACTGAAAGAAGAATTTAACGCCTTGGGATCTGGCGGGGAGGTTAACGCTGGTTGGGAAACTCGGGACCGGCGGGTCAATCTCCAGGTTGATGGTTACCGGGGTGGCCGACTGAAATCCCGCCAGAACTACGTTCCCAACGCCCACTTCACCCGTTTTGATTTCGAGGCTGCCATTCGGCCCTTCGAACCGTAAGGTCATGTTGGGCGTCAAGACACATCCACCTCCGACCTCTGTGGTCACCGAGTTCGGGACTGACACGGTGCGATTTCGTTCTGGTATGCGATAGAGCAGGTAAGTCAGGTCGAGCGACGGAGTGTTGACTCCAATGCGGAAAAACTTGGCCACTTTTACTTCAGCGTGTATCGACATGGCAAGCTTCACGACCGTTTCGTACCTGACGTGGGTCGTGAATTTTGACGGGTTTTCCCGGAGATTGAATAGCCTATCTCCCTTTGCCGTCACCTGGTTGCCATTCCGGTATTGCACCTCCCGGTTGTAGAGTGCGCTGGATGCTCCCTGCACGCTGCCCTCTACGGTAAATCCGGTGAGGTTGAAAGTAACCGGGTATTGCAGATGGGCGGTGGGACCAAAGGAGATGTGGCCATCGATCTTGGCGAGAGCCAAGTTGATTTCCCGCAGTTTGGGAACGTAGTTGGCAAGGTTGAGAGGGGCGGTCACTTCAGGCGTCGCCGTCAGATTGGCCCTGACCGTATTGGTGGTTCCCGCCATGCCAAAGCTCTTCACGCCGAGTTCGGTTTCCTTTAGCTTGTTCTGCTTATCTTCTGCAAAACTGGCGGGATTAGCTTTCTTCTTCAAGAGATACTGGATCAGCTTGAACATGAGATCCAGGAGATCGATCTTGAAATCCTTCTCAATGGTGAAGACGGTTTGCCAACTCCAAGCCCACACCTTATACCAGGGTTTAGGCAGGTACAGTTGACCTCTCGCAGTCACTCCAGCCGAGACGTATGCGCCAACGAAGGCTCCCGCCTGCAGGCTCAAGCCATTGTTGAAAGTCAGGGTGAGTTGACCCTCCGTGGTCCCGTTGTTAGCCCTGGCCACCGTCACACCCTTAGCGAGGAACGCCACCGCAGGACCGACGATTCCAAACCCGTAGCCGGCGTAGACGCTGATTTTCAGCCGCAGGCAGATTACCAGGAGTGGTATCTCAAAGAGCTTGTAAGACCGCGAAGAAGCGGAGATGCCTGCTCTCGCGGTTCCGAACTCCGGAAAAAGCGGAAGTCCTGCACTAAGATCCAGGGGATCGGACGTGCCGATCGGGATGAGTACTGGCGGATTGCTGGCCATGCGAAATCGCTCCTATCTCGGAATACCAATTACCAAAGCTGTAATTACGTTGCTTGCGTTGTCAGGCCCTTTCGGGTCCTTCAGAAACTCGGCGGTAAAGACGAGGCGCCCGGAGGCATCGACCTGCGTGGAGTGATGGCCAAACAAGATTTCGCTCACCACGAGCGGGTCGGAAGGATTTCTGCCGGAGATCTGATCCTCTCCGCTATTCAACACAACTTTCGAACTCACGCCATTGGAGATGTAAAGCCGGCTTTTGCCGCTGCCCAGCATCTCTGTCCCGTACATCAAGCCAGTGCTGCCAATGCAGGGTGCGCCGAAAGCCGCGACCTGATTGTCGCTGGCGCTGAGCTGGGTGTTTTGTATGTTGCGCGCCAATCCGCGCGAATAATAGCCAAGCGCCTCAATCGCGTTGCTGCCGATCGATGGTTCGAAGGTGCCGTCGTGCGTCACGAACCCGACATCCATCAGTGGGTCGACTCTCGCGCCAAAAAAGGTCTCTCCGCTGGTGATGTTGCGTTGGGCAGCTAGTCCGGGCGGCATCAGTTCCGGGGAAGCAGCGACGAGGCCTTGTTGGCCCGGCCCTCCCTGGGTATTTCCCACGATCAGGGCGGTGCCGGAACGCAACACGGAAGGACCGAGGCGCCTGGCGGTCACCTGGGCGGCAAATGCGTTGCGCGGCGCGAGATCAACCAGACCAACTGCTTCCACCACTGCGGAACCAAAGGGGAGCAGGTCGCCGGTCTGAAGGAGGACTCGCCCTTGGTTGGTATTTCCGATCGAGGTGGATATGAGAGCTTGCGAACTGCCAAATCCGGAGACGCTGTCGCTCGGGTCGTGCGTAGTGGCAGCTGCCAGCAGCAAGTTCCCATCGTTGTCTAAGGCGACGTCGCCGAAATCCCCGCCGTATAAACTCGATCCATCTGGAACCTCATCGCCAAATCCGATAATCCGAGACCATGCTCCGCCGCCATTACCGTGGGGCTGGTACAGATATACCCCCGGCGAGTTCTCGGTCTCGATTTGATCGGAGGGCTCATACGGCTCTATAGTTGTGACAAATTGTCCCTGCGCATTGCTCGCGCCCGTCCCGATGTGACCAGCTATCCTGGCCCTGCCATCGACGTAAATGAGTGATCTCTCCAGGGCCATGGGCAGCACTCTTTGCACGACCGGAGGGGTATGGCTGAAATTAATCGCCACCTCGAATACGCCGGAAGCAGTGCCGTAGGGCTGTCGTTGTGTTCCATGGACGTAGACATAGCCGATCCCACCGCTCGATGGAGGAGCCGCCATCATCACAGAACCTGAGATATCTCCCAGCTGGTTCGGGACTCCGGAAAAGCTTCCTCCTTCGTTGGCTGTTAGAATGCGGTAGAAGTTATAGCCACTCGGCAGGGACCCGATGGCTTGGCCTTGTGCAGTTCCGTGCCCAAGGAGCGACACGCCCCCGAGGACGCCGCCGACCGTCTTCAGGATGTCGCGCCGGGTCGATTTTCTGATGGTATCACTCATTGCGTACGATTCTCACTCCGTTGATTTCGAGCCCGATCGCTTCAGCTTTGGAATCGAAGCGTCTGCGTAGTTGTAGCTCTTAGTTCGGGCCACTGCGGTCCCAGATCTCTAAAACGTGTGTAGGTGAGTTTACAACAGTGCCGAGCTTTGCGACAAGGTCTAATGAGGTACTAGAACCGTTCATTTTGTCGTCACGGTGGAGATCCGAATCATCACGAAGGATGCTTCCTATCTCTCGCCGAAGTATGCACACGGCGCTCGCCGCCAGCGGATTGGAAGTCGCGGCTGCGATCGATGTGCTTCCACTGCGTGGTGACGAGTGGATATTTGATGTGGAAGATTCGGACGATTCCCACGCGGCCGTCAGCGGACGGGCGTTAGCCAACGTCCGTTTGGTGACTCCTGCTTATTTCCAGGTGATGGGATCCCATCGAAGGCGGGGCGGTTCCTAAACGACTTCGATAAAGGTCAACACCGAATAGTAATCAGCCAGGGCGCAGCGCACCGCCTGTGGCCGAATCAGAATCCACTCGGGAGGCATCTGCGCGGAGTGGGTTCGTGGGCGAGGTCCGCGCGAAAGGATTGGAACGTCGCTGGTGCGGACTCAACCGGGAGTGTCGGCGGCAGTCGCCGTGGGGCTTGCGGGCGCGCCCTGCTCGCCGGCCGGTTCACTTACTCGGCCAGCCCTTAACTGCCGATAGCCTACGACAATCGCGAGGATACTCCCACCGATCATTGTCTGCAATGACCCGCGCAGACTTTCAAGTCAACTATTCCAAGTCGCGCCATCGGATCCAGTCACGTTTGCCGGCGTGGCGGCACTGCCTTTGACGGTCAGTCTTGCAGATTGCTGGCGTCCGGCGGTTCGTGCCGCTCGCGTCGATCCCATCAAGGCGCTTCGATTCGAGTAGTTTCCCCGGGCAAGGGCAGCCTACTCGTATCGCAGTGCCACTGCCGGATCGGCCGCCAGGGCGCGCAACGCCGGCTTGAGCGTCGCGATACAACCGACCACCAAAAGCACTGCGGCAACCGAAACATAGGTGAACGGATCGGATGGCTTCAGACCGGCAACCAGGAACATTGTGAGCGGTTTCGTGAAGAAGATGGACACCGAAATCCCGGTCGCCAAACCGACGCCCAGGATCCAGGCTCCTTCGCCAAGCACCAGCCGCAGCACATCGCCACGCTGCGCGCCGAGTGCGATTCTCAGACCGATTTCCCGGATGCGGCGGCTGACCGAATAGGAGAGCACGCCGTAAAGTCCGATGGACGCCAACGTCAGTCCGAGCGCCCCGATCACACCCAGCAATCCCGCACCCGCGCGGCTTGGAAGCAACGCGAAGCCCATGGCTTGGCTCATGGGCTTTACTTCTACGGCAGCATTCGGCTCCACATTGAGCAGAGCCTTGCTCAGAGAGCGGGTCAGCGTAGCGGGCGGCACGGTGGAACGAATGAGAAAATGCAGGTTTGCCCGGTTCCCGCCGCGCTGCAGGTAAGGTTCATAAATGGCCGGCGCATCGTCTTCTCCCAATGTCGAATACTTGTGGTTTGCCGCAACACCCACCACGGTCCGGGGATTGGTTCCGAAACGGATGATCCGGCCAACCGGCGAGGTGTTTCCGAACATCAATCGCGCCAGAGTCTCATTCACAATCACTACTCGCGCGCCTCCGGCCCGGTCTGAGCGTTCAAACTCCCGTCCAGCCAGGATGGGAATGGCCATTGTCTTGAAGTAGTCCTCGGCCACACCAAAAGTGAAGTACCGAAGGTGCAGTGGCTCTGTCTTGACGTCGGTCGATACCGCTCCCAAGTCGTTGCTGGTGTCGTTCAACGGCACCACGTTGGTGAAGGTGGCCGACTCGACTCCCGGCTGCGTGCGTAACTGCTCCAAGGCCGAACGGACGAGTGCGAATGTCTTTTCTCCGGTCGGGTAGCTCTCCGGCACAAGCCGCATCTGCGCCCAGATGGTGTGGTCCAAATTGAATCCGGGATTCATTGTTGCCGATCGCACAAGGTTTCGCACAAACAAAGCCGCAGTGACCAGCACGATCACCGACACAGCCAACTGGCCGGCTACCAGCGACTTCCTCATCAAGGCTCTACCCCCCACCTGGTGTTCGTCGCGCTTCAAGGTGGCATTCGTGCCCGAACGAGTTGACGACAGCGCGGGCAGAAGACCAGCCATCACGGCGCTGACCACCGCGATCACTGCGCCGTATGCCAGCAGTCTCCAATCGGGCTGAATCGCAAGCCGGATAGGGACCGGCAGGGGAAGCGTGGTCCCATTCAGGAAATTTGTGATCACGAGGTTGAGTGCCAGGCCGGCAGCGGCGCCCACCACGGACAAGAGAAGGCTTTCGGTAAGCAATTGGCGTATCAGTCTACCCCGGCTGGCACCGATGCTCAGGCGGACGGCGAACTCCCGGGCTCGCCCGGCCGATCGCGCCAGCAGCAGGCTGGCCACGTTGACGCAGGCAATCATCAGCAGCAGACTAACGGCGGCCATCAACATGGCAAAGAATGCCGCCACTGCTGTCAATCCTCTGTTCCCTGCCAGGCGATTCAATCCCGTGAGATCGTTCACTGTGATGTTGCGCGACCACTTGGAGTCCTCGTTTGGATAAACCTGATCCAACTGCATGCAGGCCGACCTGAGCTTTTCCGCAATACCCTGGCGCGTGGTCCCTTCGGCCAAGCGGCCGTATAGTCCTACACGCGCCGTTTCGGTTCTGACCGCTACGTAGAGGTCAGGCGCAAAGCCAAGACCCACCAGGGTTCGATGATTTGCCGGCAGAATTCCTATCAGCGTGTGGGGCCGGCCATCCAGCACCAATAGCCGTCCGATGGCGTCCGGATCGGCGTTCAGGCTGCGCTCCCAAAAACGATGAGATACCACGGCTACATCCGTTTCGCCGGGTTGGATACCGCGTCCGATTGCAATTGGCATACCTATTTCCGCGAAGAAATTATCCGTGACGCGAATGCCGAACAGTCTCTCGTTGGTTTCTCCCGATCGCCAGTTCACTTCCGCATTCTCATCAAAACCCACCAGTGCGGCGAAGACACCGGCATCGCGCAGGAAGCGATATTCCCGCATGCCCAGTTGGCTCCGCCCGCCAACCTGAATACGAACCAGCTTTGCAGGATTCCGCGCCGAAGGTTCCTTGAATAGGAATTCGCTGGCGAGACTGAAGATGATTGTGTTGACGCCGATGCCGAGGGCCAGGGAGAGGATCGCCGTCAGTGCGAAGCCTTTGTCGCGCGCCAGGCTTCGTGCCGCGTAGCGCAGGTCGCGCGCGAGGTCTTCCAGCCAAGTCCACCGCCACTCGCTTCGGGAATCCTCCGCAAGCGACAGCGGGGAACCAAACTCGCGGCGCGCCTGCGCCAGGGCGTCGCGGAGATCCATTCCGCCCGTTGCCAACTCGTCGGCGCGCATCTCAAGATGCCCCTGGATTTCTTCCGCCAGTGCGTCGTCGAATGCACTCCGACCCCGCAAGTGCGACAATTTGTTCTTCAGTTTGGAGTACCAGCGCATCTTCGACCTACGCCTCCCTGAGAACCAACTGAATCGCCGACACGAGCCTGTCGAATTCAGCCGTTTCCCGTCCCAACTGCTGCAAGCCGGCCTTTGTCAATTGATAGAAGCGCGCCTTGCGGTTGTTTTCCGAGATGCCCCATTTTGCGGTTAGCCAGCCCTTGACCAGCATCCTGTTCAGGGCGGGATAGAGCGAGCCTTCTTCTACGGCCAGAGCACTTTGAGAGACGTCCTTGATGCGCTTGGCAATGGCGTAGCCGTGGAGAGGGCCGGCCGAAAGACTACGCAGAATCAGGAGGTGAAGAGTTCCGGGAAGGAATTCGGGTTGGGTAGCGGATGGCATCGGCTCTTCCTATTCGTATCTATGTATAGCCTGAACCAGGAAGCCATGTCAAATGAGGGTATAGATCGCCAGAGTTTCCCGGCGTACCAGAGTGCCAAGTACAAGAACAGTCAAAAGGGTACGAGGGGGCCATTGGCGATGCAGCGGTTTTCGCACATTATAAAGAAGACCAATGCAGAATGTTATTTATTTAATCTGGAACTTGATTTCATGGCAAGACATGGGCGGTCACAGCTTCGTAGACTATGCCCTGATGGCCCTTTTCGTCAGTGCTTCCATCTGGATAACGATGCCCGGGGGGCTTGCCAGCCGCCTCACGCAACTGGGGCGACGGTCTGGAACCGCTTAGCCTTCTAAGGCGATTTCTTTCAATTTAGTAATTCGGATTTTTCCTGTGAGCGGAAAATATATCGTGCCAATGCGTCAGCTTGGTAGGCCTAGCGCTGTATTCGCGCCGAACCACCCTGCGCCAGGTTTCGGACGTCGGCCAACGTAGCCATGGTGGTATCACCCGGGAAAGTAGTGAGAAGCGCACCATGGGCCCAGCCCAGCTTGATCGCCACTTCCGGATCCTCTCCAGTGAGCAGTCCGTAGAAGAATCCGGACGCGAATCCATCGCCGCCGCCAACGCGATCCAATACGTCGAGTTCCGTCGTGGGCGCCATATAAGTCTTTCCGTCAATCCAGGCGACAGCGCCCCAGCTATGCCGGTTCGTAGAATGAACCTCCCGCAGGGTGGTCGCGACCACCTTGATTTGCGGGTGCCGCGTCGTCACGCGGTCGATCATGCCAAAGAACGCGCTCGGATCGAGCTTCGATTTGGCGGCCACTTCGGGCCCGGGAATCCCCAGTCCCTTCTGCAGATCCTCTTCGTTGCCGACGAGCACGTCCACGTTCTCCAGGATCCGGCCCAGTACTTCCAACGCGCGCTCGTGGCCTCCGGAAATGTTCCACAGCTTCTCGCGATAATTCAGATCCAGTGAGATGACGGCGCCGGCTGCCTTGGCCGCCTTCATACCCTCGATGATCAACTCCGGCGTCGACTTGGAGAGCGCCGCAAAAATTCCGCCGCTATGAAACCATCGCACGCCTTGTGCGAACACGGCGCTCCAATCGATGTCACCCGGTTTCAGCAAGCCGGCAGCTTCGTTTGAGCGATTGTAGAAGACGACTGGCGCACGCATGCCCTGACCACGATCACTGTAGACGCCGGCAATATTCGGACCCAGTACACCGTCGTGCTTGAAGCGCTTGTAAATCCCCTTGACCCCCATGGCTCGAACCCGCTCGGCCACCAGATCACCGATGGGATAATCCACCATGGCCGAGACCACGGCTGTGTTCAACCCGAAGCAATCCGCCAGGTTGGCCGAGACGTTGAATTCCCCCCCGCTGACATGAATCTGTACTGCGTTGGCCTTACGAAAAGGGATGATTCCCGGATCCAAGCGGTGGACAAGCGCGCCAAGCGAAACGAAGTCCAGAGCGCCGTCTGGACGGATATTCAAACCGTAGTTCATTCTGTTGTGGGTCCTTAGAAACCAATCACTATATCAGATGGTATGCTGCGCATTACATCTCAAATGTCCGAATTCAACCTCACTCATTCGGCGGTGTCCTTCTGCGCCGCTTTTCTGGCCGGAGCTATCAATTCCGTTGCCGGCGGAGGCACTCTAGTCTCCTTCCCCGCCCTGATCTGGCTGGGTCTGCCCTCAGTGGTGGCGAATGCCACCAGCACTGTCGCCATTTGGCCGGGATCGTTGGGTGCTATGTGGGGCTATCGACGGGAGCTGCGTCAGGCCGACCCTATCATGCTGGGCCTGGTAATTCCCAGCCTGATTGGCGGCATCATCGGGGCGTGGCTGCTTCGCTACACTCCGGCGTCTCTCTTTGACAAGCTCGTTCCGTTACTGATTCTGTTCGCAACGCTGCTGTTCATGCTGCAGGAACCCATTCAGAAACGGCTAAAGAAAGACAATACAGATGAGCCGCACAGCCGCACATGGATCATTGGCGCCATCTTCTTTCAACTACTGGTTGCCTTGTATGGCGGTTACTTCGGCGCAGGAATCGGCATCCTCATGCTGGCTGCGCTGAGCATCC
>JBDUEM010000287.1:0-9601 GCA_040002435.1 Bryobacteraceae bacterium
TGGCCCACTCCGATGCGGATCTCCGGCAGCATTTCCTGGATCATGGCCGCGCGCATGAAGATGCTGTTCACGCGGTTGTGCACGAAGTAAACCTGCCCACCCCGGCTTATTTCCTGCTCGATAGCGGTCTTGATCAGGTCCTTATCGAAATGCGCCACCACCGTCTGAATCGCCAGCCGGTCTTTCGGCGGCGTCTCGATGATCGACATGTCGCGCATTCCCAGAAGCGACATATGCAAGGTCCGCGGGATCGGTGTGGCGCTCATCGTCAGCACGTCCACATTCTTCTTGATGGTCTTCAGCCGTTCCTTGTGCGTCACGCCGAAGCGCTGTTCCTCATCGACGATTAGCAGACCCAGATCGTGAAATTCCACGTCCTTCGACAGCAGGCGATGCGTCCCGATCACGATGTCCACTTTGCCCGCGGCCACTTCCTCCAGCGACGCCTTGATCTCTTTGGACGAACGGAAACGGCTCAGCATCTCCACCTTCACCGGGAACGGGGCGAAGCGGCGTTTGAACGATTCGTAGTGCTGCAGGCACAGCACCGTGGTGGGCGCCAGCACCGCCACTTGCTTGCCGTCTCCAAGAGCCTTGAAGGCGGTGCGCATGGCCACTTCGGTCTTGCCGAAGCCCACGTCGCCGCATAGCAGCCGGTCCATGGGATGCGGGCTTTCCATGTCCCGTTTGATCTGCTTCACCGCCGAAACCTGATCCTTCGTCGGGGGATATTCGAAGGCATCTTCGAACTCGCGCTGCCAGTTCGCATCGGGCGAAAACGAAAAGCCCTCGGCCATCTTGCGCTGCGCGTAAAGCTTCAACAGCTCATCCGCCATATCGCGCATCTTCGTTTTGACGCGCGTCTTGGTCTTGTTCCAGGTGGCCCCGCCCATGCGGTCCAAGGGAGGCGCGCCCTCGCCCGCGCCCCTGTATTTCTGGACCAGGTCCATGCGCGTCAGCGGCACGTAGAGCTTGGCATCGGCAGCGTATTCCACCAGCATGAAGTCGCCGGTCTGCTCGCCTTGCCCCAGGGTGCGGAGCCCCAGGAACTTGCCCACTCCATGGGTCACGTGGACGATGTAATCTCCGGGCTTGAGATCGGCGATGTCCGCTTGAAAGGCGGCCAGTTGCGATTTGGACGGGCCGGGCTGCGCGATCAGCTCCGATGTATCGAAGAGATCTTCCGACCCGAAGATGGCCAGCTGGGCATCGGTGAAAACAACGCCGCGTTTGACCCGCCCTTTTACCAGGAAGGTTCCGGCAACGGCGCCCGCCATGTAGGCGCGCTCGGCCAGATACTCCGGCGTAGTATCGTACGGATCGAGGCCCAGTTGAAACGGGACGCGATATTCCTGCAGGATGTCTGCCAGCCGTTCCAGTTCGCCCGTGGACGGTGCGAAGAAGACGACGCGCCCGCCCTGTTCCACCAGCGACCTGCCTTCTGATACCGCCATCCGCATGTTGCCGTGGAATGCGACGGAAGGCCGGGTGGGAAGGTGCAGGGATGCTGCGCCGGCATCGGCTGCCGTCAGCACCTCAAGTCCACGTAATGCGATGACGCTCTCGCCCGCCACCTGCGCGCGCAGCTCGTCCCAGCGGAAGAAGCTCTTTCCCGCAGGGCATGCCGATGGCTTCTCCGGGTGATCCATGCGCTTCCAGAGGCGTTCGGCAGCGGCCGCAGTCAATTCCGGCTCATCCCAAACCACTACCGGATGCTTCATCAGGGAAAGGATGGAGTGTTCCCGCGGGCGCACCACCGGAACCCAGAATTCCCAACCTGGAAAAGGATCTCCAGGAATATTTAGGGAGTCGATTTCCACATGTTCCGCAAGCTGCTGGAAGAGCTTTCGCGACCTGGGAAATTCCACCAGCGGCAGCAGCGACACTTCCTTGATCTGCAGCACCGACCTCTGCGTCTCCACGTCGAAGCGGCGCATGGATTCCACCGTGTCACCGAAGAACTCAATGCGGACCGGTTTTTCGGAATCGGCTGGGAAGACATCGAGAATGCCACCGCGGACCGAGTACTCGCCCACCATCTCCACCGGTTCCCGCGGCTCGTATCCAATGCTCTCCAGGTGCGCGATGACGTCTTCCAGGGCCATCTCTTCCGTGGTTCGCAGCGTCAGGGCAAGCTGCCGGTAGAACTCGCGCGATTCGGTGCGCAGCAGTGCCGATGCCACAGGCGTGATGGTGATGGGAACCGTACGCGTGGCCAGGCGCCACAAACCGATGGCGCGCTGTTCCGCGATCTCATTATGCGGGGACAGGTTCTGGAACGGAAGCGTGTCGAGCGCTGGAATCATTTGCGGACGCTGGGTGTCGCGGCTGGTGCTCAGCAGGTCGTAGAAGGTATCCACCAGCTCGGACAAGGCCTCGGCTTGCTTGTTGCCGTCCACGATTACGACAATGGGACGCTCCAAGGACTGTGCCAGCAATACCAGGTAAATCGCTTTCGCGGTCGTCGTCAGGCCGGACAAAGAAACCGCTTGCCCTTCTTGCCGCTCTACCAGACGCAGCAATTCCTGGAAGACGGCGTTGCGCCCCAGGCTCTCAAACAAATCGCGAATGGCGGGATGGATCACAAGTAAGTTATGGTTTCCGGGACAGCAAAGTCTCCACCATACCCGTAGTGGAATAGCCAGGCTCGAGCGTGACCGCGAGAACCCTTCCGCCCGCGGCCTCTACTTCTTCGCGGCCTGCGATGAAGTGCGACCAGTCGGCGCCCTTGATCAGAATGTCGGGCAGCAGGGCGGCAATCAGTTCCCGGGGCGTATCCTCTTCGAAGAGTGTCACCGCATCCACCGCGGACAGCGCGCAGGCCAGGGCGGCGCGGTCCGCTTCGTTCATCAGAGGCCGGGTGGGGCCCTTCATTCGCCGCACGCTGTCATCGGAATTCAGCGCCAGAATCAGGACATCGCCCAGGGACCGCGCCTGTTCCAGCAGGCGCACATGCCCGGGATGCAGCAGATCGTAACACCCGTTGGTAAACACCACCGTTTTCCCGTTGAGCTTCCACTGCTGCCTTGCCGCGATCAACTCTTCCCGTGTATAGAACGAACTCATGTGTACGCAGCCACTATTATAGGGAGGGACCCATGCAAGGCTTGAAAATACTGGTGCGCGCCACCAACTGGGTAGGCGACGCGGTGATGTCTCTGCCGGCACTGCAAGCCATTCGAGGTGCCTTTCCCGACGCACATATCGCAGTCCTGGCGCGGTCGTGGGTGGCCGACATTTATGCGCGCGAGACGTTCGCCGATGAAGTGATCCCATACGAATCGCCGCGTGGCTTCAAGGATTTGGCAGGCAAGTGGCGCCTCGCACGAAAGCTGGCCGCACGAAAATTCGATGTGGCCGTTCTGCTGCAAAACGCGTTCGAAGCGGCCGCGATCGTTAGGCTGGCGGGCATTCCCCGGCGTATCGGCTACGACCGCGATGGAAGGGGCTGGCTGCTGACTGAGGCGATCCCTGTGCCCGTAAAAGGGGAGATCCCCGGCCATGAGCGCTTCTACTATCTGGAACTGCTGCGGCGCGCGGGCATCATTGCGGTGCTGCCGGAATCGGAGGCCATCCGCTTAGCAGGCGCCGGGCCCGCTGCATCCGCCGGTTCGCTGCGATTCGGCCAGATGGGGATTGCCGGAGGCGTCATCGGTATTAGTCCGGGAGCCGCCTATGGCACCGCGAAGCGCTGGCTGCCCGAGCGGTTCGCCGATGCCGCCGCGTCCCTGAATGGCACGGTTGCTTTGTTCGGTTCGTTGGACGAGCGGCCTCTTTGCGAAAATATTGCGGGGATGTTGCGGCAGCGTGGAAAGGCCGTCCACAACTTTGCAGGTCAGACGACATTGAGCGAATTCATTGAACTGGCCGCCGCGTGTACCGTTTACCTCACTAACGATTCCGGGGGCATGCACATCGCCTCCGCGCTGGGCGTGCCGACTGTGGCCGTGTTCGGCGCGACCGACCACATCGCCACCGGACCCACTGGCCCGCTGGCGCGAATCGTCCGCGAAGCTGTGGAATGCAGCCCTTGCCTGCTGCGCGAATGCCCGATTGACCACCGCTGCATGACCCGCGTTCCAGTTGAACGAGTGGCGCTGGCGGCACTGGAACTGCTCAAATGAAGGGTTGGACACTCGCTATAAGATCCTCACACTGGAACAAGCCGCGTCCGCGATCGACCAGTCGGGCAAGCTCACCGCAATCGTCGGCCACTTCGACCCCATGACAGCCTCCCATGCGCGCCGCATCGCCGGACTGCTGGTAAAGACGGACCGCATTGTCGTCATCGTTACCGACCCGCCGCAGCCTGTCCTGGCCCTACGTGCCCGGCTTGAACTGGTGGCCGCGCTGCAGGCGGTAGACTACGTAGTTGCGGCGATGCATAATACATCTGCGGAGATTATTGCCGGGTTACAACCGGACGAGGTCATCCAGGAAGAAAGTGCCGACGTGAACCGCACGCAAGACTTGATTGCTCACGTGCACCGGCGGCAGGTTGCTAAGGAAAAATGACCGGTTTGCGCATACTCGTTGTCCGTCTGGGAGCGATGGGAGACATCTTCCACGCGCTGCCCGCGGTTGCCAGCCTGAAGCAAAGCTTTCCGCACAGCGAGTTGACTTGGGCCGTCGATCAGAAGTGGGCTGATCTGCTGGACGGCAATCCGTTTGTCGATCACGCCGCGCTGGTGGACCGCAAGAGTTTCGCATCTCTCATTGCCCTGCGCGAGAAGCTGCGCCAGTCGCGCTTCGATTTTGCGGTGGACCTGCAGGGCCTGATAAAGTCCGCGCTGATTGCCGCCTCTGCGCGGCCCGACCGCATCTATGGATTTCACCGCTCACAGGTGCGGGAAGGGCTGGCGGCGCTTTTCTATTCGCACAGCGTGCGGTCGCATGCGTCGCATGTTGTGGATCAGAATCTGGAGTTGATCAAAGCCGCAGGCGCCACCAACGTGGTCCGGTCGTTCTATATTCCCCAAGGGAAGCCAGAGGGCCTTCTGCCCTCCCGTGACTTTGTCCTGGCGAATCCTTTCGCTGGATGGGGCAGTAAGCAGTGGCCTTTGGAATACTACTCGGAACTGGCGCGGATGCTGCGCAGCGAGCACGGGCTCGATCTGGTGTTGAACGTGAGCGGCGATACCCCGCCGGTTTCCGGCGCCCACATGCACGTTTCGGGCTTGCCGGGTCTCATCGATGCTACCCGCCGCGCAGTTGCCGTCGTCGGCTTGGATAGCGGTCCTCTGCATCTGGCTGCTGCTTTGGGCAAACCGGGCGTAGCTATTTTCGGGCCTACTGATCCGGACCGTAACGGGCCGTATGGAAACAGCATTGCCATTCTGCGCAGCGCGGGCGTCAAGACCACTTACAAACGAAGAGCGGAGATCGATCCTTCGATGCGTGCCATACGGCCTTTGAGAGTCTTCGAAGCGCTGAAAGCGCGCATGTTCTGCCGGGCCGAACCCTAGATGCGGCGCTACTGGTTTCCCAAGACCTACGCCGATCTGGTGGCGAAGCTGCGCGTGCCAAGCGGTTTCCTGCTGGTAGCGGCTTTTGCCTATTTCGCGGCTCCGGATGCCACGTCCCTGGGAATGGGGATCCCGGTCTCTATCGCCGGCCTGCTGCTTCGCGCCTGGGCGGCCGGACACCTGGCGAAGAACCGGAACCTTGCCACCAGCGGTCCTTATGCGTATTCACGGAATCCGCTCTACGTGGGCACGCTGCTGGTGGCCGCGGGACTGGTGATCGCGTCTCAGCGGTGGCTGCTGGCGGCCCTGTTTGGCGGAGTGTTTTTGTTGATCTATCTGCCCGTGATCGAATTAGAAGAACAACATCTGCGCAAACTATTTCCAGATTACGGCGATTACGCGGCTAAGGTGCCGATGCTCCTGCCACTCGGACGGCTCCCTTCGAATCAGGGGTTTCAACGCGCCCTTTATATAAAAAATCAGGAGTATCAGGCTTTGGCAGGTTATCTTTTGGGGCTGCTGCTGCTGGTGTGGAAGGCCGGCTTACTTACCGGGACACAGGGGCAATAACCACGTGTGTCCCGATAATTGAATTGCCTCGTTATAACTTACGCTTACGCTTTGTGTAGGTGAAAATTCCGGCAATCCCGAGCGCGAAAACCGTTGCGGTGGCGGGCTCAGGTATAGCCCCGCCGTTATCGCCCAAACTGTCAGCCAGGCGGACATTGTCAAAATTGCCCTGGATGCCCGTCGATATCAGCCGGATCGTGATTGGCTTTCCGACATCTGCGGCCAAGGCTGTATAAGTTGCCGTGAACGTCGACCAATTACCCTTTGTAGGAGCAGGTCCAACCGCGCTGATTAGATTTCCGTTAATCAACAGTCCTGCTATGGCGGTGGAGGGCAGGTCGTTCCTCAGTCCCAAGTCCACCTGCAATACATACGTCAGCCCTAACGTAACGGCCGCACCGACGGTTTGTGAAATCGTGCCGCCGTTCGAATATGCGGATGTAATACCGTCCGAAAGGGTATTGAAGTATGTGAAGTTTCCGGCGTTTGTGCCGGGCTGAAATTGGCCGGTCGTGCCGGTGATCGCCCATCCGGGGATCGGCGCATTCGAGTAGCTGCAACCGATGCCGCAGCCCGTCATCGGGAGGCCGCCAAGAGGAAGAGTTTCAAAGGAGGCATTTGCCACCGCAATGGGAGTCGCGAGCGCATTCGCCGCGGCAATTGCTCCCAATGTAAGTATTGAAAATAGTGTCTTTTTCCCGCCGATTCTATACACACGTACCTCTTTGCGCGGAAGCACCTTCCTCCGCTTGTTTACGCAGTTAAAACTCTAACATAGATATCGGGGAAATACTATAGCTAAATAGAATGCTGAGCAGTAATTAAATGGAGCCTTTTACTACTTTGGAAGAAGCAATATCTCCCGGGGTCCTTCGTCCAGCCCGATGATCCGGACTTTTAACGGCCCTTTCGGCTCCTCCTGCTTTTCGGCCATGACCACCTCCGGCGGGCGCAATTGCTCCAGGGATTCCCGCCACTTCCCCACCCCCCGCTCCAACTGGGCGCGATCCAAGTGGGCGCCGATGCGTACCGAGGTACCGTTTTGTTCGGCTCCGAGTTGATGCAAATGCGCATTTTCCGTCAAACGCTGCGCATAATCATTTGAAATGGTTTGCATGTTCGCCTCCAATTGGAGGCCGTCTTTCATAGTGAGGCCAAATTCAAAGCTTGTGATCTCCGGGGAAGGTGACTTTGAATAGAGCCACAGGTCGGCGGCGCCTGAGCGCACCGGACGCCTGGGACCGCCGGCGTGATCGATAGCCGCCGTCAGCACTTCTACATTTCCGATCAATATAAGGCTTTCGTTTACCAGCGCGATCTGCGTCTCCGCGCCGACCTCAGGGGAGACCAAGAGCTGTGTATTGCGGTAGGTTTTCACGTTGCCGCCGTCGGCTTCGGCCATCTCTTTCAAAGAGCCCAAATCGAACTTTCCGCTCAGTATCAGCAGGGCGGATGGGCCGCTCCCCGCCACCACCACACGATCGATGCCCTCAATGAAGTTGATTCCGCCCAACAATTGCAGGGTCGCAGGTGGAACTTCCTGTCGAATGGCTTCGCGGTAGGGAGAATCCAGCACCTTCCTCCACTCCATGGCCGTAATCGACGTGGTGTCTGGCGGGACGTAGTTCCAGGCGGAAGTCTGGGCGGAGACGGAGGCGACCCCTAGCAGCGTTAGTAGTAGCGTTCTCAATCCAGCACCATCGTGACTTTTGTATAAGCCACTTGAAAGCCTTGCCGCTCGTAGTCCCGCTGCGAGATGCTGCCTGGCTGCGTACCGGCGGTGATCACGTCACAACCGCCCCGCGCCGCCGCCGCGATCCGCGCCCGGATCAGTGCGCTGTGGGCACCGCGCCGCCGGTACCCGGTGAGTGTGCTGTCGCCAAAACAGGTGGCAGTGCCGCCGTGAAATGCCAGTTGTCCGCAACCGGCCGGCACGCCATCCACCATTGCAAAATACGCGCTCGCACTGGGAAGTGCCGCCAGAATCCGGCCGAGATGCTGCTCTTCCGGGCTGACTTCGTCGCGGCCAAAGAAGCCCCGTACAACCGTCTCGGCGTAGCGCGAAGCCTCCGAGGCCTCAGCTGGTCTCACGGTTGGCTCCCCTGCGGCCATATCTCCCGCTGAAAGCTGCCGCGCCAGGACGGTGACGAAGTCGGTCGCCTTGTAATTTCGCTTTGCCAGATTCTCAAGCAAAGTCGGGTCCGCGTAAGGACTCAGATCCACCGTTATTCCGGCGCCGCGGCTGCGGTAGAAGGTCTCCATATGCTCTATATCGGCTTCGGTGACCGATCCGGACAGTCCCAAACCGAGAGCATGGGTAAAGGGCGATCCGGCGCCGGCATACACAAGATAACCACCGAGGAACGGTTCCGAGATCGCGTCCGACCCCGGGTTCAGCAACTGGTCGGCTTGCGCGCAAGCGGAGCCGTCTTCGGCTTCGGCCAACTCCAGACGCCGCGCCAGGTGATGGGTAATGGAAAGCACTACTCGAGCTTCTCACGCTCCAGCAGTTTCTTCTTGCGCTCCACGCCCCAACGGTAGCCGCTGATGGTGCCGTCTTTGTGGACCACGCGGTGGCATGGGATGGCGACCGCAATGCGGTTGCTGGCGCAGGCACCGGCCACAGCGCGGACGGCGTCCGGCTTGCCGATCGCGCGCGCGATCTCCGTATAGGACGAGGTGCTGCCGTAGGGAACGGCCTGCAATGCCTTCCACACCACGCGCTGAAATGCAGTGGCGCGAATGTCGAGGGGAAGCGGGAACTGCCGCGTCTCGCCCGTCAGGTGCTCCAGCATGGCCGCCACCGCGGCGCTCAAGTGCTCGGCACTGTTGCGGCAGTCGGCCGCTGGAAACTCGGCGTGCAAAGAGTCTTCCAAGGCTGCGTCGCTGTCCCCAAAGGTGATGGCGCAGATGCCCTTTTCCGTCGCAGCCACCAACATGCGGCCCAGCGGCGAGTCGGCGACCGTGAAATCGATCCGTTCTCCCTGGCCTCCCCTCCGGTAGGCGGAGGGAGTCATCCCCAGTTCGCCCGCGGAACGCTCATAAAGCCGGCTGGACGAACTGTAGCCGGCGTCGTACATGGCATCGGTGACGGGGTGTCCCGCCCCCAGGCCAGCCTTCAGCCGCGAGGCCCGCAGGGCATTGGTATATTCGCGCGGGCTGACGCCGAGGGCACTCTTAAAGGTCCTCTGCAGGTGGAAAGGACTCAGTTTGGCGAACTTGCTGAGTGCGGCAAGCGTCAACGTTTCGTCCAAATGCTCCTCAATATACCGGCACACCGCCTCAGCGATTCCGCGAACCTCAGCCGAGGGCTTGCAGCGCAGGCAGGGGCGAAAGCCCGCCTGCTCGGCTTCGGCACTGGCGTTGAAGAACACCACGTTCTCGCGGTTTGGACGGCGGGACGGGCAACTTGGCCTGCAGTAAATCCGGGTGGAAGTTACCGCGTAGAAAAACTGATCGTTCAGGTCTTCCTCTCTGGAAAGTACCGCTGTCCAACGTTTTGTGTCTTGCATAGTCTAACGATACGGAATTTGGCGCGGTGGTGCTATCCGCTTCTTGCTGTCGAA
>JBDUEM010000288.1:0-9437 GCA_040002435.1 Bryobacteraceae bacterium
TTCCGAAATTCGTTCAGATCGCCCGCATCGCAACCACCGTTATATCGTCGGCTTGTTCACCCGGGCTGTAATGGCGAACTGCGTCGATAATCCGGTCCACTGTGGTTTCGAGCTTCTGATAGCGCATGGCCTGAATGATTCCGGCCATGCGTTCCTTGCCGAACTCTTCCCCACTTTCCATTCCCGCTTCGACTACGCCATCGGAGAACATGACAAGGGTGTCGCCCGGCGCCAGCTGCACTGCATTCGCCGCGCCGTTCCAATTACGAAACATCCCCAACACGGTGGAGGTCGCGTCCAGAAATTCGATGACGCCGGACTGCCGGACAAGAACCGGCGCGTGATGTCCGCAATTGACGAACGTCAGCCGGCGGCTGCGGTCATCATAGTGTCCGAAGAAAAGCGTGGCGTAATGCTCCGGAGCCGTTGCGTCGAAAAAAAGCTGGTTGACCGATTCCAGCAGTTCGGCGGGACTGCGCAGCGCGCGTTCCATCTGGCTTCGAATCAAGGCTTGCAGATTCGCCATCAGCAGCGCGGCCGCTATTCCTTTTCCTGATACATCCGCGATAACAAAACCGGCGTGATGCCGGTCCAGATCGAGAAAATCGTAATAGTCCCCACCGACCTCGCTGGCAGGGAAGCACTGACCAGTGTATTGCAGCGTCTGCAAGGCCTTCTTGTGCTGTGGAAACAACTTTTGCTGTACGGAGCGGGCGATGGAGAGGTCGGTGGGGACAAACGCGGCTGCATCTTTGGCGTGGCGCGCGATCACGGCCAACAGCCTGGCATTGTCCCATGGCTTCTGGATAAAATCACTGGCGCCTGAGCGCATCGCCTCCACTGCCAACTCGACGTCGCTCCAGGCTGTCATCACAATCACAGGGGTGGCGCTGCCGGAAGCCCGCAGGCGGTAAAGGAGATCTAATCCCTCTTGGCCCGATGTGGTGTCGCGGGTGTAGTTCATGTCCATCAGGATGAGGTCGAAATGACGCCTCTCCAGGGCCGCCAGCAGCGCTCCGGGCGAATCCACGGTCTCCGGCTGGTAGCCTGCGCCTTTCAACAACAGCCGGAGCGCCTCCTGTACTGCAGGCTGGTCGTCCGCCACAAGAATGCGGGACACTTTCGTTTCACAGGGGCTGATAGGCATCGGGGAGGTCACACCTGCTTAGACGCACTTTCCCCGCCGTTGGTTTGTTCCCTGCAACTGATTGATCGCGCTCACCGGCTGACTTGGCTATGGGGAACGCTACTGTCCGCTCGTGGGACAAAAGCTTCCGGCATCGAACAGTCCTCCCCGCTGGACGTGCTATCCTCTTCAGTAACCAAGTACGTCTCGCCAAGCCGCGTTGTTCCTGCCCCGTTGCGCATTTCACTTTAGGGGAGATCTATGTCTACATATGCAAGATTGACTGGGGCCGCAGTGTTTCTACTCGGCGCCGCGCTCGCGAACGCGCAGACGTTCCGCGGAGAGATTAAGGGCAGTGTGCAGGATACATCGGGAGCAGCTATCGCTGAAACTGTGGTGCAGGCGGTTCATACGGGCACAGGATTTACGCGATCCACCGTGTCCGGCATCGGCGGTAATTTCTCGATGCCCGACATGCCACTGGGTGTTTACATGGTCAGTGCGAAGAAGCCCGGTTTCCAGCAACAGGAGAGCACGGTAGAGGTTGTGGTCTCGCGCGTTTCCTCACTTTCCTTCGCATTGCCTGTTTCAACGCAGGCAACTACGGTTGAGGTCAGCGGATCCGTGGTGGATGTTGAAACGCAGTCTACAACTCTCACCGGTATTGTGAACACGAAGTCGGTGTCCGATTTGCCGATGAACGGCCGCGATTTCCGGCAGATGCTGAAGTTGAGTCCCGGTGTGAATCCGGCGAACACTTCCATCAACGGCAACAGAACCCGCGGAAATAATTTCCAAATTGACGGGGCCGACAATAACGACGGATTTCAGAATGCTTCCGCAGTGAACCAGGGCGGAGTGGCGGGAGTGGCCGGAACGTTGCTTCCGGTGGAGGCGATCGATCAGTTCTCCGTAGCAACGAACGGAAGCGCTGAAATGGGCCGCAACGGCGGTGGTGTGGTCAACCTTGCCATCAAGGCGGGAACCAACTCGCTTCACGGCAGCGGCTATTACTTCAACCGCAACGAATACTTCGCCGAGAATACGCCGTTCGCCGCGCCTGGGTCAAAGATCCGGCGGATTCGAAACGGACAGGGCGGTTTTTCGCTCGGTGGCCCCATCATCAAGAACAAGACTTTCTTCTTTATTACCGGCGAAGAACAGAAAGCAGATGCGGCGAACGCGACGGGCGTAACCACTCTTTCGCCGGCCTGGCTGGAGCAAGGCCGTGCGGTGCTGGCGCAGTTCGGGATCGCCGAGAACGCCGTGACGCGTAACCTGATCAACTTCTACCCGGCGCGGATTCGCACGGGAGCTGCCGTGATCAATAATTACTTCTCCGTCGATTCGAACACCTACGACAGCTACAACGGGATTATCAAGATTGACCATGCGTTCACCGAGAAGCATTCGCTGAGCGCCCGTTATTATGGCGGCACCGGCACGCAGGCTGCTGTGGTTGACTCGCTGGCCCCCTATAAGGAATATTTTCAGGTGGCTCCCAGCCGGATGCACAATGTGTCGGTTGCTTTGAACAGCGTGCTCTCACCGCGCATCGTCAGCAATCTGGTGATGGGTGCGAACTACTTCATGCAGCGGTTTAACGATTACGATACGAGTCCCGATCCCATCGCGGCCGGCCTAAACACGGGCGTGACAGCCGATAGTCTGAAAGGTTCGCCGACCATCCGCATTTCCGGCTTCGCAACAGCAGGGGCCACGCAACCCTTGGGTCGCACGGACGTCACGGGCCACATTGTGGAAACAGTATCGATGACCATGGCGAGACATCAGATCAAAGCCGGCGGCGAATACCGCCACGCGCTGCTTGATGTTTACTACGACCAGGGCACGCGCGGCACTTTGGTTTTCGATGGAACAAGGGGGCCGTGGGCATCGGGTACGGCGTTCAGTGCGCAGCAAAAAGGTCTGGCGGATTTCCTGGCGGGATACCCCACCAACGCCAATGGCGCGACCATTGTACGGGCCGCCCCCGGAGTCTCTGTTCAGGGCAGTTTCCTGCAGCGCGACTATACGCAGGATTCATTCGATCTTTTCGTTCAGGATAACTACCAGGTCACCCCGCGCCTCAACCTCAACCTGGGACTGCGTTACACGTATTTGAGCCCGCTTGGCGACAAGAAGAATAGCATCACCACCTTCGTGCCGGGTAAGGGAATCGTGGGACCGGGAAATGGCCTCGATACTCTCTATAAGAAAGATTTAAACAACCTGGCTCCCCGCTTCGGTTTTGCGTTCCAACCGGTGAAGGGCGGCCGTATGGTAGTTCGCGGCGGCTACGGGATCTTCTACGATGTGCCGGCGGGCGCCTTCTTCGCCGCCAACACAGGCGGAAACGGCGGAGCCGCGGGAGTCAACGCGAATCCGGGCGGTCCAACTCCCGTTCAGTCCGTGAGCGCGCCGGCTGGCCTGGTGTTGCAGCCCGGAGTGAATCCATGGGCGACGGCCACCGTGCCCATCCTCGGCGTGATGTCTGTGAACCAGGATCTGCGGACTCCGTACATCCAGAACTTCAACCTGAACATTCAGGAGCGGGTTTGGACGGGCGGCGTCGTTCAGGTCGGTTATGTGGGCAGCCTGGGCCGTAAGCTGATTTATACGCGGGACATCAACGCGGCTCTTCCAGGCACGGGATCGGTGCAGTCCCGGCGTCCTTACAATTCCCTGTATCCGACGTTCGGCGTGATCAATCAACTGGAATCGGCGGCTCTCTCGAACTACAACTCTTTCCAGGCGCAACTGACACAGAACTTCGCTCATGGCGTGACGGCCAGCTTTGCCTACACGTATGGCAAGTCGATCGATACGGCCTCCGAGGCGCGGAACGTGGTTCCCGCCGACAGCAGCAATCTTCGTCTGGATCGCGGACCGTCGGACTTCGATACGCGGCAAGCGGTTACCGCATTCGTCTCCTACACTGTTCCGTCCCTTACCAGCCGTTGGAAACTGGTGACGCAGGGCTGGCAGGTGAACAGCTTGTTTACGGCGCATACCGGGCTTCCCATCAACTTCCGCGCGGGTACTGACGCCAACCTCGACGGCGACAGCTTTGACCGCATCGACCTGATTGGCGATCCGTTTGCGAATGTGCCGGCACCGACTTCTGCGGCCAGCATTCCTTACATCAATCGTGCTGCCTTCAAAACGGCTGCTCCCGGAACCATTGGAAACTTGGGCAGAAATGCCATCTATGGGCCTGGGTTCGCTTCGGTAGACCCTTCCCTGTTTAAGGACTTTCCAATTCGCGAGCGGCTGAAGGCCCAATTCCGCGTCGAAGTGTTTAATGTATTCAACCGCGCAAACTACGCCAACCCCACCACCACTTTCAACTCCGGGTCGTTCGGCGCGATCAGTAACACGCGGAACGGGAGCGGCGCGCCGGGGCTTGGCTTTGGCGAACCGCGGAACATTCAGTTTGCCGTGAAGCTGCTTTTCTAAAAGGGAAATTCATGCGAATTACGATTGCACTCTTGGCCTGCGCGTCCTTATACGCGCAGGCTCCAGGCCGCACGAAACGAACCGTGACTGACGCCGAGGTGATGCGTGTTCACAAGTCCGCCATTGTGATCGACACGCACAACGACATCACCAGCAGCACCGTGGAGGGCACCGACATCGGCCTGCCCAACAAAGACACTCATACCGATTTGCCGCGCATGAAGAAGGGCGGAATGGGCGCCCAATTCTTCGCCGTGTTTGTGGCTGCGAACTACGTGGAGGGAAATCACGCAGCGCACCGCACGCTCGACATGATCGACACCGTCCATTACGACATCATCGAGAAGTATCCGAAGGACTTTCTCTTTGCCACTACGGCTGCCGATGTCCGCAAGGCACGCGCGCAGGGAAAGATTGCGGCACTATTGGGGATTGAAGGAGGCCATGCAATTGAAGACGATCTTCGTCTGCTGCGCCGTTTCTATAGCGAGGGCGTCCGCTACATGACGCTCACGCACACCAACAACAACAGCTGGGCGGGCTCCTCGTCCGATCCGGCGAACAAAGGGCTGACGGAGTTCGGCAAGCAGGTAGTTCACGAAATGAACCGGCTGGGAATGATTGTAGACATTTCCCATGTCTCCGATCAGACTTTTCTGGACGCGCTGGAGACAAGCGAAGCGCCTATTTTTGCGTCGCATTCTTCGTGCCGCGCGATTTCGCCGGTACCGCGCAATATGACGGACGAGATGATCGTGGCGATGGCGAAGAAGGGCAGCGTGATTCAGATCAACTTCGATTGCGGTTATCTGAATCCGGAAGTAGCCAAGGAAAGCGCGGGACGCATGGCCAAGTTAAGGCCGATGTTTGCCGAGCTGCAGAAGAAGTACGCCAACGACCCGGCAGGACGCCGCGAGGCAATGCGGAAACTACGGAAGGAAATGGCTCCGCCAGGTTCGCAGCGGGCGACGCTGGCGGATGTGGTGGCGCATATCAATCACGTGGTGAAGATTGCCGGCGTCGATGCTGTTGGGATCGGCAGCGATTTCGACGGTGTCGGATGTGTACCCACCGATCTGGACAGTGTGGACAAATGGCCCAACCTGACGCGCGCATTACTGGAAGAGGGCTACACCGCCGCGGAGGTCCAAAAGATCTACGGCGAGAACACTCTCCGGCTGATGGCAGCCGTGGAAAAGAAAGCGAAGGAAATCCAGATGCGCAAGCCGGCACTGGTTAGTAAAGCAGACTAGCTGGCGATCACCAGTTCGTTCGGACAACCGCGGACGTCCATCTCGAATTCAATGCTCGTGATGGGCGGCCGCGTGTAGTGCCAGGTGATGCCGTGATGCGCGTTGCCCACCTTCGGCACAATCTGCGAAGCCAGAAACGGGTGGATGTTGTGAATGGTGTAAACGTCCACCGTGGTCACGTCATCCCACTTCATCCCCAGATTCTTTACCCTGCCATCCATCAGTCCAAGAACAAATTTCGCCTTCTCCAGAAGCGCGTCCGGTGAGGTCTCGCCGCGGCGGATCACATCATGCGGGTCGATGTTTGTGCCCTCCGGCAATTCGCCCGCACCGGCGACGACGAAGCTGTGCGAAGCCTGACGTGAAGGGACGGTGTAGGAGCAGGCGTAGATGACGGGCTCAGAGGGAGGCGCAATCTCCGGGGCTACATTGGTTCGCGCTACCGGGTTCAAGCCGTTCACGGGGATGTCCCGCTTCTCGAGAAATTTCACGTAGCCGGCATTGAAATCACCGAAGCCCTGAAAGGTATAGGGTTTGGGGGACCGGAGTTCCATGGCGCAGAGGGCCTGCGACGGCCGGCCAAGCGCCTTCAAGTGGGCATCGATTCTTTCAAACGCTGCAGCGATCGGAAGAGGTTTGGAGAGGCGGGCATGCTCAATTCGAAAGCCCGAGCTTGCCACGACTCCCGCCGAATAGGGAGCGCTGCCTTTCAGAAATGAGTAACCGCCTTTGGTGTTTTCAATGAGCATGGGTGAGTTCCAATTGTATCGCGGCGATAAGATTGAGGTATGCGATATTCTCTCGCGATCCCCATGATTTTGCTGATGTGCGGTTGCTCCAAGGCGCCGGAAGCGGTGCACGCGGCGCATATGACTTCCCCGGCTGCCAAACCGGTGGTTGTCGATGCGGAGTTCTGGAAAATCTGGGGCGATGGGCAGGCTGAGCTGGCCGGGTATGACTTGACGTACCCTCGCTATGGCCAATTGCGAATGGGCGTGGCGGTGACGATCTTCGTCAGCGAGACGTTTTCGAATCAGCTTCGAGTGAAAGCAGACGAAGGCAAACATCCGGCGTCGGATCAATATCCCGTGATGAAACTGAATCTGATTCAAGATTTCCAGACCGGCATCTACGACTACAACAACATGACCAGCACTTTCGCGGCCCTGGCGGCGGTGAATGGCCGGCCGGCGGGTTCGCCGACGAAGGTTTCGTTTTCGGAACAGGAGTGGTGCGGGCACGTGTATCAGCAGTTGCTCTTCGATGCCTCGGCTGTGCGTTCGCAGTCTCATAGCTATTTCGACGGCGAAGGGGACCAGGACAAGCAGCTGAGTTATCCCGAAGGCGGCGTGACCGAAGACCAGCTTCCGTTGTGGGCGCGCGGCATGGCGGCGCCGGTGCTTGCTGTGGGCGAGAAACGCGAGGTGATGCTGCTGCCCGCGCTGCAATCCGTGCGGCACGCGCACAAGCCGATTGAGTGGAAGCAGGCGACGCTCTCGCGGACTGCCGGCAGTGGCGACACGGAGATTTACTCGGCGAAGTTCGAAGGTTTCGAGAGAAAGTTCACGGTGGAGAAAGCCGCGCCGCACCGTATTCTGCGCTGGGAAACCTCAGCCGGTGAACGCGCGGAGCTTTTGAAATCCGCGCGCTTGAAGTACTGGCAGATGCACAACGAAGGGGGCGAGGCGGCACTGGCGCAACTGGGTCTGCACCGGCGGGCGGCGCGGACGCCGTGATGGGCGAAGCGTCCGGGGCTTCGAAGCACATTTGGATATGAACTTGACAACATATGTTGTTAAAGACATACTGAAATGGCGGATTGGAGCGTTGACTTCCATGACGACTTTGTTCCGGAGTATCGTGAGCTGCCCGAAGAGGTGCAGGATGAACTGCTTGCGGCGGTCAGGCTCCTTGAGCAGTTCGGGCCGCGGCTGGGGCGGCCCCATGTGGATACGTTGCACGACTCACGACACCATAATATGAAGGAAGTCAGGTTCGACGCCGCGGATGGTGTCTGGCGTTTCGCTTTCGCCTTCGACCCAAGGCGGCGCGGAATCGTGATTTGCGGTGGCGACAAATCCGGCGGCAGCGAAAAACGCTTGCACCGCCAGCTTATCGGCAAAGCTGACGCTCGGTATGACGTCCATTTGGCGAGCATCAGGAACAAGTGAAGAAGGGTGCATTCCCATGCGAAACATTGATAAGATCCGCAAGGAACTGAGACCGGAACGGCGCAAGAAGATCGAAGCGCATGCGGCGCAGCTTATCGGCGAGGAAATGACTCTTCTGGAAATGCGGCGCGCGCGTAAACTCACGCAAGTTCGCCTGGCCAGAGAACTCGGCATCAGCCAGGATGGCGTTTCGCGGCTCGAAAAGCGCAGCGATCTTCTGCTATCCACTCTGCGGAAGACCGTCGAAGCTATGGGCGGCAGGTTGTCCCTTATCGCCCAATTCCCCGACCGCGGACCCGTTGTGCTGTCGGGTATCTCCGGGGACGAACTGCCGGACCCGTCCAAGCGACGTAATTTGTAGATGCGGTTTAATACCCCCCGCGCGGCGCGTTCTTGGGCGAAATAGTGTCCCGCGGGTCATTCCTTTTCGGGAGCGCCGACTACAAAGGCCGCACTGGGTATAGCGAGCAATTCTGATCGCAGTACAAAAGCAGACTAACTAAACCTACTTGTAAATCGGGTTCAGCACCCGATCGATGTATTCGCGATTTACTTTGGCGCTCTCCAACGGTGTGATGCGGGCGTTGTCCAGATCGATGGTGATCCAGCCTTTGTAGTTCACGCTTTTCAAAATCCTGTGCAGGGCGGGGAAGTCGATCACGCCGCGTCCGAGCTCAATCACGTTGTCCAGATAATTCTTGAGACCACGGTTGTAGCCGCGAATGTCTTTGTAGTGCATATAGACGATGCGGTGTTTGTACTTTTCATACAGCGCCACCGGATCGCCGCCTCCCATCCACACCTGTGCCGTATCGGGAGCGAGATTGAAGTATTGGGGATCGGTCAATTTCATTAGCAGATCGATCTGCCGAGGGTTCTCAATCAACCCGCCGACGTGGGGATGCACCGCGGTCTTGATCCGATAGTCGTTCCAGGCAATCTTGCCGATCGCGTTCCAGGTATCAGCCGTGTCAGCGATCGCCTTGTGCTCATCCTCCACATTCGGAGGCGGCGGACCGTAGATGAGCCTGTCACTGCCAAACCGTTTGAGATAGCCGAGAAACTTGTGGCAATCCTTCAACAGGCGGTCGCGTTCGGAGACGAGATGGAACTGATCGCCCCAATAGATGGTGGCGACGCGCAGCTTATACTGCGCCAGCAGGGGCTCCAGTTCGTTCATGTTCTCGTCGTTCACGGGCAGGTTGTTCGTGGTGAACGGCTCCACGCCGTTGAAGCCGGCGGCCGCGACGTCGGGAATAATTTCCGACCAGTGCAGCTGCCGCTTACCGGCCTTCACACTCCAGGTGACGGCGCCAAGGCCCCATTGAATGTTCTGCTGGCTGTTTGGCGCGGCTGCCAGCGCGAATGGCGCTGCGGCGGACAGGATCACTTGACGTCTCGTCATCGCTCTCCGTTATACACCACTTG
>JBDUEM010000289.1:0-9423 GCA_040002435.1 Bryobacteraceae bacterium
GCGAGAGCTCAGCGAGACGGGCAGCCGCACCAATGCCAGTCGAGGTTCAGGGTGATCCAGATTAATAGCGGGCAAATAACGAATCTACTGACCGCATCAACCGGGCAGCATCTTCGAAATATCGTTGTAGAGCACGAAGACCACGACAACCATCAGAAAAACCATGCCCACCTTCAGCACGGATTCCTTCACCTGCATGCTCAGGTCCCGGCGCATGAAAATTTCAATGGCCAGCATGAGGATCATTCCGCCGTCGAGAATGGGAATCGGCAACAGATTGAAGATCGCCAGGTTCAGGCTCACCATTGCCATCAGGCTGATGAACGCGGCGGCGCCTTCGCGGGCGGCTTCCCCGGAAAGCTGCGCAATACGAATCGGTCCTTCCAGCGACTTTGGAGACATTCGCCGCTCGATTATGCCGCGCAGAAACTGGTAGATCAGCGAGGCACCCTTCACGTTGCGGCGCACAGACTCATTCAGCGCTTCGGGGAAACTCAACTTCGTAACAATCACACGACGCTCTAACTGCACGCCGATCATCCAGCGCTTTTCGTTATCGCTGAATGCCGGCCGTACAGAAACGGTATGGTGCTGTCCATCCCGGAGGTACTCTACATCCACGGGCTTGCCTTCGCTCGCGCGAATCACTTCGTGCAGCTTAAAAATCGAACGGATCGGCTGGCCATTGAGAGTGAGCAGTACATCGCCGCGCTTCAAGCCCACTTTTTCCGCGTCCATGCCCGGCAAAATTCCACCGATTTGCACTTCGTTCTGTTCATCCCAGCCCGCTACACCCAAGCCGGTTTTCTCATCCTGATTCGGAGTGACCGTAGCGTTGACCCGCGCTCCATCCCGCTCCACGGAAACCAGCAGAGGCCGCTTGGCATTCGAGGCCTCCTTGATCATCACGTCTTCCCACAGCGGATCGCGTTGGTCGTCGAGTTGTACGATTCGATCTCCCACCTGCAAGCCGGCCTTCTGCGCTGGAGAGTCCTTCTGGATGTACCCGATGGTCGACGGCGCATTGAAGTTCGCCAGCTTTGGAAACTCGTACATGAACAGGCCGGTCATTAGTCCAACGGCGAGAATGATGTTCATGGCCGGGCCGGCGAACGCAATAATCAGCCTTTGCCACCTGGGTTTGGCCGAGAAGGAACGCGGGTCGCTGGTTTCCTCACCAGGCTGCTCACCCGCCATTTTGACGTAACCGCCAAATAGGATCAGAGAAAAGCGGAAATCGGTTTCGCCTTTGCGGAACCCGAATAACCTCGGACCGAAGCCGAAGCTGAACGCTTCGACGCGGACGTCAAAAAAGCGCGCCGCCCAATAATGACCCAGTTCGTGAATCAGGATCATTACTCCAATAAGGACTAGTAACCACCAGATGTTCTGTAAAACAACCATAGATATTTATGCCCGGACCGTCGCGCGCTGCCTGACGCATTCGCGTGCGGCCGCACGGGACTCCTGATCGATCTCCAACACTTCAGCAACGGATGCCGGAGTGCGCGCCGGCATCTTCGAGAGGGTTTCCGCTACAACTTCACTGATACCCGGAAAAGAAATCTGTTCCTTCAGAAAAGCATCCACAGCTACCTCATCGGCAGCATTTAGCGTGCAGGTTGCCGACCCGCCTGCTCTCTGTGCATCATACGCCAGTTGCAGCAGCGGAAATTTCCCGAAATCGGGAGGGAAGAACTCCCACGTCCGCGCCTGCTCCCAGTCCAGCTTGGGCACCGGCGCGTCCGCCCTCTCGGGATAGGTAAGCGCATACTGAATCGGCATCCTCATGTCGGTAGCGGAGACCTGTGCGATCACGCTGCCATCCGAGTATTCCACCATTGCATGCACCGTTGACTGGGGATGTACAACCACACCCACATCTTTCGGCTGAAAGTCGAATAACCAACACGCCTCTATTACTTCAAAGCCCTTGTTCATCAACGTCGCCGAATCAATTGTAATCCTCGGGCCCATCTTCCATGTCGGATGATTCAAAGCCTGCGCCGGTGTAATCGACGCGAACTCACTGACAGGCGTATTTCGGAAAGGCCCACCCGACGCCGTTAGAATCAACCGCACTACCTCGTCCCTGCGTCCCGCCCGTAAGCACTGATGGGCGCCATTATGCTCACTGTCCACCGGAATCAACTCCGTGCCGGCCTGCCGCGCCGCTTCCATGACCAGTTTTCCGCTAGCCACCAGCACCTCTTTATTCGCCAGGCCAATGGCTTTCTTGTGGCGGACTGCTTCGTATGTAGCTGCCAGTCCGGCAACTCCGACGATTGCCGATAATACGAAATCCACTTCTCCGGAGATTGCAGCCTGTACTGTGGCTTCCGGTCCACTTAACAATTCCGGCCAGAGCGCCCGTTCTAGACCCGTTTGCTGCAACCACTTACATAGACGCTCACGAACATCATTGGTCGCAATAACTACCACCTTGGGCCGAAATTCCAGGATCTGGGGTCCCAGCACCGCGATATTCTGACCCGCGACAAGTGCAAATACCTGGAAACGGCCTGGCCAGCGCCGCACTACGTCGAGCGTAGACGTACCAATAGAACCGGTCGATCCAAGTAATGTGATGGAAGTCAATAGAGTCAGAATATCATCACCGGAAGATTCGGTCGATTGTTACTTATTTTTTGGAAGTTTTGTTTGAAGTGCCTACTGGCCGCGGAAACCCTTGCGGGCGCCGGGGAGGATTGCTTCAGGGGTCTTTTCTATGAGGTTAGTCTCGCTTTGGTGGGAGTTGCCTCCCCGGCTTAATTCCAATATTAGTATAACTTCCTACCGAATGCAATAGAAATCTTTCAACTTTCTACGGCCGTTTGACGACGACGCCCGCGAAATCTTCTAAAACCTTGATTGTAGAGCACATATCGTCTTCTCCAAATCCCTTTGCAATTGCAGCTTTGAACAGCTGGTGCGTCAAACTGGTCAAAGGGAGGGGTACATTCAGCTCATCTCCCGATTCCAACATCAGGGAAATGTCCTTGTGCATCCATTTTGTGGAGAAGTTTGTGGCGAAATTTCGGTCCAGAACATAAGGCGCCTTGAAGGAGATGAGGCCAGACTTGGCGGCGCTGTTGTCCAAAATCTTCAACATGAGATCGGGATCAACTCCCGCTTTCATCGCCAAAACCATCCCTTCATTGAATGCTTGCAATATGTTACACAGAACCAGATTTTGTGTTAACTTGGCGTTCAGCCCCATTCCGGGTCCGCCGCAGTAGTACAACAGCTTCCCCATCTGTTCCATATAGGGTTTGACGCTCTCGAAAACCGCCTGATCCCCCCCAACCATGAAGGTCAGAGTACCAGCGTCAGCTCCAGGTTTAGATCCGGTGCAGGGTGCGTCCAGAAACTTTATTCCAGATTTGGAAAGTTCATCCCCGATCCGTCGGCTCACGCTGGGGGAAATGGTACTGGCATCCACGACGATACTGCCGGACTTCGCACCCTTGGCGATGCCCTTGTCGCCCAGGATAGCCATCTCCGACATCTCGGTATCGCCCACACAGAGAAAAATAACATCCGACTCGGCGCCCACTTCCTGCGGCGTGCCGCACGCGATACCATTCCCTTCCTTCGCCAGATCGGTTGCTTTCCCCGGAGAATGCGACCAGAGTGCGACGCGGTTCCCGGCACGCAGAAGATTGCGAGCCATCAGGCCGCCCATGATTCCCAGTCCTAAAAATCCTAGATTTGCCAATTGTTCCTCCCTCGTCTCGTTTGGTTTCGTCCGAAACGTTATTGTACTTCGCAGGGGGCTGGTCTACAACAATCTACAGGAAAAGGAAGACGGAATCTTATTGCGTGGCACTTGGTGGCTGGCCGAGCTTGCCCGCCAGAATTCGCAACACCAGGAGGTCGGAGGATTGGAAAACCGTAACTGCGCCGTTTCCGGATTCTTCGCCGCCGCCAATATGATGCTTGACGAGGGTTCGAAGTTCCTCTACGGAAACGCCGAGTAAGTCTGCGGCTTCCGTCTCGGAATATTGAGATCGCGCTGCTTTTGGCGGGGATATTTGCGGTCGGCTTAGTGGATACACGGTATGATTTAGTGTATGGTGGGTGACGTCAGAACCCAATCGGGCGGAGTGCTTAGTTGCAAAGCGTGTTCGCCTGACGAACCACAAGAGCTTCGGTACTAAGAACTTAGCTGCTTAACCTCGGAGTTTTAACCCCTAGTCTGCGGATTCTCCGACGACTTCTCAGGTGGCCTGGACAAATTCGGTCCGCTAAACCCAAATCGCTCAATAAATCTAACTAATGGCAACCCTATGAACGAGTACTAGTAACCCTGAGGCTAAGTAGATCGGTCTTTCTTGATGTCATACTTAGGTTTAGGGAATGCGGGCAATTCTAATATTCGCCGTATGGGCTGGAGCGCTTTCGGCGCAGACTGCCGTCACAACGGGCCACTACGATAACGAACGGACCGGGGCAAACACCCAGGAGACCATCCTTACCCCCGCCAACGTCGTTCCCGGCTCGTTTGGAAAGTTGGGCACGGTTTACGTTTCGGGTTGTCTTTATGCCCAGCCTCTGTATGTTCCCAGGGTTGCCACAGGTGCCGGCCGGCGCGATCTGCTCTTCCTCGCCACCACAACCAATATGGTGTACGCCTATGATGCCATGGACTATTCCCTCATCTTTGCGTCGAGTTTTGGAAATCCGGTAGCTTCGTCGGAACTGAATCCCGATCGGGGATACCACGATTTCGCCGATTGCGATGTCGGCGACACGGATGGCCCGATCGGGATCGTCGGAACCCCGGTGATCGATATCCCCGGCAAGGCTATGTATTTCGTGGCCAATACGATGGACGGTGACGAAGCACCCCATCAACACCGCCATTTCATCCACAAAATCAGCCTGAGTACAGGCATGGATCTGCTGCCGCCGGTCGAAATTGCCGGAAGTCATGGTGGGGTTACCTTCAACTCCTGGTTTCAGTTGCAACGGCCGGCGCTACTCCTGCTGAACGGGCGGATCTACGTGGCGTTTGCCTCACACCAGGACGAGACGCCGTACTACGGCTGGATGTTCGCCTATGATACAAACCTTCGCCAGGTAGGTGTCTTCAACTATTCTCCTGCAAAGTCAGGCGCCGGCATCTGGCAGTCCGGAGGCGGACCGGCTTCGGACGGTAGTTCCATTTACTTCACCACCGGGAACCTGGCCGAGGACGAGTCGAATCCGGATGATAATTCCGACAGCATCCTCAAGGTGGATCCAATTACGCTGGAAGTGCAGGCGAAGACCGGCTTCTACCCTGAAGGCAACGATTGGGATTCCAACTTCGACCTCGATCTGGGTTCCAGCCGCGCCATCGTTATTCCGGGGACCGGACGCATTATTTCCGGCAGCAAATTCGGAGATATGTTCGTCGCCAACACCGCGGACATGGGGCTATCTGCCCGCTTCCGGGCCGTCGCCCGCTATAGCAGCGGGTACGATTGGACGGGGATCTACAACGGCCTGGCTTATTGGAACAACGTTATATATGCGTGGCCTGGTGGAGGTGGCTATGTTTACGGAACGGAACCGGGCTTTCCCCTTGACACGTTAAAGGCTTTCGGGCTGGATGAGACTTCCTCCGCCGGTGCGGTGCTCGCGGAAGGTCAGACCGACGGTATCGGAGCCGGCTACCAGGGAGCCAACATCGTCATCTCCGCAAATGGCAACGATCCGACTACCGGGATTCTGTGGGCCTATGTTCCCTCCAGCAACACTTCGTGGCTGCAGCCGGGTTATCTCCACGCCTATCACGCGGCCGATTTCGCCAACGGCGTGTTTCATGAGTTATGGAACAACATTGGCCTCGATCCCGATGACACTGACGCGTTTTTGACAAAATTCAATCAACCCCTCGTCGCGAACGGCAAGGTCTTTCTTCCCACTTTCTCGGGCAAGGTGATCATCTACGGCCTCATAAATTAGCTCAACACGGCTGTCGAAATCAGAAGATTCCAAGCGTCATCCTGATAGAAGGAGAGCTGGATGAAATATATTCTGATGGACTACGTGGATGAGGCGGGCTGGCCGAAACTGACCAGCACGGAGAAGGAGCACTGGCTGGGCGTCTATGTCGCTTATGTAGAAGCCATGGCGAAGGCCGGCGTGCTGAAGAACAGCATGGGCCTGAATCCAACATCCTCGGCGGTTACCGTGCGGACCGTGGACGGAAAGACGAAAGTCCTCGACGGTCCGTATGCGGAGACGAAAGAGCAACTGGGGGGCTTCCACACCATTGAGGTGGTTGACCTGGATGCCGCCCTCGCGTGGGCGGCCCGCTGTCCGACTTCACTGCACGGCGTGGTGGAAGTACGGCCCGTCAGCGAAAAAACTCTCGAAGCAATGATTGCCGAGGTCAGGAAATGAATCGATTAATCGTATTCAACAGCGTATCTCTCGACGGCTACTTTACCGGGGCGAACGGAGATTTGAGCTGGCTGTACTCCAGGAAGCCGGACACGGAATGGGATGAATTCGTCGCCGGCAACGCCAGTGGCGAAGGCCGCCTGGTGTTCGGAAGGGTTACCTACGAAATGATGGCGAGCTACTGGCCCACGCCGATGGCACTTCAGGACAACCCTGCTGTTGCCGAACGGATGAATGCCATGCCAAAACTGGTGTTCTCGAGAAAGCTCGATAACGTGACGTGGAGCAACACGGAACTGGTAAAAGGCGACTTGGTGGCCGAGATACGAAAACGGAAGCAAGAGCCGGGAATCGACATGGCCATCCTGGGAAGCGGCACCATTGTCTCGCAACTGGCGCAGGAGAGCCTGATCGATGAATTCCAGGTGGTGGTCACCCCCATCGTTCTGGGCAAGGGGCGGACGATGTTCGACGGCGTAAACCACCCGTTGAATTTCAAGCTCACGAAGTCGCGGACCTTCCGCAACGGCAGCGTTGTTCTCTACTACGAGCCGGCCGAGTGACAAGCTTCGCCCGCGAGGGGTGAAGATAGTAAGAGGCTCAATGACGAACATTCTTACTCCTGACACTCCGGCGCCCGATTTCACGCTCCCTGTCACACCCGATCAAACCATCACGCTTTCCGAGCTGAAGGGCCGGCCCGTAATTCTTGCGTTCTACCCCGCTGACTGGAGTCCGGTTTGCGGAGACCAGATGGCGTTGTACAACGAAATCCTTCCGGAGTTCCATAAGCATCACGCGGAACTCCTCGGAATTTCCGTCGACGGCGCATGGTGCCACGCCGCCTTCGCCAAGGACCGCAAATTGCACTTTCCACTCCTTGCCGATTTTGAACCGAAGGGCGCAGTGTCAAAGCTATACGGCGCGTACCACGAGGCGGGATTCAGCGAACGCGCGCTGTTCGTGATCGACAAGGAAGGCGTCATCCGCTGGAGTTATTGCTCCCCTGTCGGCGTGAATCCGGGCGCCGACGGAATTCTGGAGGCGCTTGAGAAACTGACCAGCGAGGGAACACATGCGGCTTAAGGTAGAGGTGTCACCGCAGGATCACATCCAGGGGCCGGAAACGGCCAAAGTCACGCTGGTGGAGTACGGCGACTACGAGTGCCCCCACTGTGCGCATGCGCATCCAGTGGTGAAGCGCCTCCAGCAGCATTTCGGAGACTCGCTGCGATTCGTCTTCCGGAACTTCCCTTTGAATGAGATGCACCCGCTGGCGGAACCAGCCGCCGAGGCCGCGGAGTTCGCGGGCACACACGGCAAGTTTTGGGAGATGCATGACGGCATCTTCGAACACCAGTCTCGGCTCTCGGTGGAGTATCTGTCGGCGCTGGCCAAAAAGAACGGCATGGACCCCCAGGCCCTTGCCGATGCCTTGAGCAGCGGTGCGTTCGAGGAACGGGTGAAGCAGGACTTCATGGGAGGCGTGCGCAGCGGTGTGAACGGAACGCCGACGTTTTTCATTAACGGCCAAAGGCACGACGCGCCACCCGAGTACGATATCCTCGCCGAGGCCATCGAAGCCTCTAAGCAGGGATAGTCAATTTCCTTTCATTCCGCTCCAACGCTCAAAATTGGTCCGGAACATTCTGACGACGTCCTGCTTTATCTGCTCTCGTGTCACAATGCGGCCGTCGTCTCCCAGCAGCCTGTACGTATTGGTCAGGATGGGGGTCATCGTCCTTCTGGTATTGCGCCATTTGTAAATCACCTGCTCCAGCACACGCGCGTCGGAATGCTGCGGAATGAAACTCGCCCCCAGCATTTCCAGCCGTTCCCTGGTGATCTCCTCCACTACAGACGGGTTGTTCAGAAACCACCAGCAGCCGAAAGGAAGCAGGTTATTGAATTTCCGCGCGTAAACGCAGAGCTCATGCTGATTCTCTCGGCTCAATACACTCACCAGGAAACGATTCTCTGGGAAGTCGCGGCAGACATTCTCCAGCGCGGCCAGATCCGCACGGCCCGAGCCATCTCCAGCCAGGCGCAGTTCCGGATTCACCTGGTAGCGCACGCCAATCATCAGCGAAAGCGGAATGTCGAACTCGCGGCAGCTTGCCAATACGGCATCGCGAAGCAATCTCGCGCGAATGCTGTCTTCGGGATATTGAAAAGAATCCGGCAGAGAAACGGCCATATAGACCGGGCGCATCCGGCCGCACCAATCGCTCAGAAATCTTCGCACTTCCGCGGCGCTGTTACCGGAAGCGCCGGCGTCCACCGCATAACCCTTGGCCGCCAAGACCTGCCAGTGCTCGTGCCACTTGTTCAGAATCCGGTCCAGCCGCAACACGGCGTGCATCCGTTGATGTCCGGCGGCGCCCGCTTCCCACAATGGCGCCTCGGCCGGATCCAGCGGATCGTTGGTCATCACGACATCGCTTACGCCCGCGATCTGCAGCACACGGTCCAGGTGAGTCTCAATCTTCTGGGCGTCGAAAAATTGCCTTGCCTCGCTAAGATTGTCACTCGTCGTGGGAAGGCCGAAAGCTTGCAGCACCGCTATAACGCCGCGCGTCGCCTCCGATATAGGAGTGTTCTCCACAAACAGGGCGCGCCAGATAGCGTCCGCCTTCTCGCGTTTCGCCATTTCCCAATACTGGCGCGGCGTAATAGGCGACGAGCGGAATAGCTCGGCCTCCAGATAGTGATAAGTGACCAGATCGTCAATGCCCCACAGTCCAATCGCGCCGAAAGACGGCGTGAACAGGTGGGTGTGCATGTCAATCACAGGAGTGGTATCCAAAACATCCTTCACAACGGAGTGAATTTGGCTGGTGGCGAGTGTAGCGGTAGTGGATTCCATAAGCGCGAACTTGAACTCTAAGGATCTCACGCTTCCCGCCGCCCCCAAAATGCGCTATTAATAGTCTGAGGGATACCTTTTTTCCACACCGCAGCGGCTAGGGTTGGTGCTAAGTAGTTGATGCCTCGGACTAAGGGGTTTGGCAGGCAGCGTGCCTGAGTTAT